>CANQMB010000014.1 GCA_947624845.1 uncultured Bacilli bacterium
ACATCTTTTATATCTAATTCTTCAGCAACTTTCTTTATCTTTTGTTCTATTAAAGAGGAACTAACATTTTGAATAGATAAAGCAAGAGCAATATTTTCATAGGCTGTTAAAGTATCGAGTAGATTAAAATCTTGGAAGATAAAGCCCAATTCTTCTCTTCTAAATTTATTAAGTTCATTACCTTTTAATTTCGTTATATCAACACCTCCAACCAAGATATGTCCACTTGTTACTTTATCAATCGTGGAGATACAATTTAAAAGAGTTGTTTTTCCTGAACCAGAGGCTCCCATGAAGCATAAAAATTCACCTTTTTCTACTTCAAAAGATAAATTATCTATCGCTTTCGTTAAAGATGAACGACTACCATAGTATTTTTCAATTTTGTCTACTTTTAAAATATTTTCCATAAAATCTTTCTCCTTTCGTAAACATAATAATCCAAAAAAACTATTTTGTCGCATCTTTAATATTACAAAACATTACAATTTTGTAACATTTATTTTAAAACATCATAATATTTGTTTTTTGCGAATGTTATATACACTCTTGTGTATTCATTATATTTAGACTCTATCTCTATTTTATGTCCTAATTTTTTACACATATTTTTAGCAATAAATAATCCCATTCCCGTCGATTGATTTGTATTTCTTCCATTTTCTCCTGTAAATGATTTATCAAATACCTGTTTTAAATCTGATTTCTTAATTCCAATACCATTATCTTCAATTACTAAAGTTGTTTTTTCCTGTGCCTCTTGAACAAATATTTTAATATAAGAATTATCAATATTTCTTCTATACTTAATACTATTATTCATTATTTGTCCTAAAATAAATTCTAACCATTTAGAATCCGTTAATATTTTATATTGGACATTTTCTACAATATAATCTATTTTATTTTCTAATAAGTCATCCATATTTTTAAGACCTACATTTTTAATCACTTTGGATAAATCTGTCTCTTTTATTAAATAATCCTTTTCAGCATTTTCTGATCGAACATAGTAAAGAACTTGATCTACATAATCTTCTAATCTTTTTAATTGTAATTTTGTCTTTTTATCAAATTGGTCTTTATGATTATTACTTATTAAAACCAAAGTAGAAAGTGGAATTTTAACTTCATGAATCCACATTTCAATATACTCTTTAAAATCTTGCATATGTTCTTCTATAAATCTTACATTTTCATTCATCGATTTATTGATTTCATATAATGCAGACACGAGTAATTCCCCTTCATAAAATTCTGGTTTAGATAAAGTTTCTAATACCAAATAGCTTTTATCAAGAGAAGCGATATTTGCAAGTAAATTATCATAAAATTTTTTCTTTCTAAAATAGGGGATGAATAAAATAAGTAGAAAACAAAGAAGATACAAAAATGAGGAAGATAGAATAACGGATTTATCTACTTTAAATGCAAAGAAGATAAGTAAATTGAAAACATAACAAAAGATAAATACAAATAACTTATATAAATTATCTTTAAAATACGCACCTATTTTCATGATAAAATGTACCCTATTCCCTTTCTTGTATCTATTGCATCTGCATAGCCAATTTCTTTTAATTTATTTCGAAGTCTACTGATATTAACTGTTAAAGCATTTTCATTAATATACTCTGAATTATCCCACAATGTTGTCATCAATTCTTCACGAGTCACAATTTTATTTTGACGATTTAATAAATAAGAAAAAATAATCATTTCATTTTTTGTTAATTCGATTTCTATATCATCTTTTTTAATTATTCCTTTTTGAGAATCAAATTTTAATTCTTTATAAGTTAATTCATTTCCATTTATATTGTAATTTGTTGTTGTTCTTTTTAACACTGCTCCAATTCTTAAAAGAAGAATATTAGGATTATACGGTTTTGTAACATAATCATCAGCACCATAGGAAATCGATAACGCTTCTTCGATTTCCGAATTCTTGCTCGTAACCATGATCACAGGTATATCAGAAATTTTTCTTATGTTTTGTAGCAAATACTTCCCATCTATTTTAGGAATATTAATATCTAATAAAATTAAATCTGGTTTTAACTTTAAAATCTTGGGAATTGGATCTTCAAAATCTTCCAATATTATAGGTTGATAATTATTTTCAACAAGCAAAGAAGAAAGTTCTTTGGCAATGACTTCTTCATCTTCTATAATCATAATTTTTATCAATGGAATCATCTCATTTCCTTTTTATTATACCATGGCTTTTTCTTTTTGACTCTTACAATCTTGAAACAAAAAACAAATCCAAATGGACTTGTTTTTTGTCTTCTTAAAATTCCTTCTTTTGTTGTATTTTTAATGAAATTTGACACGATATATATAAAAGAAGGAGACTCGAAAGAATTAAAGTGATGACCCAATCGTTTTTTAAGAATGAAAATAGATTTAAAATATTTGCCACATCTATAAAGTTTAAAAGAAATCCTCCTAGAATACCAATTCCAAATACCATGATAAAAATAATAATTCTAGCTCTTTCAATTCCAAATTTATAGATAATGGGATACATGATGGATAAAACTAAAATCGTTCCGAAGATTTCTCCTACCATCGTATATAAAATATAAGTATAATCTATATTTTTGGTATGAAGAGAAGAAAGAAGAATGGATAGTACCATCGTAATCGTTGTCACTAGAAAAATTAATAAAATTGTGGCTACATATTTCGCTTTTACACAATTTTTTCTGCCATCGGGTAGACAACTTGCATAGGCATTCCAATGATTGAAATCATCATAACTAAAAGTAGAAATCATCACCAAAACACTAATGAATGGTAATATAATAGAAATATCGATTTCTCCACTGATTCCCATAGCAATATAGAAAACTAATAAAATGACTAATAACATAAAATTATTTTTCATCAATGCAAAATCTTTTTTAATAAATCCTAACATGATTTTTCCCCCTTTATCATTAAAATCATCAAATCATCGAGTGTCATCTTATCAATGGTTTTAATATCATATTTCTTTTTAAATTCCTGTTGATTTTCTATTAATATTTCATACTGATATTTGTTTTTCTTATATCGTATATAATCTTTGGGATCTATTTTTTGAAACTCTTCCTCCCGACATTTGACAATACCATATTGCTCAAGTATTTCATCTTTCGTTTTTGATAGAAGAATTTTTCCTTGATTGATAAAAGTAATGTAATCTGCAATATGTTCTAAATCTGTCGTCATATGGCTGGATAATAAAATCGAACAAGTCTCATTTTGAATAAAATCTTGAAATAAATCGAGCACCTCTGTTCTCGCAATTGGATCGAGTCCTGATGTTGGTTCATCTAAAATTAATAATTTTGGATGATGAGCCAAGGCAGTAATAATTTCTAATTTTTTTCTCATTCCTTTAGAAAACGTTTTGATTGGCTTATTGGAAGGAAGTAAAAACTTTTCTAAGTATTGATTAAATAGATTAGAATCCCAAGTTTTATAAACATCTTTCATTATCCGATTGATATCCCGTGCCGTTAAAATTTCGGGGAAAAACATATCATCGAGTACAACCCCGATTTCTTCTTTTATTTGCTTTTCTTCTTTTAAATGATCTCTCCCCAATAGCTGAATTTCTCCACTATCTTTTTTTATGATATTCAAAAGTGCCTTAATCGTGGTCGTCTTTCCGGCCCCATTTTCACCAATAAAGCCCATAATCATTCCCTCAGGTAAGGAAAAAGAAACATCTTTTAATTCAAAATTATCATATTTTTTATTTAAATTTTTAACTTCTAGAATATTTTTCATTTTCACTATCCTCCTCATATAAAATATGAATCATCTCTATGATTACTTTTTCTTCAATTCCATTCATTTTGGCCATTGTCACTGCTTTATCTACAAAATTTTCTATCTTATTTAACTGTTCTTCTTTCACCAATTCTTTATTAATCTCTGCTACGTAAATTCCCTTGGAGGGGATCATGGTTACATAACCCTCTTTTTCCAATTCTTCATATGCATTTTTGGTCGTAATGACACTACATCGAAGATCTTTTGCCAAATTTCGAATCGATGGCAGTAAAGTTCCCGCTTTTAATTCATTCGTTACAATTTTTCCCTTGATTTGTTCTTTGATCTGTTCATAAATTGGAATTTTACTTGAATTACTAATAATAATTTCCATAAGCTTCTCCTTGTATATATTTATTATATACAGGTTATATACAGCTGTCAAGCCATAGAAAAAAGGGATGTCATCATCCCTTGCTCTACGTTGAAAGTGCAGTCGAATTTTTCTTCTCTTTCCACTTTTGAATCAGTTTTCTACAGATCGTATCAATCCCTTGCCTCGTGAAGTCAACAATAGCAAAACTAATAAAAATAATGATAGAAGAAAGAAGAATGTATAAAATTAAATGTTCTCCTTGCAAGTGTTCTTTAGTTTTCAAAAGAGACCACATATATGTATTTAATTTACCATCATGTAGAATATAAATTCCTAAAGTAGTTGAGGCAATTTTATTAATCATTCGATTAGGTTTGATTTTTATTTTTAAGAACACTTCAAATAAAGAAACACTCGTAATCAACATTAAAATATTGTTCGGCGTCCAAAAATAGGCCACTTCTTCTGTACCAATTTTAGAAAAAATATCTCTAAAATAATAAATAATTGGAATGGCAAGAACCATAAGTAAAAAAGAGAGACTTCCCCATAATATAGATTTTGGAATCGTATCGTAATATTTAATTGGATATTTCTTAAGATAAGCCCCAACAAAATAGATAACAATGGCCCATATAAGCCTAGAATAATTTAATAATGTTTCTGACGTATTATAAAAGAATCCAAAAAAAGTAGGAATAATACAGAAGACTGTCAATAAAATAAATAACAATTTTTGATAGTCTTTCTTTTTTAGATTTTGAATTAATATGTTGAAATAAGGAGAAAATAAATAGACTAATACATAGACAGTGACGAACCAATAATCATTTAGGATGGTTGGGAAAAATAAAAGAAACCAATCTCTTTTTCTATATATAGAATGAATGCCAAGATTTAAAGCAATCGCCATACTAATCAAATGATAAAATTCAATTTCCAACAAGAGATGAATTAATTTTCGAAAAGAAAATTTCCCATCGATCATAAAATAACCTGTAATTAAGAAAAATATATTGACTCCAAGTTCTCCAAATAAATAAAATACTTTTACGATAAAAGAATTTAAGTTTAAAGTTTCAAAAACATAGCCACTCTTATATACATAGTGAAAACTGATAATCAGTAGCATAGAGATGATTCTTAATAATTCTATATTGGATTGTCTTACTGTTTTTTTGCTCATTTTGAATCTCCTTCATGTTATAGCAAACTTAAATACCGCCAAATATCTAGTATGGTAATCCAATTGACCATTACCATAAAGAAAGTAAAGAGCCCATATATCCATTTAGCATTCCATTTCAATTTATGAATTAGGAAATCACACCCTTCGACAAAAAGAGGAATCATTGCCCATGAAAAATAAATTGAAAATAATGGTGCTTCTCCACTACTCCATTTTATCACAACAAAAAGGAAAAATGCAAAAAGAAACCAAAAAGTATTTATCTTCGTAAAAAGATCTTTTCTTTTATGAATCATTCCAACAACCATAACTCCAATTAATAAAATTGAAATAAAACTAAATTTTTCATATAGACTAGTCCAAAGATAAATATGGTTAGTCACGGTCGATGGCAAGGCAATAAAACAGTGTTGAATCATCTTCGTTGTCAAAATTATATTTTGTAGCAATGAAAAATTCGTTGCCGTAAACTTTGTAGTTATTTCGTGAATTTCAGATAAACCATAGACAAAAACATGAGCGCGACCAAAGCAGATAAAGGCCAATATCGCTAAAATTAAAATAGAGAATAACTTTTTAATTTTGTTTTTTAATGAATCATCTACAAAAAATTCACAAACGGAAGCAATGGCACTCGTTAAGATCGTACCGGCTGCAGCGATGAGTGGAATTTTGGATTTTTCTTTATTCGTACAAAGCGTATAGAAGTACAAAACTAGTAAAAAGACACACACTTGATATTTTTCCAAAAACAAAGTAAATAAAAGAGTCGGAAAAGAAAGCATATAGAGTATGAAAACAATTTTCTTTTTGGCTAGTTTTTCAATTAATAAACCAACTAAAATTAAAAATTGGGAATTGATTATTTGTAATAAGATGGCCATGATCACCGTATAAAGTTGTCCTGTTGCAATGTTTTTCGCAATCACATTAATAATGGCATATAAAGGGAAACTATAAAGACCATAGAGTGGATGACGAACGCTCCAATAAACAGAGGAATGTACAAAATTTCCAAAAACATCTCCCGAGTCAATAGAATAAACTTTATCATATTGAAAGAACCACTGATAATTGGTAGTATAGGCCAAGACAATTAAAAAAATAGAAGAAGCAGTGGCAACGGCATATGCCTTTTTTTCCCATGAGTTTAGACTTTTATAAAAGTCTAAAAGCCATGTTTTTATTTTATATAAAACCCGTTGAACTAAATATACAATTGAAAAGAAAGATAATATAAAATACTGAAGTTCAAACGGATTAAACCCATACTTTTGAAAAGAATCTTGAACTACTAAAGCTTTTGTAAAATAAAATTTTCTTAATATCACAATGGATCCTATTACCACAAAAAGTGTAAATAGAAGATTTTTTTTCGTAATTTGAATACTATCCCGATATGTATTTTTATAATAGATAGCGGCACAAATAAATGATACAAAACAAGTAAATAACATATTGATAATACTATAATATTTTATAGGAATGAGTTCAAAAGATAAAACACTACTGGATAGGGCAAAAAGAATGCCTCCCAAGATTTCTAATATTCTCAAATTTCTCTTCTTCATATTTTTACTCCTTACCATAAATCTATATACTTTATGGTTTTGAGTTTTTTTGGCTTTATTTTTCAATCTTTTTTTTACTTTGACTAAAAATTTGACTAATTTTATCTTTTGTCGAAATTTGTCGTATCACTTGATTTTTCTTTGTTTCACCAAAAAATATTTGACTACAAAACAAGAGAAATAATGAGTAAAACATTGCCTATTTCTTTAATTTATTGTATATTATTTTTAGTTTTCAAGCAGAAATAAAAGACCATAAAGTATATAGCTTTATGGCCTTTAAATTATAAGTTCTTATTTTTTTCTTAAAGTATAAGCCAAATGGACATTATTCATCAATTCATAGACAGTCATAGGCCCTACACCACCGGGAACTGGGGTAATATAACTACATTTATCTTTTAAATTTTCAAAATCAGCATCACCGTATAACTTTCCATGATCTCGATTCATTCCCACATCGATGACTACTGCATTTTCTTTTACCATTTCTTCCGTTAAAAAATGTTTTTTGCCAACCGCAACAATAATGATATCAGCACACTTCGTAATTTCTTTTAAATTTTTTGTCTTAGAATGACATAACATAACAGTTGCATTTTTATTTACTAAAAGATTGGCCATCGGTTTTCCAACTAGAATACTTCGACCGATCACTACGACATTGGTTCCCTCTAATTCAATTTGTTCTTCTTCTAATAAATCTAAAATTCCTTTTGGTGTACAGGGAACTAACCCCTCTACATTTTGAATTAGTTTTCCTGCATTCACATAAGTAAGTCCATCCACATCTTTACTGGGAAGAATCGTATTTTGGATGATATTCGCATCTAGATGTTTGGGTAAAGGCATTTGAACGATAATTCCATCAATTTGATCATTTTCATTTAACTTTTGTAATTCACCTATTAAAACACGTTCTGAAATATCCTCCGAAAAGTTTTTATGAACAAACTCATAACCTAGCGACAAAGCCAACTTTTCTTTTTGTCGGATATAGACATTACTCGCTTCTTCATTTCCGACTTGTACTACTGCTAATCCTAATTTTCTTTCTGTACTTTTTAATTTTTGTTTTAATTCTTCTACTTTGACTCTGCGAATTTCCTTCCCATCGATAATCATATTTCTACCTTCTTTCTAAACACACAGACTTTTTTTTCATTATACAAACAATTCTTCTAATTCTCAATATTTCAATCAAAAGAGATAGAGTTTCCCCTATCCCTTATTTTCATATTCTGTTAAAAAACTTTGATATTTTCCTTCTTTTTTAAATCCGACGACGCAATTTAAATTTACATTATCTAAAGCTTTTAAGATGTTGTATTCGATATTGGGATTGTTCTTTTTTAATCTCTGAATCAATTCTTTCATTTCTTTTCTTTTACTTAAATCTTCATCAATCACCATTTTTTCCGTAAACTGGCAGGCACAATTTAGAAATTGCAAGTGATTATCTTTTTTCCAGGCAAGAATGGATTCCTCCTTTATAAAGTAAAGGGGGCGAATTAATTCTAAACCTTCAAAATGATCACTGTGTAACTTCGGCATCATCGTCTTCATCTCTGCTCCATAAAACATCGAAAGTAATGTTGTTTCAATCACATCATTCAAATGATGGCCTAAGACAATTTTATTGCATCCCAACTCTTGTGCTTTACTATAGAGACATCCTCGCCTCATTCTAGCACATAAATAACAGGCACTTTTTAACTCCACATGATTGATGGCATTAAAAATATCACTTTCAAACATCTCTATTGGGATATTTAACAATTTCGCATTTTCAATAATCAGATTCACATTTTCTTCTCGATATCCTGGATTCATAACCACATAATGTGCATCAAATTTTACTTTTCCATGCCTTTCTAGTTCTTGAATACATTTGGCTAAAAGAAACGAATCTTTTCCTCCACTCATACAGACCATGAGATGATCATTTTCACGAATTAATTCATATTCCTTTACTGCTTTTACAAATTTACTCCAGATATCTTTACGAAATTTTTTAATGATACTTCTTTCTATTTCTTGATATCTTTCCACTACACTTCCTTCTTTCTATTTTACTTTTTTTAAACGAAGAGAGTTCGCAACTACGGTTAAACTGCTTAAAGTCATAGCTATACTAGCCATCATGGGATTCATTGTAATTCCAAAAGGCGTAAATAATCCAATGGCAATTGGAATCATACATAAATTATAGAAAAAGGCCCAAAATAAATTTTGTTTAATATTTCTAAACGTCTTCTGACTAATCTGTAATAATTCTGGAATTTTTTCTAAACGATCGTTTAATAGAACAATATCCGCAGAATTCATAGCAATATCTGTTCCACTGTGAATAGATACCCCTACAGTTGAAATTGCCAGACTCGGTGCATCATTAATTCCGTCTCCTACCATCATTACTTTTCCTTCTTTTAGAAGATCCTGAATTACTTGATTTTTTTCTTTAGGAAGAACATCGGCAATCACTTCGATATTTCCTAATTTTTGAGCGATGACCTGGGCAGTTTGGAAATGATCTCCCGTTAACATTAGAACTCGTTTATTCATCTTCTTTAATGTATGAATTGTCTCTTTTGCACTTTCTCTTAACATATCTTCAATTCCTAGTAGTGCAATTATTTTTTTCTCCTCTATCGCATAGACAATACTTTTTCCTTCCTTGGCTAAAAGTTCTTCTTCTTTTAAATAATCATTTTTTATTTTTAATTTCCCTAATAATTTATAATTTCCAATCGCATACGTCTTTTTCTCTATCTCCCCTATGATTCCAAAGCCAGCGAAATTTTTAAAATTCGTAACTTCCTTTAATTTTAATTTTTTTTCTACTTCCTCTTCATGAAAAGCTTTCGCTATTGGATGTGTAGAGGCTTTTTCTAAACTGCAGAGAATCGTCATCAATTCTTTTTCTTTATAATTACTTAAATTTTTGATCGTTCCTATTTTTAAATTACCATAGGTCAAGGTTCCTGTTTTATCGAAGACAATGGTGTCTACTTTATGGGCGTTTTCTAACACTTCACTCGATTTTACTAAAATTCCTCTTTTGGCACAAACACCTTCACTGATGACGATGGCTAATGGGGTGGCAAGTCCTAAAGCACAAGGACAGGCAACGACCAAAGTTGTTACAAAAGCATTCAATCCTCGGCTTGGATCTTGAAAGAAACAGTATCCTAAAAATGAAGCAAGGGCAATTCCTAAAATTACTGGGACAAAATAACTGCATACTCTATCCGCCTGTCTTTGAATTTTGCTCTTCGTATTGGTCGCTTCTACCACTAAACGAACAATTTCAGAAATCATCGAATCCTTTCCAATTTTTTCTGCTTTATATTCGATATATCCATCAAAATTAATACTTCCGGCAATAACTTTATCCTCTTCTTTTTTGGAGATAGGCCTGGCTTCTCCTGTAATAAATGCCTCGTCAAAATGTGCATTTCCTTTCACGATTACCCCATCGACGGCAATTTTTTCTCCTGGCTTACTAATTAAAATATCTCCTTTTTTGATTTCATCCAAAGTCACTTCGATTTCTTTTTTTCCCTTTTTCATCGTGGCTTTACTTGGTGTGATTTGAACAAGGTCTTTTAATGCTTCTTTTGTTTTTTCTTGACTTCGATGTTCAATTTCTCTCCCTATTTTTATAAAAAACAACACGAGAGCGCAAGACTCAAAATATAGTTTTTCTACATATTCCAAGTGACCCATTCCCATCATAAAAATACTAAATAGACTGTAGGCTAAACTAGTAAAAACACCTAAAGAGACCAGCGTATCCATATTGGGCATTTTATGGTATAAATTTTTAATTCCGCTTTGAAATATATCCATAGAAAACGTAAAAAATGGAATGGTGAGGATCAAAAGAGAAAAAGCATAATTTAGCGGATATTTATTTTTATCTAAATAAGAAACAATAGGAAGTCCCATCATAGGGGCCATTGCTATATAGAGTACTAAGACTGCTAGTAGACCAAATAAAATAAATTTTGTCTTGGAATTTTCTTCTTGTTCCTCTTTTTCTCCTAAATAGACTCCTAAACTTTCAAAACCAGCTTCTTTGATGAAGCGTTCCAAATCATCGATAGAAATTCCTTCATATTCAATCGAAGCTTGGGCCATTACTAAATTTACTTGAGCAGAAAGAACTCCTTTTTGTTTATTTAAATATTTTTCTAGACCACTAGAACAAGCGCTGCAGCTCATTCCTCCTACTTTCAATATTACTTTCATTTTCTAACCTCCTAATCCAATCTTTTAATCAGTTCCATCACTTCATCTAAAATTTCGATCTTTCCTTCTTGAATATCTGAAACAACACAACTAGAAAGATGTTCTTTTAAAATTTCGTTAGCAACACTTTTCAAAGACTTCGTAACTGCTGAAATTTGAATTAATATATCACTACAATAACGATCTTCTGCTACCATCTTTTCAATTCCACGAACTTGCCCTTCGATGGTTTTTAATCTCGTACTTAAACTCTTTTTATTTTCATCTGTTCTCATCTTTTTCTTTGTTTCTTTCATTTTATTCATCACCACAAAAATTATACCACCCCCTAGGGGTGGTAGTCAATATTTTCCTTCTTCACTAAAAGTTTTGCTTTTGAATTTTGTTCCTCTTTTGATTCTTGGGTGGCCACAATTTTCTTTTCTAGGGAATAAGCACGTTCAAAATCCTCATAGTTCGGCTGAAGTACATCCAATTTTATCTCTTGATATTTCATCATGTTTTTCCAAGTTTTCATGAACTGATCCATGACTTCTTTTGAATCTCTCATTTTATATTTTCCTATAAATACCAAAGTTTTTCGTTATTTTTACGAACTTCTTTTATAATTCCACCACCGAGACATTCTTCACCATCATAAAATACACAGGCCTGTCCCGGGGTTACTGCTTTGACCCCTTGGGGGTATTTCACGAGTACTTCTTTTTCTTTCCATTCTAATTCAACGGGAACATCTTCTTGGCGATAACGAAATTTTGCAGTACATTTCGTTATTTTTTCGTCTCCTAAATAATTGATATCTTCCACTAAACAAGAATCGCTGATCAAGTAATCATTATCTTCACCAGTACAAATATATAAGATATTTTTTTCTAAATCTTTTCCAACGACAAACATTCTTTCTTTGCTTCCACCAACGTGAAGACCTCTTCTTTGACCAATCGTATAGTTCATTAAACCCATATGTTCTCCTACGACTTCTTTCGTCTCAATATGAATGATATCTCCTGGTTGATTCGGTAAATAATTTTTTAAAAAGTTGGTAAAATTTCTTTCTCCAATAAAACAAATCCCGGTAGAGTCCTTTTTTTCAGCCGTAATTAAATCGTACTGTTTGGCAATTTCTCGAACTTTCGGCTTTTCCAATTCACCAACTGGAAACAAAACATTTTTCAGTTGTTCTTTGCTTACTTGGGATAGAAAATAAGTTTGATCTTTATTTCGATCAACTGCTCGTAATAATTTTCCATTTTTTATTCTAGCATAGTGTCCAGTTGCTATATAGTCTGCACCTAATCTTTTGGCTTCCTTAATAAACAGATCGAACTTAATATATTTATTACACATAATATCTGGATTCGGTGTTCTTCCTTTTTTTAATTCCTCTAAAAAATAAGTAAAAACATCATCCCAATACTCTTTAATGAAATCCTTTCGATAAAGAGGAATATTTAATTTTTCACAAACTTTTTTGGCATCTTCATAGTCGACTTCTTGGGGACAAATTCCTTGGGTTGTCGTGGGTGCTCCTTCAATTTCTCCATCGACCATAGAATCCCAATTGCGCATAAAAAGACCAATCACTTCATATCCTGAATTTTGCAATAGAATGGCTGCTGTTGAAGAATCGACACCACCACTCATTCCAATGACTACTTTTTCCTTTTCCATAAATACTCCTTTAACTTTTATCTATTATATCATACTCCATGAAAAAAAGGTGAATTATTCACCTTTACTTAATTTCACTTTTGTCTTTCTTTCTTTTCCGTCGCGGTTATAAGTAATTTCAATCTCATCCCCTACTTTATACTTATAAAGTTCATATCTTAAATAGGCAGAAGAAGAAACTTTTTCTCCATTGATAGCAACAATGACATCCCCTTCTTCTAAATCAGAAGAAGCAGCGGCAGAACCTTTCACTAAAGAAACGACGATGACCCCTTCTTCAATTCCATCTGCAATGCGATAAGGATTTCGATATCTACTATTGGATGAAACATCGATCATATTAATTCCCAGTACAGGCCATTCAATTTTTTCTCCTTTTTCCAAAGAATCAATATGACTCATGGCATATTCGATCGGAATAGCAAATCCCATTCCCTCAATTTCTTCTTGAACTAATTTCATAGAATTAATTCCAATAACTTCCGCATTGGCATTTAAAAGAGGGCCTCCACTATTTCCAGGGTTGATAGCCGCATCGGTTTGTAATACTCTCATTACCCAATCATTACTACTTGAATTTCCAACACTGACAGATACCATTCGATCTTTTCCAGAAAGTCTACCACTCGTTACACTACCACGATAGGAATAACCAAGTGGAGAACCAATCGTAAAGACGGTATCTCCCAATCTCATTTTTTCAGAATCTCCAATTTTAGCTGTCGTTTTGGCATATTTTTTATCCATTTGAATGACTGCTAAATCTAAATATTCGTCAGAACCTAACACTTTTCCAGTTGCCTCTTCATCATCGGATAAAACAAGAACTACTTTTTCTGCTTCATCGATGACATGATGATTGGTCATCACATAGGCATGTTGATTATCTGTCTTATAAATAAATCCCGTTCCCGTAGATGCCACTTGATCTTGTTGATAGCTCTGAATTAAGACCACCGCATCATACACCTTATCGACGGCTTCTGCTAAAGAACCATCTTCCACAATCACTTTACCGCTTTCTTTTAATACTGTCGTTTTTAACATCGAATCCATAATTGGTGTAAATTTAAATATAGAAAACGTAAGAATGGCACCAATCACAAAAGAAGATACAATTAAAACGGCTGTTTTAACATTTTTATTCATCTTAATCTACACTCCTTTCAATCGTAGAAAGTTCCTTCCAATTTTTAGGAAATCCCATTTTATCTAGTATCTTATCGATAGAAATTGTCTTTAAATTATATGCTAAGTTATCGATAATCTTTTCTAATTCTAATGTCATATTTAAAAAATCTTCATATTTTAAAACTTGTTTCATAATAATAATTAAGGCAAATAAGTCATTTTTTCCATAGATATATTCTCCATCTTTTTTCTCAATTTTTAACAACTGATGGAAAATGGTATCATCGATTTCTCGCTGTGTTTTATTTTCATACACAATCTCTTCATGCGCACACAAATTTCGATAGTTAGCCAGAATTGGCAAATACATCATCATATCTTCTACACGAATATGATAAATATCACAAATATCTTCTTGATCCTCCGGTTTCAATATCGTAAACATTTCACTGACAATTCCAAAGGACAGCACTTTTACTAAAATCCACAGAGGAATATATCCATAATTACTCACATAGTGTTGCGTTGCGGTATGTTGTCCGCCATTAATTCGAATTTGTCTTTTCATCTTTTTGATCAAATCATTCACTTGTCTTTGTTTATCTGACTTTTGCGTAAAATTTCGACTCTTCAAATAATCTTTTTCACGATACCCATATTTTTTAGATAATTGATATGAAGTAATCGACTTTAAATTATTTTCAATAATTAATAAATTTTTAAAAAGAACATTTCGAAAAGCACGATCAAATAAGAATAGACTATAAATTTCTTCAAAAGAAGTTCCTTTGATATATTTTTTATTTTCTCTAGATTCAAAAAAAGGATACCGATAACCACTTAAGAAGAAATAATTTTCACGTAGTAGTACTTCTTTTGCATAATCTTCATCTTGGATGATGACACCCTTAAACTTTAATATTTCAATCTGTTCATCCAAATTTTTAAATTTCTTTTCTATCATATTTTCACCTACAATCAAATTATAACACAAAAATTAACAGATAAATATGAAATTTAAATGAAAGATGTTATAATCAAATATAAGGAGGATTTTTATGCCTGCAACAATTACTCATGGTTATTTTGCCTTAGATTTATATAATAAATTACCTTATCAAGAAAAAAAATTATTAGAACCTTTTTTAACAAAATTTAAAATGTTTGCCCAGGGAAGTGATTCTCTGATGTTTGATTTTCTCCCTGCTAATCGAGGAAAAAAAAGTGGAAAGAAATTACAAGGGTTTTTACATAAAACCGATACGAGGAAATTTTTTATCAATTTGATTACTATCATAAAAGAAAGAAATTTAGATCAAAATCCAGAGATTCTTTCCTATTTATATGGGTGTATTGCCCATTACTGTTTAGATAGTACTGTACATCCTTTTGTCGTTTTTTCCACAGGATTTGTGAAAAAAGGACAAAAAGAGACCTATAAATACAACAACATGCATGCTATTATGGAAGCTTTTATCGACATGGATATGGTTGCCAAAAGAACTGGAGAAAATCCCTATCAATTTAAATTTCATTCCTTTCTCTTTGATCTTTCTCCCTTTTCCAAAGAGTTAAAACAGGTGATTGATTCTGTATACTTAAAAACTTATGGTTTAAAAAACATGGGAAAAATTTATCAGAGATCTTTTAAAGAAATGGCTCTTTGTCTTCGAATTTTTCGCTATGACCAAACTGGATTTAAGAGAATTTGTTATCGCATATTAAATTCATTTACACCGAAGAGTTTCTTTCGTATTGATGCTTTATCCTATCATGTATCTTTAGATCGTTATAAGCCTCTTTTAAACGATGATCATCAAGAGTGGGTACATCCAGCAAGAAAAGAATTAAAAAGCACAGAGTCTTTTCAAGATTTATATGAAAAAGCCTTGGAGTTGGCAATTCACATTATTCAAAAAGTTCATCTATATTTTCAGGGAATTTCTGTCGATTTAAATGAAGTTTTCGATAATCGTAGTTATGTCAGTGGTCTTGATTGTAATGAAAAATTAAATTATCAATATTTTAAATTCTAATTGTATAAACCCTTAAGAAAAAAAACATAATATAGTTAGGTGATATTATGTTTTATCGATATGAAATAAAAAAAGTAAATAATGAAGATGTCCTATACTTATATCTAACCATGGCCTATGAATTTTCAAAAGAGCTAGGAGTTCAGGCCAGTGACCAAGATTTAAAAAGAAGAACTAAAAATTTTATTAAAAATAATCATATTCAATTTCATGGAAAAAAAGCTTTCTTAATTATCGATGGAATTATTGTAAAGACGATTGAGTTAAACGAAGAAGGAGACGATATTGAAATTGTCCATGAAAAAAGTGATTACAGCGATGAAAATTATTTAGTTACTTTAGAGTTAGAAACTCATATTATTGTAGAAATTACATTAAAAGAGTATCTACTTGGCGTTTTATTTGCAAATACTTCTTTTCAGATGGAATTAGAAACCTTAAAAGCGCTTACTGTTCTTTATCGTACTTATGCACTAAAAGAAATGCACGACAATAAAAAAATTATGGCCATAAACCCATATCAGATCTATAGAGCACCTTCTTATTATAAACTTATATGGATTCAAGACTATAATTCTACGTATCAAAAGTTATTAGAAGCTATCAAAAGTACAGATCGTGAATTTATTACTTATCATAATCAATATATTATTCCATTTGTTCATATTTGTAGCAATGGCTATACATCTTCTCATAAAGATTATCCCTATTTGGAAAAACGACCTAGTTTGTGGGATTATGCATCCCCTCAATTCTTGAAAGTCATCGATTATGAGTATGAAAAATTAGAACATATATTTCAAATGAAAAAAGAAGCAATTAAAAATATGGAAATCCTTTCTCTTACAGATAATAACCGAATTCAAAATATTAAAATAGGTTCTACTACAATGGATGGAAATTCTTTTCGGAAACTTTTAAATCTACCGAGTGAGGATGTAACAATTATTATTGATCAAAAGAAAATTCGCTTTATTACAAGAGGCTGTGGTATGGGCTATGGACTTAGTCAATTTGGAGCGAATGAAATGGCCAAAAGTGGTTCCAATTATATGGAAATCATCCGCTATTACTATCCGAAAATTATGATTAAGAGATTTCTATAGAGGTTTAGGCCTCTTTTTTTATGTAATCAATAACTCCACTAGTAATTACTTGTGCTATTTTTCGTTGATACTTTTCTGTTTGTAATAAATATCTTTCATTTGGATTTGATAAAAACCCGCATTCAATTAATACCCCTGGCACTCTAGTATTTCGATAAATATATAAGTCCGTCGGAATTAAACTACGACTCGTATAAGTGTGCTTTAAGAATTGGTTCATAATACTTTCTCCTAAAACTTTATTTTTAGGATTAATCGAGTTATAGAGAACCTCTGCTCCTTGTCGATAAGAATTATCATACCAATTTAGGTGAATCGATAAATATAAATCACTCTTTACTTTTTGAATTTTTAAAATTCTTCTATATAGATCTCCTCTTTTTTTATTGGCATCCCATTTGCTTGATAAATCTTGATCTCCATCACGAATCATATAAACAATGGCTCCTCGAGAAATTAGGGTATCTCTTAAAATTTGAGAAATTTCCAGATTCAAATCTTTTTCCATAATTTTCCCATACATAGTTCCGGGATCTCGACCCCCGTGTGCAGGAATAGGAAAAGTCCAAAAATATCATTATTTATTAAAATTCAATATTCCATTCTATTTCTATATCTC
>CANQMB010000015.1 GCA_947624845.1 uncultured Bacilli bacterium
GTATTTTCTATATTCATTTTTCTTTTAATCTCATACCATATCTTCTTCATTTACTTATTTCCTCTTGCCATAAAGCTAGATACTTTATGGCTTTTTCCTATAATACGAAGATATGGCAATGACTTTTTATTTTTTGACTAGAAATTTGACCAGTTATTTATTTTCTTATTCATCTCTCTTTCTTTTTCCTATCGACATTTTTTGACTATTTTTTTACTACTTATCCTCTCTTTGTCTATAACATTTTCTTGATAAATAAGCACTATTATTATATAATTTGATTAGAAAATCATAATAAAAATAAGGCCATAAAGTATCTAGCTTTATGACCTTATTTTATTTTTTTGGATCTACTAAAATTTTAACTGCATCATCGACACCAGAGGTTAGTCGTTCATATGATTTTTGAACATCTTTTAATCCTACAATATCATCAACAAACTTTAACATTTCTATTTTCTTTTCAGACATCAAATCAATACAAGTTTGAAATTCTTCTTTTGTATATGCAATAGCACCTTGCACTGTTAATTCATGCATGACAGCAGCCACTGTTGGAATTGTTACAGGATTTAATGACACTCCAACTAAAATCACCTTGCCTCCTGGTTTTACAACACTCAAAGCACTACTGACTGCTGGAGAATTTCCACAACATTCAATAACAATATCAAAACCTCCGTCTGTCTCCTCCAATAATTCTTGAATCATCGTCTCTTTTTTTGCATCATAGAAAGCATCTGCCACACCTAATCTCATCGCTTTTTTTCCACGAGCTTCATTAGTTTCAGAAACGCCAACAAATCGAGCACCTTCCATTTTAGCAAACATAGCAGAAACTAAACCAATAATTCCACCGCCGATAACTAAAACCTTATCTCCTACTTTAATATCTGCTAAATGAATGGCATGAAGTCCTACTGCTGTCGGTTCTACCATGGCTACTTCTTCATCTGTAATATTATCTGGAACTTTAATTACCATATCTGGACGAATTTTCATTTTTTCTGCTAATCCTCCTGGATTCGTCAAAGAAAGACCTGTTGCATAAGTCCATGTATCTTTACAATACTGTGGATTTCCTGTTCTACACGCTGAACATTTTAAACAAGGAGAAATTGGCAATGCTGTTACGCGATCTCCTACTTTTAAATCTTCCCTAGATCCTGGATCCAGAACTTTTCCACAATATTCATGTCCCATAATAAGTCCCTTAGGTTCTCCTGCATCCCAATAGTGAATATCAGATCCACAAATTCCACATTTTAATACATCGATAATTACTTCCCCTGACTCTTGTTTTGGTTCTTCCACATCTTTTATTTCAAACTGTTTAACTCCTTTAAGTGCTACACTTTTCATATTTTATTTCCTCCCTTTTTTTTATTTTGTGCTGCGCCACATAGATATAGAAATGGTACAATCAAACTAATGAAATCTTTGAAAAAAACTACAAATGTTTCTTCTGTCTTATTAAATAATAGTACTTGTAAAAATAAAAGAACAATTCCAATTAACATACAACGATCTGCATTTTTTTTAGAATTACCATAAACCAAAGCGATAACTCCTGCAGTTAATTGAAATAATGCCACTGCATAAACTAAAATAATCGAAAACAAGTGCATATGATGAGCATAAATCCCACCAATCATCAAACTCGAATTCTCATAAAAGAGTACATAGGTGGCTAATACTACTTCAATACAGGAAATAGCCAATTCTAAAATACCAGCGATCTGTAATAACCGGATGTTTTTCCATATTTTCATCTGATCACCCTATCTATTCTATTAATATTATAGCACAAAACAAAATTATCATCACTTTTTTATAAAAGAAAAGTGACTACTTGTCACTTCTTTTTCTTTTTTCTTTTTCTCTTCTTTTCTTCTAATTCTACTAGATGATCTACTTCATCTACCAATTTATCTTTATCAAAAATTGTTACAATAATTAAAATAAATAAAACAACATCTAACAGCATTAAAATAACGACAATCCAATTAAAATTATGTTCTTTTTTCTTCGTAGAATCCAAATAAGCATTTGTTAAATACTCATTAAAATTTTCTAAATTTAATTCGACTTGATTTTCAAAAGAAACAAAATTTTTATAGTTTTTCAATGTCAACTCTTTTAATTCTTCTGGAATTTCTACTGGATAACCATATACACGAACGGGTTTTGGTTTTTCTTTAATTCGTTCATAAGAGTAATCAATAATTTCTTTATACTTTTTATAATCTTGTTTAGAAATGGCTAAAAGATAGATATGCCATACCCCATTTTTTTCTTCATCAATCATAAAATGGATATCTTTTTTTTGATCAATCGTTGCAAATTTTTCCGACATTTTATCAATATCAATATAAGTATAATCTTTTGTATCCGTTGCTTCATCCCATTTCACTGGTTCAATAGCCTCAATATAAATATGAAAAGCACAATAGGCAAGAATCATTCCTACGACTAAATAAATTAAACATAAACTTGTCTTAATTAAAAGACGAAAAGATTGTTTTTGTTCATTTTTTTTCGTCGTTTTACTCATAATATTCCTCCTAATTCTCCTCTATCATAACATGAGATTCAAAAAAAAGAAACCTTATATAAATATATATTCAGGTTTCTTATAAGTATTCATTTCCTCTTTTTCATTTTGATATTTTTCAACTAAGACAACTTTTCCTTGTTGTAAAGAGTTTTTCACATCAATGATTCTCTGATTTGAAGAACCTTTAAAATAAAGGTTATAACTTTTTAATTCTTGGATAAACTTTCCATCTACTAAAACATCGATTTCTTCCAATAATGCTCTTTGTCTCGGATTATTTAGCATTTGTTCATAGTTAAATCCAGTATAACACCAAACGTCCATTCCAAGTTGATGTGCTTTTTTTGCAATTTCTAAACAAGCTTCACTTTGACAGACAGGATCTCCTCCAGACAAAGTAATTCCATCTTGATTTTTTAATTGCTCTAATTCTTTTAGTACTTCTTCGACTTCTACTAGAGCGCCTCCTTCAAAATCATGAGTCATTGGATTATGACACCCTGGGCAATGATGAGGGCATCCTTGAGTCCAAACCACAGTACGGACACCTGGTCCATCGACAATAGAATCTGGTTGTAAATCCGCCGCAAGTCTAATTTTCATCTTTACTTACTTCTTTTTTCATGATTTCTTTTATGCCGCTGTGTTTTACACGATCTCTTTCCTCTGCTCTTTTTCCATTGTTAAAACGATCTGTTGTTCCTACTAAATATCCAGTAATTCTACGGATTCTATCAAATCCTTGTCCTTCTCCTACTATTTTTTCCATATAAATTCCTCCTTTTTACATTTTATTTATCATTATCTGCCACAGCACTCTGGAGCAGTAATTTTTTCCATTGGAACTCCCTCGAATTCTTTTCGTCCACAACCTGGACAAACATCATTAATCACCCCGACATAACCACAAACAGGATCACGATCCACTGGATGATTAATTGCACCATATCCAATTCCGTTTTCTTTCATAATACGAATGATTTTTTCGAAGGCCTCTACGTTTGATGCCGTATCTCCATCTAACTCAATATAAGAAATATGTCCCCCATTGGTTAAATTGTGGAATGGAGCCTCTTTTTCAATTTTCTTCGTAATACTAATATTATAATAAACTGGAACATGGAAAGAATTAGTATAATACTCACGATCAGTAACACCCTTAATTTTTCCATAAATTGCTTTATCGATAGCTGTAAATCGTCCAGAAAGTCCTTCTGCTGGCGTTGCTAAACAAGTAAAATTCAAATTATACTTTTTCGCATATTCATCACATCTTTTTCTCATAAAAGTAATAATTTCTAATCCCAACTTTTCACTTTCTTCACTTTCACCATGATGTTTTCCAGTCAATGCCTTCAAACATTCTGCTAAGCCAATAAATCCTGTGGATAAAGATCCGTGTTTCCAAACTTTTCTTAACCGATCTGTCGGTTTTAATTTTTCTCCATTCGTCCAAATTCCTTGTCCTAATAAGAAAGGAAAATTATAACAACGTTTATTACATTGAACTTCAAATCGTTCTAACAATTGATCTTTTACCTTATCCATGGTTTCTCCTAATTCTTGATAAAAACCTTTCATATCCGCTTTGTCTCTTTCTTTTAAAGCAATTCCATGTTTAATTCCAAGACGAGGAAGATTGATTGTGGTAAAAGATAAATTTCCTCTTCCAGTTACGATTTGACGATCTGGTGATGTTACATCGGCAAATACCCGAGTACGACATCCCATGTAAGCAACTTCGGTATTAGGATCTCCTTCATGATAGAATTGAAGATTAAATGGAGCATCGATAAAGGCAAAGTTAGGAAATAATCTTTTTGCCGATACTTTACAAGCAAGTTTAAATAAATCGTAGTTCGGATCTTCTTTATTATAGTTAATTCCTTCTTTTACTTTAAAAATCGATACAGGAAAAATTGGTGTTTCTCCTTTTCCTAAACCTCGATCTGCACTTAATAAGAAATTTTTTACGACCATTCTTCCCTCTGGAGAAGTATCCGTTCCAAAGTTTACAGAAGAAAATGGTACTTGAGCACCTGCTCTAGAGTGCATTGTATTTAGATTATGAATAAATGCTTCCATCGCTTGGTGGGTTGCTCGATCTGTTTTTTGAATTGCTTTTGCATAAGCTTTTTCAAAAATTTCATGAATTCTACTAGAATCTTTTTGATAATCTGATAAAGTTTGAACATCAAATTCAATACTTTCTATTTTATCAATTTCTCTAATGATTCGATCCATATTTATCACAGGTAAGAATCCTTCTAAATCAAAGAAATCATAAACTGTCTGTTTGAATTGCTTTTTAAATGTTTTTAAAACTCCTGGGGCTAAATAATAATCCAAAGCTGGTATTGCTTGCCCACCATGTTGATCATTTTGGTTGGCTTGAATGACAATAGCGGCTAAAGAACCATAAGTACTAATATCTTGTGGAGGTCTTACATAACCATGTCCCGTATCAAAACCATTTTTAAATAATCTAGATAAATCAATTTGACAACATGTCGTTGTTCCCATAGCTAGGAAATCCATATCATGAATGTGAATGACACCTTCATCGTGCATTTTTGCAAATTCTGGTTTCATTAAATAAGCTTTTGCAAATTCTCGAGATACAGTAGAACCATATTGTAACATCGTTCCCATAGGAGAATTTCCATCAATATTGGCATTTTCTCTTTTTGCATCCTCTTCGTAAGCAGATTTTAATCCTAAATTTTCTAATGATTTTAAGAATTTATGCGTCTTCTTATCTTCAAAAAAAGATTTACGAGATTGATTTCTTCGTTCTCTATATTCAGAAAAAGATTTATATACATCTTGATATCCTTGTTTAGATAATTCATCTTCAATGTAGTCTTGAATCTGTTCAATGGAAAATTTTTCTACTTCTTGAGATGCTTTTTCTATTTTCTTTAATACTGCTTGATAAACTTTTTGAACATCTTGAGCTGTATACTTTCTTTTTGTCTCTTCTTCGTCATCATCGACTTCTACACTGTCGAATCCTTTTTTTATTGCCAAAGCAATTTTAGTCTCATCAAAAGCTACTTTTTTTCCGTTTCTTTTAATGACAACTAAGTCTTCTAATTTTTCACTAACTTCTACCATTGTCTACTCCTCCTACTGTCTTTTCTTAATTTCATTTTAGTATGCAAAAATTCATTTTGCAATACATATTTTTTACAAAAATAGAGGCGAATTTTAGGAATTGTTGATATATATAGAAATTGCAAAAAAACTTTTTTTGTTCGATTTACGACAATTTACATTTTTATACATTTTTCTATTTTTTAAAGTTTTAATTTTTCAATTTTTTTGCTTTTTTAAATTTTATTTTTTCTATTTTCTTTATTTTACAATGATTTTGAAAAAAATATTCCACAAAAAAAATGATTTTTTAAAAAATCACTTTTTAAATTTTTTTATTTTTTGTCTGTAGAACCAAAGCCACCTTTTCGAATTCCTTCTGCTTGATCAAAATCGGTAATCAAATATTTCATGAAAATTGCCTGCCCGATGGCATCCCCCTTTTTGATCTCTACATCGTGATCTGTAACATTGAAAAATTGAAAGAAAAAATGGCCATCATTATTTTCATTTCCATAATAATCATGATCGACAATTCCAATACCATTAGAAAGCATCAATCCTTTTTTAGGACCACTACTTCGATTCACCAACATAAAAAACTCATCTTCTTCACAATAAGCTTTGAGCCCCGTAGGAACTAAAGTTGGTTTCATTCCTTTTTGATACATTGGAACAACTACATCCTCGGCTGCTTCAATATCATAACCAGCTGAATATTTCGTACTTCTCTTTGGTAGATTGATCCCCTTATTTTCATATTCTTTTATAATTTCAAAACCTCGTTTTCTCATATTTTTTCTCCTTCTAAAATTTTATTATTATCAATATATAGAATCTTTTGATTTTCCTTTAAACTTTTCTTCACATCAATAATATATTGATTACTGCTTCCTACATAGTGCAGTTTTTCATTTGCTAAATGAAGAACAAACTTTCCATCTAATAAGACATCTAAAAGTTCTAAAATCCCCAATAAGTCTTTATCATTTTTCCTCTGTTCTAATAATTCTTCCCACGTATAGCCCGTATAACACCAAATTGTCTTTTCGGGAAATCTTTTTCGTACTTCTTTTAAAAATTCAAGCAGTTCGCCTCGATTGGCACAAAACAGAGGATCTCCTCCCGAAAGTGTAAGTCCACTACACCAATCTTTTTCTAACTCTGTATATATTTCCTCTTTGGCCTTTTCATCAAAAACCAACCCATCTTCTTCATTCCAAGTAATCGCATTTTGACAAGCATGACAATGATGAGAACATCCAGAAGTCCAAAGAACTACGCGAAGACCTTCTCCATTTAACATATCTGCTTTTGTAATATTATGATATCGCATCTACATAGACTTCCTTTCTTTGATTTCTTCCATTTTGGCATTACTTAACATCGTATCCCCATGTACTCTAGAATAAGCCAAATAGCCGTTCATTCGATCAATCTTTGTAAGATCAGCACTTCCACATTTTGGACACACATCCATATCCAATTCCTCATGTCCACAATGATTACAATAAGAAAGAGATAAATTTACACCTTCGTAAAAGCCTTTTTCCATCGCTCTTTCAATATAAGTAAGCATCGCTTCCGTATTATAGTTTAAATTATAGCGAACGTATTGAATTCTTCCTCCTTTACTGAATTCCCAAAATCTCTCTTCTAAATCTTGTTTTTCAATTCCAGTAATATCTTCCCAAACACCGCAGTGGAAACTATTTGAAACATATTCTCTAGAGCTGACACCTTCAATAACGCCATATTTCTTTCGAAATTGTTTAATTTGAAGTCCACATAAGTTTTCAGCAGGAGTTCCATAAATAGCATATAAAATATGATCTTCTTTTTTGAATTCTTGTGTTTTTTCATTAATATATTTTAAAGTTTCTAAAGCAAATTTTCCATCTTCTACAATAGATTTTCCATTGTATAAAACTTGTAATTCATTTAAGGCTGTAATTCCAAAAGAAGCGGTAGATGCCCTCATCAAAGGTTCGATTGCCTCTTCTGGTTTTAAATGTCCTCCATAAAAACCACCTTGACAATAGGCAAGAGGATTCGTTGAAGCCTTTCTTTTCGCTAAATAGCGATAAGTCCGAATATGAATTTTTCGAATCATTTCTAAATAGTAATCCAAAACATCATAAAATTCTTTTTGTTCTTCTCTCGCTTTTGCTAAAATCATAGGCAAATGAAGAGAAATCGCTCCAATATTGAATCTTCCAATAAAAACAGGTTTATCCTCTTTATCTTTAGGTTCCATTCCTCCTTTTTCATACCAAGGAGATAAAAAGGCACGACATCCCATCGGGCTTACAATTCTTCCATACTTTTTATACATTTCTGGAACATATCCTTTTCCAGTTAAAGATAAATAATCTGGATACATCGTCTTTTTACTACATTCAATAGCACATAAAAAACTATCTCTTAATTTTTTTCCGTCGCCATGTAAATTTTTATCATATAAAAATACTAATTTAGGAAATAAAGTCGGTCTTTTATATCCTTCTTTTCCTTGTCCTTCTTTGTGAACATTTAAAATCGTTTTTGTAATCATGACTGCAAAAGGATCCGGATCAACTCCAAAAGTAAAAGTAACAAAAGGATAATCTCCTCTACTAGAACTGACAGTATTTAATTTATATTCAATTCCTTGATAGCCCTGTTCACATTCTCTCTCTACTTTTTTCAGTGCATAAGCTTCAGCCTCATCCTGATATTTTTTTCCTTTAATTTCTAAATATTCATCAATATATTTTTGATAAGATTTTTTGGCATAATCTTTTAAAATAGTATCGACTTCTGGTACAGTAAATCCACCATATTGCATGGCTGTCGTATTGACAATGACATCTCCCATGACATTAAAAGCCGTCTGTAAAGTTTTCGGTTCTGTATACCAAATATTACTCATTTCAAATCCATCTTTTAAAACGCTTCCCATATCAAATAAACAGCAGTTCATCGTATCACGTCGAGCGCTCATATCGTGAATATAAATATAGCCATCTTTACAAGCTTCAATTTCCGCAGAAGTTAAGAAAAATTTCTTATACAACTCTTTATTTAAACTATTATAAATTAAACATCTTTGCGTCGTTACTAAAGCACTATCCATATTGGCACACTCTTTATCTCCAATGTAAGTAATCACTTGGGCTTTTTTATAGACTTCATCTAACATATGAACAATATCTTTTTTATAATCGCGATATTCCCGATAACTTTTGGCAACGAGCGGATTGACTTGTTCCAAAGCAACTTCACAACAACTGTGAACTTGTTCAACCGTCGGATTTGTCGTTTGAGTTCTTAATAAATCTTCCACAATTTTTACAATTTGATCCAACGCTTTTTCCGTTAGTTCTACCATTACTCTCTCAGCACTGGCACAAACTGCTTTTTTTACTCGCTCTGGATCAAATTTCTCTAAATTTCCATTTCTTTTTACAATCATTATTTCTTTTTCTTTTGTTTTTGTCATAATTCCACCTCTATCCTAATAAAACCATTTTACCTAATTTCTATTCATTTTTTTGTTGCATTTGCAACTTTTTTATAAAAATGTTACAATTTTTTTGAAAGAAGGTAGAAAAAATGTTAGAAAATATTGAAAAACAAAAGACTTTGGACTTTATAAAACAATTGTCAAACTGCGTCAACACCTATTGTCAACTTTACTCTGATAAAGAATTTATTCTAAGTTCTACCTATATGAAAAAACAAATCGGATTTATCAAATCCGGGAAAGCATCCATTATAAAAATTGATGAACATGGAAATACAACCATTTTAAAACTATTAAAAGAAAACGATATCTTTTCCAATCTCTTTTTTCAAAATTCAGAAGACGAAATTTATGTCATCAGCAATGATAAAACTGAAATTATCTTTATCGACTATTATACAATCTTAAAAAACTGTACCAAAGGCTGTCCGATTCATCACACTTTCGTATTAAACTTATTCGAACTCTTAATGAAAGATAATAAACAACAAAACGAAAAAATCGAATTACTATCGAAAAGAAGTGTCCGAGAAAAAATTGAATTTTTCTTAAAACATCGAATGAATGAACATCAGGTTTTTAAAGTGACAACTTCCTACACGGCCATTGCCGAATATATTGCAGTAGATCGTAGTAATTTTATGCGTGAATTAAGAAAAATGGAACAGGAAAAAATCATCAAAAAAGAAGGGAAAATAATTACCTTCTTAAATTGATTTTTCTTTTTGATAAGTTTTTCCATTTTCTTTGAAACAAGTGGGTAAATAATCTCTTTTTTCATTTAATTTTTGTAAATAAGAATCATTATTTTGATATCCGATTTCAACATCATAACGACCATTTTTTATTTTATTCAACGTATCTAATAAATAAATTCCCAAGAAACTTCCACTATCGAAACATACACTACTTTCCTGATGAAGATCATCTGTATAATAGCTATCGATTTCCTGATCTAAAATATCAAAAATTTGATGAGCTTCCGTCTTTGGAATTTTTCCTAATTCCTCTACAATAGCATTGTGATTTCTTTGAATTAAATCCTCTTTATTTGCAATATTTACTTCATAGATCATCGGAATGTGTTCTTCTTCAAATTTTCTTTTGATATCTTGAGATAATTTTTTATTAATAATTTCTTCCATTCCCTCTTGTTGATATACCTCTTCTCCCGTTTGGAACATTTTTAAAAAATAAAACATACTTTTTAAATCCTCTTTTTCTCGATAACAATCTAAATCTTCTTCTTTATACATTTGATCTAATTGAATTACGCCCGAAGAAATTTCCAAAGGAGAAAGTTCATAATCTCTGATACAATAGGAAAAACTCATCACTGGATAAGTATGTCCAATTGACATACTCGGAAGTTGTTCTCGGTCATACAAAAGATCTTCTGCTAACAAACTATCTTGTTCTACAACTTTACTATAGTCTAACACATGAATACCAAAGCGAATACTTCCATCTTCTAAATAAGAAATAGAAAAAGCAAAAGAGGGAATCTTATTGAGCATAAAAACAGACTGATTATCCGCTTTAGAGTAATAAGGATAATTTTCTTTTCTATAATAATTTACTACTCTAGGAAGCTCATATTTTGTAATTAAGGAAACTTCCGTTTCTCTTCTTCTTTCCTCTTCTTGTTTTACACCATGCTCTTTCAATTCTTGTATATCTTCCAATAATTCTGTGGAATCATAATTTCGATATCTACAGTAAGTAGCGAATTTATCTAAAGAAGTTTGAAATAACTTTTCTTCTTCTTCGGTTAATTGAATCCCTTTTTTGAAATATAATTTCATAATCTCCTTATAAAAATTAGGCTCTACAAAATTAAAATTTTGATTGGCTAATTTTAATTTAGAATGATAAATATATTGATCTAACAGATAAAGTAAAATATGGGTATCTTTTTCTTTTAATCCTTCAAATCGATCCAATAACAGTTGATTTTCTCTTTCTTTCTGCTCTGTTTTTCCTCCCTTTCGTTGATTCGTTACATTTTGAATTACTTTCAACATCGTATCAATCAATTCTTTATTTTTCTTTCGAGCATTCGAAAAGCCTTCAATATTATCTAACATTCTTTTAATATAAATATAATTTTCATCCGTTGTTAATAATCTTTCTAAAATATCATAGTAATTTTTAGTATGATTTTCTTCCTGAGAAAATTTCATTGGTTCCAAACTAGAAAACTTCATAATAAGATTCTTTAAAAATATACGTTCTGCATCATCATAAAGATTTTTTCCTTTTTTTAAGATTCGCAAACGGTTTTTAGCAATATCTTTTCCTAAGTTGGATACCATCTGTCTTTTTTCATCTTCCAACGTTTCTAATTTGGCAAATAATTTTTCCAAGGGCGTCGGAATAAACTTGTCAATATCGATTCCATATTTTCTAGAATAATAACCATACTTAATTTCTCGAAGTCGTAAATTTAATTCCTGTTGTAAATTTTCTTCTAATGGAATTAAATCTCTATAATCTGCCTCTTCATCATCATAATACTTCTTAGGAATTTCATGATTTTTAATATGTCTTTCTAGGACAATTAATCTTTCTACTTCAGATAAAAATCTTTTGGTCTTATGATAGTTTAAAGTAATCGTATCTACTTCTTTTTTAAGTTCTGGATAAGAATCTAAAAGCGCTGTAAAAGCTTTTTTATTTTTCTTGTAGGCACCAATGAGATTATTTTCTCTAGCAATCTGAGGATAGATACTCTTCAAAAAATCTTTTTTTACTCTTTTCTCAATAATTTTAGTTTCTAAATAAATATCCCTTAATCCATATAAATACTCAAGTCTTTTTTCCGTATCTAAAGACTGCATATAATTTTTAAATAATTGTCGATCCTCTTCGGATAAAAAGAAATCTAACATTTCTATATTATCAATAACCATTTGTTTTCCATTGTCTTTTGTCATATAAAAACCTCACTTCCATCTACTATAACACAACTTAAAAATAAAAAAAAGTAAATTTTAAGCTCTAGGAAGCAAACTTAAACTTACTTTATTTTTTTCTATTGAAATATGATCGACATAACAATCGACAATATCCCCAACACTAAATAAATCTGCTGGATGTTTAATATACTCATTACTTAATTTTGAAATGTGGGCAAGTCCATCTTCATGAAGGCCAATATCAATAAAAATACCAAAATCGACGACATTGCGAACTGTCCCTTGTAACTTTTCGCCTACTTGTAAATCCTCTATCTTTAAAATATCACTACGTAAAAGAGGTTTTGGCATCTCTTCTCTGGGATCTCTTTCAGGCCGAATCAAAGAAGAAACAATATCTTCTAACGTATACGTATCCACATCTAATTTTTTACTATAGGTTGCAATATCAATATCTAAAGCTTTTTTTAATTTTTCACTACCAATATCTTCTACAGTAAAACCTAATAATTCTAAAAGTTTTAATGTTGTCGCATAGCTTTCGGGATGAATCGCCGTCTTATCTAGAGGTTGTTTCCCATCTAAAATACGCATAAATCCAATAGATTGTTCATAAATTTTTGGAGTCATCGTCTTCAAATTTTTAATTTCCATCCGACTTTGAAATTTTCCAATTCGATTTCTAGTTTCCAAAAGATCTTCAATCACTTTCTTTTTTAAACCAGAGACATAAGAAAGAATGGATGGACTCGCAGTATTAATATTGACTCCAACAGAATTCACTGTTTTTTCTACAACAAATTTTAAAGATTCATCTAATTTTTTGGGAGTCACATCATGTTGATAAAGTCCGACCCCAATACTTTTTGGATCGATTTTTACAAGTTCAGATAAACTGTCTTGTAATCTTCTTCCAATGCTGATAGCACTTCTTTTTTCCACTGTCAAATCGGGGAATTCTTCGATTGCCAGTTTCGATGCCGAATAAACTGAGGCTCCCGCTTCATTTACAATAACATAGGTCACTTTTCTTTTAGAGTCTTTAATAACATCGGCAATAAAAGCTTCACTTTCTCGAGAGGCAGTCCCATTTCCAATAGCAATTATATCAATATGATATTTTTCTATTAACTCTAATACTTTCTTTTTAGATTCTTCTATTTTTAAATGAGGTTCCGTCGGATAGATAACGGCAATTTCTAAAGGTTTTCCCGTCGGATCCAAAACCGCCAACTTGCATCCTGTACGAAAAGCCGGATCATAACCTAATACCACTTTTTCCTTCATTGGAGGAGTCAGTAGTAAATGTTCTACATTATTCGAGAAATTGGCAATAGCAACTTCCTCAGCCCTCTCTTTTAATTCACTTCGAACTTCTCTTAAAACACTCGGTAATATTAATCTTTTTAAAGAATCTTCTATACTATCTTTTACAAAAGAAGAGACAAAAGATTTTTCATTTTTGATAATCTTTTTTTCTAAATAGGCAACGATTTCTTCCTTAGGATAATCAAATGAAACACTAAGAATTCCCTCTTTTTCAGCTCGATTGATGGCTAACACACGATGAGCCTTGATATATTTTATCCGTTCACTGTAGTCATAGTACATCTCATAAAGAGATTTCTCGTCTTCTTTTGTTTTTTTCTTTTTTGTTTGAATCATGGCATGCTGATAAAGAAATCGACGAATAAATTTTCGGAAACTGGCATTGTCACTGATCCACTCACTGATAATGTAAGAGGCCTGCATCAATGCATCTTCCTCTGTCTTTACTTTCTCAGATAAATAAGGATGTGCTAATTGAGTAAGATCTCCCGTAGTTGGAAAAGACATTATTTTCTTCGCTAGAGGCTCTAATCCTAGAGCAATTGCCTCTGTTGCTTTCGTTTTTTTCTTTTCTTTATAGGGACGATATAAATCTTCTACTTCCACCAATTTTTGACATGCAAAAATTTCTTTTTCTAATTCATCTGTCAAAAGCCCTTTCTCATCAATTAAACGAATGACATCCTCTTTTCTTTTCAATAAATTAACCTGATATAAATAAACTTCTTCAATTTTTCGAATTTCCTCTTCGTTTAAAGCTCCCGTTACTTCTTTTCGATAACGGGCAATAAAAGGAACCGTATTTCCCTCTTCTAATAATTTCAAAACCGAAGTTACTTGTTTAGGCGATATATTTTCTGCTTTGGCTATTTCTAATATAATTTCTTTCCTCATATGTGCACCTCTTCTATCGTATTATCAAACAAAAAGAAAAAATAAATTTTTCCTTTACGTTTTAAAATAATTTTAAAATGTCATTAAAAGTAATATAGACCATCAAAGCCATCAATAAAAACAAACCGATGGTATGAATCATATTTTCCGTCTCTGGTTTTACAGGACTTCCCTTTATTTTTTCAATAACGATAAAGAGAATATGTCCTCCGTCAAAACCAGGGAATGGTAAAAGATTAATAAATCCCACATTAATACTTAAAAAGGCTAAGAGATATATTACGTTTTCTATGCCGTCTTTGGCTTGATCTCCAACAATGGAATAAATTCCTACAGGACCACTTAACTGATTTACTTTTACGCCACCAGTAAATAATTGTTGTATTGTAATTCCCATTTGCTTAAATAAGGATTTTGTTTTGACCACTGTATATTTTAATGAAGAGATAAAGCCATAATTTTTCTCTGCCTGTAAAGAGATTCCATAATGATATGTCGTCTCCTCTTTTGTTTTTTCTTTTTTAGGTTGAATAAAAATGGTCTTAGTTTTCCCTTCTTTATTTTTTATAAAGAATTCTGTTTTTTCCGTATGATCTGCAAGTGTTAAATAAAGACTAATATCATCCATTGTCGATATTTTATGATGATCGATCTCTAGAATTTCATCCCCCTTGCGAAGTCCCGCTTGATAGGCAGGATAATTTTTTTCTACACCACTAATAATAGGTTCATAAGAGGCACTTCCACAGAATAAGGCTAAAAAAAACAGAACAACAATAGCAAATAAAAAATTAAATCCTGCACCAAAGAACATAATTAAAAATCGTTGCCAAGGTTTTTTCGCTTGCAATTTTCGATCTTTTGGAATATTTTTATCGTCTTCGACTTCTTCTCCGGCTAATTGAACAAAACCGCCAATGGGAATAGCTCGAATACAATATTCCGTTTCCTGATTCTTTCCTTTTTTACAGAAAAGTTTTGGACCCATTCCTAAAGAAAACTCATAAACATAGACACCTAGCATTTTGGCAAATAGGAAATGACCCAACTCATGAACAAAGATAATCACTCCCAATACCAAGATAAAAATAAGTAATGTTACCATAGAATCCTCCTATAATATTTCTAGAAATAATACAAATGCTAAAACGACAAAAATCAAGCTATCTAGTCGATCTAAAATTCCACCATGCCCAGGAATCAAATTTGAAAAATCTTTTTTATCATAATATCTTTTAATCGAAGAAAATACTAAATCCCCGATTTGACCAACGACAGAAAGTAAAGCCGTAATCGCAATTAATAATGCTAAGGATAATTCTGGATTGATGGCTTGATGATAAAAAGTAACAGCGACAATCGTACCAAAGACAACTCCACCGCATAATCCCTCAACCGTCTTATTGGGTGAAATATCTTTTGCCAACTTATGTTTACCAATCAACATTCCTGTAAACAGAGCAAAAGTATCTGTAATCGTTGCCACTAATAATAAATAAATAATATACATCAAATCAAAATTACGAACAATAATTAGTAGATTGAAACTCATTCCAATAAATAAAATGGAACTAATCAAATAAAGAGCATCTTTAATATTGTATTTTTTATTATTATTGATAAAGACAATGGGCATTAAAAATGCAAATATAATGAATGTCATTACTCTATAGTCTACGTTATAAACAAAATAAGTAGAATTAAAATTAAACAAAGTAAAGAACAATACTAATAAAGCGGCTATAATTTTCATAATAAATGGAAATTCTTTCTTAGTCTCTCTAATATGAATTAGTTCATAAAGACCTAAAACAGATAAAATTCCCATAAAAATTGCAAACACTTCTTTCCCAATTAATAAAATCGGAATGAAAATCGCCAATAACAAGATGGCACTGAATATTCTTGTTTTCATAAAAAACCTCCAAACTATAATCATTATAATACGAAAATAATTTTTCCACAAGAAAAAGAGCTTTCAAAGCTCTTAAAACTTGTCGATATCGATTTTTACATATTTGTTTTCTTTTAGAGCACTGCTAGCTTGTACTAAAGTACGAATGGCATTTGCCGTTCTTCCTTGTTTTCCAATTACTCGTCCCATATCTTCTTCAGATACCATTACTTGAATTAAAATACTATTTTCATCGTCAGTTTCAAATTCTTTTACGCTGACAGCATCACTATCTAATACGATAGATTTTACAATTTTTTCTGTTAACTCCACTAAATTCATAAATTAATCCTTCTTTGCTTTTTGATCAGCAAATTTTTTCATAATTCCATTCTTTTGAAATAAACTTCTAACAGTATCTGATGGAATTGCTCCTGTTGCTAACCATTTTAATGCTTTTTCTTCATCAATTTTTACTTCTGCTGGAGATGTTAATGGATTATATGTTCCGATTAATTCTAAGTATTTACCATCTCTAGGGCGACGAGAATCGCTAGCGACAATACGATATGTAGGACGCTTTTTTGCACCCATTCTTGTTAATCTGATTTTTACGGCCATAATTACCTTCCTTTCTTTGACGAATATTATTATATATAAAAAAGAGGCTACTGTCAACCTTTTTTTTATAACACCTCTTTATCTTCTGAATTGTCACTTTCTGAAATAAAATTTTCTTCGACTTCCTCTTCTATTTTTGCATCGATCTCTCTAGAATCGACAATTTCATCCCAAAGATCTTCTTCCTCTGATGTTTCTATCTTTACTTTGACGTCCCCTATCAGTTCAATTCCCAATTCTTTTTCTACAGTATATTTAATTTCATCATTTTCAATTTCTACTTTTACACAGCTCGGCTGTTTTAAACTCCGAATGATAATATCTTCATTGGTTGTATCTAAATCATTGGTTTCTCTAGGTTTAATATTGACAATTTCTTGATAACGATTTTGTTCTCTTAAAACATTGGTTTTCGTATCATGATCATAAGAATACCAAATATTCACATCATAACTTCCTTGAATAGTTACAATATCTCCTACTTTGGATCCCGTAAAATTATGATTAATTACCCAACAACCCAAAATAGTTGTAGGAATTTCTTCTGGTTTTGCTTTATTGGTCGTAGTAAATAGCTTTTTCCCTTTTCCAATAACTGCTTTTGTAACGATTTCACGAGTGTTTGCCATGTTATTCCTCCTCTAATTTAGTGTATGCCTAGAAGATGGAAATGTTTCCAAGAAAAAACGATCTCTAATATCAAGATCGTTTATTTATATAAATAGGCAGATCCACATTGCCGTGAAGAAGACTTACTACATGAAGTATAGCTATATCCACTCCATGATCCCCAAGAAGAGCATCCACAACTTCCACAACTTTGCTTATAAGTAGAGCAACTTCTCTTATAATAGAATAATCCACAAGAATATTTATAACCTTTACATACTTTTCCTT
>CANQMB010000016.1 GCA_947624845.1 uncultured Bacilli bacterium
ATTTGACTATAAATGTGCTTATGATATAGAATTAAAATATAAATAAAATGGTGCGGTTGAAATTACAATTAAAAAAAGAAAGTATCAAATCCATACTTTCTTTTATTTTTTCTTCCCCCAACGATTAAAAGGAAAAATCGTATAAGTTGCATGTCCTTGAATTCTTTCTTTTTGAATAAATCCAAGAACTCTACTATCGAGCGAATCCGTTCGATTATCTCCTAAAACAAAATAAGAATTTTTAGGAATTTTTCGGTGATTTAATTGTGATAAATCATAATCTTCTGTCTTCGCATGAGAAAATTTCTCTTTCACATATTTTCCATTGACATATAATTTATTATCTTTATATTCAATCTCTTCTCCTGGCAGTCCAATCACTCGCTTAATGATGTCTTCCGTATCTAAATGAATCACCACAATATCAAATCTTTGAATTGGACGAAATCGATAATGAATTTTATCCAATATCATAATATCTTGATCTAAAAGCGTTTTTTCCATAGAAGGACCGTTCACTCGTATTGGAGAGACGATATAAGCTTTTACGAGTACGACAATAAATAAAACGAGAATGTAAGGCCAAATTTCTTTTAAAATCTTTTTCATAATAATGAAAAAATAAGGCTTTTGGCCTTATTGTTGTCCTCTTTCTTTGATTTTGTATTGACCAACATAATTTTTTAAGAAATTTAATTTGGCACGTCTTACTTTACCTTTACGAACAACCGTAATCTTATCAATCTTTGGTGAATTTACAGGAAAGATTCTCTCTACTCCAATACCGGCAGAAACTTTACGTACTGTAAATGTTTCAGAAACAGAACCTCCCTTTCTTGAAACGACAATTCCTTCAAATGCTTGGATACGTTCTCTTTTTCCCTCGATAATTTTTACATCGACACGAACTGTATCTCCTACACGGAACTCAGGAATATCATTTCTCATTTGTTTTTGATTAATTTTGTCAATCACATTCATAGATTTCCCTCACTTTCATATAACCAGTGATCATATATAAAAGTATAAAGCGGATCACTTTTTTTTGACGTCTATAATTATAACATGGTTTATGGAAAGAATGCAAGAAAATTTTGAATTCTTTTTCTATTATTAACTTATGAATTCAGTAAAAAAATCATTTCAACGAAATGATCTTTTTAAAATTCCAATTTACTAGTTATATAATCTTTTAATTCATCTAAAGGAATCGTCGTCTGCTCCATCGTGTCACGATCTCTTACTGTTACTGTTTGATTGTTTAGTGTTTCATCATCAATCGTTATGGCAAATGGTGTTCCAATGGCATCTGCACGACGATATCTTTTTCCAATAGAACCAGACTCATCATAGCTAACCATGAAATACTGACTAAATTCCTTATAAATTTCTAATGCTTTTTCACTGTGATATTTTTTATTGAGTGGTAAAATAGCCATTTTATATGGTGCTAAAAATGGGTGAAAATGCATAACTTCTCTAGTATCGTTTTCTAATTTTTCTTCTTCATAGGCATTACATAATACGGTAAGAACAGTTCTCTCAACACCTAAAGAAGGTTCAATTACGTATGGAATATACTTACTATTATCTTCTGGATCCAAATATTCTTGGGAAATTCCTGAATATTTCTGATGTTGAGATAGATCATAATCCGTACGAGATGCAATTCCCCATAGTTCTCCCCAACCAAATGGGAATTTGTATTCAATATCGGTTGTTGCATTACTATAGTGAGATAATTCTTCTTTCTTATGATCACGAAGACGTAAATTTTCTTTTTTAATTCCTAGCGATAGTAAAAAGTCATGACAAGCTTTTCGGTAATAATCATGCCATTTTAATTCTGTCCCAGGTTTACAAAAAAATTCTAATTCCATCTGTTCAAATTCTCGAACACGGAAAATGAAGTTTCCTGGCGTAATTTCATTTCGAAAACTCTTTCCAATTTGACCAATTCCAAATGGTATTTTAAGACGCATACTCCTCTGTACATTTAAGAAATCAGCAAAAATTCCTTGAGCAGTCTCCGGTCTTAAGAAAATAGTATTTTTATTATCTTCCGTAACTCCTTGAAACGTCTTAAACATCAAATTAAATTGACGAATATCCGTATAATCACAACTACCACAATTTGGACATGCAATCTTGTGCTCTCTAATATAGGCAATCATTTCATCGTTTGTCATCGTCGCAGCTTCAATGCTAGAATCTGATTCTTCAATCAACTTATCGGCACGATGTCTCGTCTTACATTCTTTACAGTCAATTAATGGATCAGCAAAAGTTGCAAGATGACCACTCGCTTCCCATACCTTTGGATTCATCAAAATGGCAGAATCTAATCCTACATTATTTAAATCTTCCTCAATAAATTTCTTCCACCAAGCTTTTTTAATATTATTTTTTAGTTCTACACCAACAGGTCCATAATCCCAGGTATTGGCTAATCCTCCATAAATTTCACTTCCTTGGAATATAATTCCATATTGCTTACAATAAGCAACTAACTTTTCCATTGTTAAATCATTCATGTATTACACACTCCTTTATTTTTTCAATAATTTCTTTAGTATCATTACTAATTAAAATTAAATCCCCTAAATTTTGATCTAAGAAACCTTCTTGATACAAGTGATACATCTCTTCCAAAAAAGGACGAAAGAAAAAATCAACATTGTATAAGATAATCACTTTTTCATCATCACTTGTCTTGCTTTCTTCTAAACAATTGAGAATCTCGCTATATGTCCCGACTCCACCAGGAAGAAACAAGAAAACATCACTATTTTTATAAATACTAGCCATTCTTTGCATTGAGGTATCTTCTACTATTTTTTTGTCATATTTTAAGTTTGGAGAATTTTTCTCATAAAATTTTGTTGTGATTCCTGTAATTCTTTTTCCCTCTTTTTGAAACATATCATAACATAGTCCCATCAAACCATTAGAGTCATCTCCAAAGACTAAATGAACATCTTTCATTTTAGAAAGAGAATCTAGCAAAGGAAAACACTTTTCTTGATATTTTTCTTTTACAACATTTTTTGATGATGTTCCAATAAATAAATTCAAATAATCACCTCCAATAAAAAACTTCTAGAAATGTAAGGACGAAATGATTTCCGCGGTTCCACCTTACTTATTCTAGAAGAATCAGCTTTCTATTATACTGCTAGAGGATTCCAACCCTCATCATCGCAACATCAATACAACCATTATAATATAAAATAAATTTGGAGTCAATATAAAACAAGTCTACGATTTATTTATAAATTTTTATCAGCATTTTTTCATCTGATTTTTTGTTTTCATAATTAACAGTTGAAGATTTTACATAAGGCACTGGATACATAGTTAGAATTTGATAAGATTCTGGAAGAGAGACTACTTCCAACAAATTCGTGCTTTTCTTTCCGTTAGTATATCCAACATGATCAACATAAAATAAATAATGCCACATTACATCATCCGCATATTTCCTTTTCGCATCAGGCAAAACACTTTCAACATAATCATATAATTTTTCTACATCTACATTCTCTGAAAAAGAGGACTCTTCTCCATTTTCATAAATTTTTTTTATTTGTTCGATTGCAAATTGTCGATCAAAAGAAAATAACTGTTCTACCCGATATGCTTTTGAATTATTTTCTTGATCACAAATACCTAATTTCCATTCACAAAAAGTCTTGACAAAATAACAAGTTTTCGTCTTATGGTCAATTTTATTAATTTCCTCTAATGCGCGTTCATAATCACCCATATCCATATAACAATAGGCTTTTTCACGAATACTATGAATTCCTTCTTTCGTACATTCAGAAAGAATTTTTAATGCCTGCTGTGGATTTCCTCGTTGTCTTACAATACTCGCATACTCTTTTAAAGCATAACTGTTCCCTGGATATTTTTCTAAATAACCTTCAAGTGCATATAAGGCAAAATCATAATTGCCTTTCGCAATGAGAGTTTTAATTCCCATATACTCTTTTTTCATATGAATTTGCTTGCTTATTGAATTCGTCATTGATTCATTTCTCATTTTGTACTCCTTACTATTTTCTATCTTTCTAATTGTTGAACATTCTGTAATAATTTTTTACTCTTTAAATAAAGACCCGTATATCTCGTATAGTAATCATCCAAGAAATCATCAATTTCTTTTTTGGTCTGTTCTCCTACTTCTAATTTTGTAATTTTATCGATATCTACATAATAAAACATTCGAATCAATTTAATTGTTTTATCACTGACAATCTTTTCATTTTGATAACAATTACTACAAATATATCCACCCGCATCACTACTTAATGTGACAATGCCTTTTTCACTTCCACAAAGGCAACAAGAATCAATATTTGGTTTTACTCCTAAATAATCTAGACACTTCAACTCTAAAATATTGGTAATTACCGTAGGATCAAAACCCTCTTCAATTTTTAAAAGTGAAGAAATGAGTAGAGAAAACAAAGTAGGATCTTCATTTTGCTTTGCTACTTGATCAATTAACTCTAAAATATAAGAAGCATAACTAATAGATTTTAAATTCATCATTGTTTTAGAAAAAGAATGCGCCACATCGACCGAAATTAAGGTAGAGAGACCATTTTCTTTATAATAGATATGAAAAGTGCCATAAACAAGTTTTCGGCTCACCCCACGAAGCTTACTTTTCAAGTTTCGACAACCTTTGGCTATGATACCCATACGACCATGCTCTTTGGTTAGCACATTTAAAATTTTACTAGATTCACTATAATTCGTTTCACTAACAACGATTCCTAACACACTTTCTATTTTCATAACTTCACTTCTCTTTTGTCAAATTTGATAGCATTAAATAATATTTAATTTCTCCGGTTTCATGAAATAGTTTCCATAGAACTTGTTGCATTTTATCACCTCTATTATTATAGTGATAAAATTATTTTTTTTTATTCATCTTCTTCTAACCCAAGTTCCAAAAAATATTTTTCTTCATCTCGCCAATTTTTTAAAGTTTTTACATACGTAGATAAAAATACTTTTTTACCTAAAAATTGTTCCATCTCTTTTCTAGCACGTGTTCCAATTTCTTTTAGCATAGAACCATTTTTTCCAATTAAAATTTTTTTCAAATTTTCCCGATCGACAACAATTAATACTTGAATATGAACGACATTCGCTTCTTCTTCATAATTTTCGACGTAACAGGCAACGGCATGAGGAATTTCTTCTTTCGTAAGTTCTAATACTTTTTCTCGAACAAACTCTCCCATAATAAATCGCGTAGATACATTGGTCAAATCCTCTTCGCTATATATTTCTTCTCCTTCTTTTAAATATTTTTTAATGCATTGAATTAAAGTTTCTTTATTATCTCCTGTTTTTGCAGAAAGAGGGATAATTTCTTTAAAATCATATAGATCTTTTGCTTGATCAATTCCTTTTAATATATCTTCTTTTTTCATTTGATCAATTTTATTCAACAACAGAAAAATAGGAATGTTTTCTTTTTTTAATTTTTCTAAGATGAACATGTCTCCCTTTCCAATTCCCTTTTTTAAATCCACTAAAAATAAAATAATATCCACATGATCTGTATTTTGATAGGCCTTTTTATTTAATAAATTTCCCAACTTATGTGTAGGTTTATGAATTCCTGGCGTATCTACAAAAACAATTTGACTATCGGAATCATGATAAATCCCTTGGATAATATTTCGAGTAGTTCCTGCCTTATCCGAGGTAATTGCCAATTTTATTTCTAAAATTTGATTTAAAAGAGTGCTTTTTCCAACATTTGGACGTCCTACTAGACTGACAAATCCGATCTTTTTTTTCATCCTATCTTCCCCTATCTTTGAATATTGCATAAATTTAATATTTCTTCTTGTTTGGCAAACATGATCTTTTCCTCTTTTTCTGTTTGATGATCATAGCCCAATAAATGATAAAAGCCGTGAACCGCTAAAAAAGAAAGTTCTCGAAGGAGACTATGTCCATAGAGTTCTTTTTGTCTTTTCGCTTGATCTAAACAAATATAAATATCCCCTAAAACGCGAAGAGAAGAAACCATCTTTTTTTCATCTTCTAAGGCAAAAGTAATCACATCTGTTACTCGGTCAATTCCCCGATATGTTTTATTTAAATTTTGAATATAAGAATCATTCACTAGGACCACATTAAAAATAACCTCACCCAAGTTTTCTTTTTCGACTGCTTTTTCTAACACGTGTCCTACTTCTTCTAATTCCAATACTTTTTCTCCTGTTAAATTAACGACTTCAACTTTCATAATCACTCCTAAATTAGCGTAATACAACCTAATAATAAAATAATAGATACTAAATTCAAAAACCACTCCGATTGAAAAATACGAGGTAGTGTCTTTCCAATTTTAACAAGTAAATGATAAATTCCATACCCCATCATTCCACCAACTAAATTCAATAAAATATCGTCAATATCAAATACTCTACCAATGGCTAATTGAACACATTCAATAGAAATAGACGCAATCAAAACTAAAATCAGAGGAATATAAGGTTTTTCCGTCTCCAAATAATAACTGACAAAAAAACCAAACGGTAAAAACATCATCATATTGCCAAGTACATTTTTAAAAAACAAGCGACTTCCCAATGAATATCTTAAAATTTCTCGAAAAGGGATAAAATTATTGGTAGCCCAGGTAGTCGTATCTTGAAAAGTAACTACTTGGAACAAACATAAAATATAGATAATAAAAGATAACATTAGTAACTCTTTATATAGAATAAATTTTGTTTTATTCTTAATAATATAACTAATTCGTAAAGAGATAATGATGACAATGGAAATTAAAATCATCGGCCAAGTAAAATCGACCACACCTTTCAGTGTCGTTGACAGTGGTTGAAACACTCTATTCACCTTCCTCTTCTTGTTCTTTTTTTAAATCTTCTAATTGAATATCTTTCAAACTGACAGTATCCGTTATGTCTTCTTTCACTTTAAAAAAGATATCTACTTCTATTTTACTATTTTTATGTGACTTTTTCAAAGTTTTTTGAGAAATAATCTGATCTTCCGGATTTAATTTTGCTTTTAGTTTTTGACGCGCTAAAGATAAGGCGAGCAAATATGCATCACTCGAATGGTGAATTTGTTTTTTTACTTTTACTTCTTCAAAAGTAGTATAGGAAAGTTGAAGAGGAATTAGAGGATTTTTATAAAGAATCTTCCTTGTTTTTTTTGACTTTGAATAAGGGAAAAAATCAAAAAGAGAAAAAGAATGATTTAAAAACTTTATTTCGAATCGCCTTTTTTGGTTGCCTGTTTTTTCTAATTCTTGATAATCATATGGAATAGAAAGATGAACTTGATACCAAACTTCAGCATACACTTTGGCCTCAGCGCGAACTTTACTTACAGGATCTTCTTTATTTTTAATAATTCCACTGACAATAATATCACCTTTTTGGACATAATCGTTTTTCTTTTTTACAATTTCTCCTCGAGTCGCATCGATTTCTAAAATTCGTCCTGCTTTTTTTGCAATAATACTTTGAGCATCTGTTGGTTTCGTCTCCGTTTTTCTTTTTCTCTCTTCTACATTGACGCGATAAGTCGTTCCTACTTCTTCAATTTCTAACCATTCAATCCGATCTCTTTCTTTTTTTAATATTTTTTTAATAATTTCTTCTTTTTTATCAAAACTTACTTTCAAACGATAAGGCTGAATTCCATATTCAGCAAGATCTGACAATACAATTTGTCTAATTTCTTCTTTGGTGTGGATCACTTCTACTTTTAAAAGTAGCATCGACATAAATTTTAATAAAATTAAAGATAAAAAAATGGCACAAACAAAATAAAAATATTTCTGAAATAGATACTTTCCTTTGGCTTTTCCATAACGATTTACTACTTCGATTTGATAAGTAGATTTTCTTTCTAAAATCTTTTGATATGTATTTTCATCTACTGATATGAAAAGAGAATTTTTCTTTCTTTCGATATCAAGAAGTGGATAGGACCAAGAAATTAACTGTCTTAAAAAAGATTCTGGATTTCGTCCTGTAATTTTTAAACGATAATAGCTTTTAAACATTTTCTACCTCAATTTTTAAAATGATCCCATAAATTAAAAGCTCTTCATCTAATAGACGATTTAGATGCATATTTTGTCCATGGACAATAATTTTTTTGTTTTTTGTCAAAAAAACAATGCGCTCTTCTTCTAAAGAAATAATTTTTTCGTAGTTTATCACATGAATTCTATCTTCGTATATAGTAATTTTAAAACGATTATCGTCGATATATTCTCTCACTTTGTCAAACATGTTATCACCTTATTAAAAGGTATGAAAAAAGATTAGGAATTATCCTAATCTCGTCTTAATTATTGAACTTACTTCTTGCATGTTATAGCGACCTTTCACTTTGGGAGTCACTTCTTTCATAATTTTTCCCATATCTTTGAAAGACTCCGGTTGAACGATTTGAAAAGCTTCATCAATAATTTGATTGACCTCATCAAGCGTTAGCTGTTCAGGCATATAAGTCATTAATATTTCCAATTCTTCTTTATTTTGAAGAACTAAATCATCTCGTCCTGCTTTTTCAAATTCTTTGATAGAATCATTTCTCATCTTAATTTGCTTATCTAAAACACCAAGTACCAAATCATCTGTAATTTCCTTTTTCGTATTAATGTGTTCCAAATCAATGGCAGCTTTCACCATTCGAATTACATCTAATTTCTTCTTATCTTTATCTTTCATTGCTTGGACTAAGTCTTTTTTAATTCTTTCTTCTAACATGTTATCCCTCCATAACTATTATACTAAAACATTTCCAATTCGTAAATCTTCGTTATGATTTTTTTCTAGTATTATATTGATAACGTTTCACTAAATTAGAAACATTTTTTTGAGCTTCTGCATATTCTTCTCTTTGATTAGCACCCAACATTTTATCTAGATTTGTCCATAGATGATAATATCCCCACTCTACTGTATAATAATCGAATTGATCACCAAGAACATCTAAATGTCCAAGAAAGCGAGCCTGATCGATCATTTTTTTAAAAGTAGAATTTAAATAGAGAGGTTGAATCTCATTTCGAATAGACTCGTAACCTAAACATCCTCGACGAACATCACTATTTTCAATATAAGAGTTGAGCAGATGAGAAAATGTAGAATCTAAAATATTCAATCTAGAAAAATGAACAATTTCATTTCGAATATCATGAGTTTGGAAAGTATTTATTACTTCCTCTAAAGCAGATTGTTCCGCCTTTTTTGTAAATACATTGTATTCAAGTAAACCACATCGATAATAATAAAAACCGTTTTTGATATAGATGGGAGTATGAACAGAATTCACTAAGTGATTGAATTCATGAATAAAATCTTCGAGTAAAAAAAGTGGATCTTCAATTTTATAATCTGTAATTGAGATATGATGATCAAAAGAGCGAAGATCTCCTCTTTTAAATAAATCTAAATCTTTGATTTCAGTCAATAAACAAGCTTTAATCTCCAAATTTTTTAATAAAGTTCCATAATCCGTGGCAAAAATTTGTGAATTTTCTTTTAACATTTGAGATAAATTCTCGTGAGTGAAATCAATGGTTGCATTCGATAAAGCATAGTATATAGTCGAAAAACAATCCATTCCATAATAAGAGAGCATTCCAGCAACGGCTAGCCACTCCAAATCATAGACTTCTTGATTTATCTCTTTATTTTTATTCACTGCTGTAATTAAGTCTTTGCTCTCTTCAATAATTTGATTTATATTTTTATAAGCAATCATATTCCACCTCAAAAACCAGGCTATATTATAAAACAACTCTTTCTATTTTTCAAGAAAAAAGGAAGATTTTAATCTCTTCCTTTATTTCTATTTCTATTTCTCTTTTGTGTATTCTTTATGCCTTCTTTTTTTGCTTTTCTTCTTTTTACTCCTGGCTTATCATAACATTCTCTTTTTTTGCATTCAGAAGGGACACCGTCTCTCGCTACTTTTTGCTTGAACTTTCTTAGAGCCATATCTAAGTTTCCATTCTTAACAGTTACTTGCGTCATTAATTTCCCTCCCTTCACATTTACTAACAATGATTATATCACAGGAATAATTTATTTTTCAATAATTTTGTTGTATTTTTATACGTTTTTGCCAATTTATACGATAATTTCATACAAATTTCTGAAAAATAAACCTATATGATATCCAGAATGATAGAAAAATAAAAGAAACGTATGAAAAAAATATAAAAGTATGGGCAACAGCACAATACCGATGATCCATGGATAAAGTTTCTTTATTTTAATGGACATACCTTATTTTCACTAATCCTCCGAATGGAACTTCCAAGTCCTCGACCAATATTGATAATCAAATCTAAAATATTGGTAAAGGCATTTATAATTGATCCTGATAAAGTTGTTCCACCAACAATTTCATCTAAATTTTTGATTTCTCTCATGAGCTACTACATGCATTCGGATGAACAATCCCCTCAATTACACCTGAAATAAAAATGATGGCAGCAATGATTCCTAAAACAATATAGGGACTGCCTCCTCCGGTAATCTTTTCTAATTTTTCATTCGTTAATTCTTTCATCCTTTCCTCCTTTCCAACAAGTTTTAAATATTTTCCATACTTTTTCTTTTTTCCGATAAATTTCAATAGGAATTACGTCAAATAAAGAATATGAATTCTTCCACTGAATATGAACTTTTACTTGGTGATAATTTCTCTTTTTCCTTTTTAAGATATTTCGAATCACCTCTTCTACTTCAATGGGATACGTTTCTCCTTGAATAAATAGGGTTTTATTTTTCATAAGTTGCTCCAACATCTTGGAATCTAGAAGAAATTGAAGAGACGATTTAGAAACGACAGTTGCATTTGTAGCATAATAGTTCTTATAAGTTATTTGATTAAAATAACAACAGCAACCAATAAAAAACAGAAGAAAAAGAAAGGAAAAAACATACAATCCCAAATAAATTTCATATTTTTTCTTCATAACAACTTCCCTTACATACACGAATTTTTTGATTAAATAAATCTTGATTATTCAATCGATGAGAAATAAAAATAATCGTCTTTTCTTTCAATAATGAAAACAAATTTTTGAGTATCTCTCGTTCCTTTTCAATATCTATCTGACTGGTTGCCTCATCTAATATATAAATGTCACTTTCCTTTAAAATACTACGCGCTAAAATTAACCGCTGTCGCTCCCCACCACTTAAATTGAAACCATTTTCTTCAATAATAGTAGAAAGGCCTAAAGAAGAATGATCGATTATTTCACGCAATTGCATTTTTTCAATCACTAAATCTAGTGCATCGGCAGAAATTTCTCTTTCTAATAAAAGATTGTATTTTATTGTATTCGTAAATAAATATTCATTTTGTGAAACATAGGTAATTCTACTTCGCAATGTATTTAAGTGATAATGATTAATATCCATACCATTAATTTTGATTTGTCCATATGGAACTTCAACATAACGTAGTAAAGATTTTACTAAAGTAGATTTCCCTCCGCCGCTATCTCCATAAATAAAAACTTTATTTCCATAGGGGATCTCTAAATTTATCTCTTTTAATACAGGATAGGAATGATAGAAATAAGTAAAATTACAAAAACAAATATTTCCCGCTAAATTCTGATCAAAAAAATACTCTTTCATCGTAAATTTTTCTTTCGAAATACTAAACAGATCTTCAATCCGCTCTTTTGCAAGACGATAGGAAAAAAATTCTTTCAAAAAAGAAATTAAATTTGAAAAAATATTTTTTTCATACATCAGTAAACTTTGAAAAATGATCATTTCACTTAATGAAAAATCTTCTTTAATCACAAATATAGTTGCCCAAAACAAAATGAATATCATCATAAAATTATCTAAATTATTTTTAAGAAAATTTTCTATATAAGAAAAGAAAGATATTTGGTAATGACGACTTAGAAATTTTTTATACTGCTGCAAAAATTTATCTTGAACTTGTTTTTCCATATGTAATCCCTTCATAGCATCGACCGCCGAAAGGACTTCAATTAAATAAGAATTTAATTTTTCTTCTTGCAATAAATACCTCTTTCTTCTTTTTTTATAGGGCTTTGAACATAAAACCTCTAAAAAAAGAAACAGAATAAAAAAGAAAATTAAATAAACCGTCAATCTAAAGTTTAAATGGATGAGTAACATCAAAAAGAATATAAAAGAAAAACATTCTGGAATCACCAACGAAATCATAATAGCAACAAAATTTTTTACACCTCCTAAATCTTTAAATCTTGTTAATATTTCTCCCGTTGTCCGATTCTTATAATAGAGATACGGAAATGAAATAATTTGGTCAAAAACTTGACTAGTTAAAGAAAAATCATAAGTATCACTCCATTTTAGAAGAAATAAATTTCGAATTAGCTGAGAAAACTCTTTTAATAAGAAAATAAATAAAATAGCAATGCTTATAGTACTAGCATTCGAAATACTATTTAAGGAAATGGCATATTCCATTAAATATTTAAAATGATAAGCACTCAAAATTTGGAATATTAAAAATAAAAAACTGAAGATAAAAGCTAAAATAAGTGGAGAGTGCCGTTTTTTTATCTGTTTTAAAATTGTTTCTTTTACTACTTTTTTTACTGTCATAGTTGGAATTTGCTTTTGAGGTTTTAATAAAATATATTGATGGCTAGAAATAAAATTAAATTCATGAAAAGAAAGGATCTTTTTTCCTTTGGCAGGATCCATAATTAATAGTTTTTGATTTTTAAAATCAATATCATAAATGACAATAAAATGTTGATAGCTTTTATTAATAATAACATGCGCAATACAAGGTAATTTCTCATTATTCAAATCTTGTATATCTCCAAAAACACCTTGACAAGAAAACCCTAAAAAAGAAGCGGCTTCAATCAAATGATAAGCAGTAACACCATTTTTAGTCGTGTTCGTTAGCTCTTTTAAATACTCCTTTCCAACCTGTCCTCCATAACTTTTAATAATGGAAAGAAGGGCGCTAACGCCACAGTCTTTAATTCCATCTTGAAGAACAACACTTACTTTTTTCCCAATTATTTCACCTCCTGTCTTATTATTCATTTTTTTTATAAAAAACCCAAAAAAAAAGAACTTAATTTTCTTTTTTTTAAATGAAATGATACCTATTAGTTTACAGAACTAATTTTACATGAAAAACCAGTTCCAGAAATAGTCGAATTGACAGTAAGCGTTTTTTCTGTATTATTTTCTACTACATAATTCATCATAGCAGCTTCTTCATTCAATTTACCACTTTCAATAAAAGCAACTCCACGATTATTTTTTGACTCAAAAAGTTGAACTCCATAAACATATTTACTACCATCATATTTTATGGCAACAAAACTTTTATTTTTATCATAGGAAGTTCCTTCAGGACCTTTTTTAATTTCACTAATATCTAGACTTCCCATCTTAAAGACGACACAAGAACCAGATGCTGGTTTCTCAATTGTTTGAGACATTCGAAATTTATAATCCGCCTGAGTAACTAACTTCTTTGCATCTTCCACATAAGTAGTTCTTTTATTTCGATCCAAAATTCCCATAACATTTGGAACAGCAATTCCCATAATAATTCCCAAAATAGATAAAGTCGTCAACAATTCTACTAAAGTAAAACCCATTTGCCTTTTCCTCATTTTCTCACATCCTACTATTTAAGTATAACAAATTTTAAAAAAAATAACATATTAATTTAAAATTTCCTGTAAATTTTTAATTTCCTTCAAAGTATTCTCTACTTGAATTTCTGGATTGACTAGATAATCGTATCGATAAAGAGAAAAACCCTTATATCGTTTTAAATTTCGTGCAATAATGATTTCTTTTTCTAATATATTACTTTCTTCAATCCACTCATTAGCACCGCTTTTAGCATAAGAATCAACAAGTCCAGTTTTGTAAAGTGCAAGTGTAAAATAAAGTTGTACTTCTTTCTTTTTTACTAAATTATTCCATTCTTGTACCACATCATAATAAGGTTTTGTTTCATTATAAAAACCATAATAAACTTGGGGCATTAAATAGTCAACATATCCTTTTTTCGCTGCCCATGTTCTTACATCCGCATATTGGCTTTCATAGTTATTTTCAATATTACCCTGAGGTGAAATTCCAAAAACGCAATTTTTCTTTTGATGAACGATCTTATATACTCTTTGAATCAATTGATTGACTTGATTAATCCGATAATTATATAAACTTTCATCCGTACCACTTTCTTCATAACTGACCAAATCAATCGTCTTCGATGGATAAAAATAATCATCGAAATGAATTCCGTCAATATCATAATTTTGTACTAATTCTTCAACTCCTTGAGCAATTAAATTTTGAACTTCTAAACTGGCCGGATTTAAATAAATACCCTTGTCAGGAATGATTTCGACATGAGAGGTCCCTAAAAAAGAATAAACGGGATTGGCCATACTAATTTTACTTAAATCGGTACTGCTTTGCACTCGATAAGGATTTATCCAAGCATGAACTTCAATATTATTTTGATGAGCAATTTTTATAAAATAAGAAAGAAAATCATAAGGAAGAACATCTCCCTGATTTTGAACTACCGTTGTGGAAGATGGAAATATTTTAGATGGATAAATTGCATCGGCAAAAGGACGAACTTGTAATATTAACATATTAAAGTGATATTTTTTCATCGTATGAATTACATTTTGAATATTTTCTTTGCTTTCGTTTACATCTTTTAAATACAAATATCTTTTTACTTCAATATAAGAAAAAAAGATACCTCTTTTTTCTTCAGGTTGTTTTTTTACGTTTGGTTCTTCTTTCATCTGAAAACAAAGAAAAAGAGCAATACCAAAGATGAGAATCCAATATCTATATTTCATATCATCACCAAAAAAATCATATCAAAAGCTTATTAAAAAAATTGTCTATTCAACGGATTCATTTTTAATTAAAAATAATTTTTGATTCCGATAAAAGGCGTAAAATACACTTTCCTGATTTACTCCTTCTTCTTGTAGAGACTTTTTCAGCCATTCTTTATCTTTTTTTATTTGCAACAATACATCTTCTTGAATTTTTCCATCTAAAATAATTGGAAGAGGATAATCTCCATGTTTTTTATCTTTTTTCTCAAAAACAGAAAGTTTTCCTGAAGTTTCTAATATAGCATAGTCTACTTCTTCAATACTTCTAATCCCCTTATCTCGAAGTTGAGTCAATAAATCATCTAAGTTATATCGCTGTTCTAACATCGTTTTAAAATCTACTTGACCTCGGTTGATAATCACAGAGGGTTCTCCTTCTAAAATAGTGCGAACATCACTATTTTTTAGAGATATTTTAGCCAAAATAATTTGAATGATCACTAAAGCAACCATCGGAATAATTGATAAAAAAATACTTTCTTTATATTTATCTATTGCAAGGGCTGCAAGTTCTGCAATTAAAATGGAAACAATCAAATCTAAAATGCTGAGTTCCCCTACTTCTCTTTTTCCCATAAAACGATAGACAATCGTAATAATTACATAAAATAAAATTGTTCGCTCCAAAACCAAGAAATATTTCATTTCTTCACCTCTAGTTCTATATTGATAAAATGACATAAATTTTATACATTTTCATAAATTATAGTAGAGGTGTCAAATGAATTTTATAAAAAAATTTTACAAACTATACTTATTTACTTTATTATGGCTCGTCATCATGATATTTTTTACGAGTACTCTCTATTATTTTAATATTATAGGAATCGGTCTTTTCAAATGGTTGAATTTGATTAGTATTTTATCTATTATGTTAATTAGCGGAATAAAATTAGGTTCTCGCTGTGAAAAAAATGCCTATTTAGAAGGCGGAAAATTCTTTTTCTTAATTCTTCTCTTATTTGCCCTTCTGGATGTCACTTTATTTCGTAGTTCTATGGAACTGAAACTTCTCTTATATGATTTTATTCTTCTCATTACTGGAATTTTAGGAAGTATGATTGGTATTAATAAGGGAAGTTCAAAAAAATAAACGACTTTTTATAAGTCGTTTTCATTATACTCGAATTTTCGAGTTTTCTATCAAACTGGTGGCTCCAGCGGGAATCGAACCAGCGACACAGGGATTTTCAGTCCCTTGCTCTACCGACTGAGCTATGAA
>CANQMB010000017.1 GCA_947624845.1 uncultured Bacilli bacterium
AGTATAGTAGATGTGAGTAAAAGTGGAAAGTTAGATTCAGATGACTCATTTACAATTACATTTAAAGGAACAGATACAACAGGAAGTGTAAACACTACGTTAACAGAAAATGATATTACAGTAAAAGCAGGGACAACAACCATAAATCCGACAACAAAAACATTAGGAGAATCAGCGGATGTTGATAATGGAAAACAATATGTATTAACATTAGAAGGATTTCAGGATGTAGGAGGAGTTATAACGATTGAGATCGCAGAAAATACAATGTCCGATGAAGCAGGCAACAAAAATATAAAGACAACTTTAACGACAAATGTAAGTATACTCTATAAAGAAACGATATTAAAAGGATCGGATCCGGTATTAAAAGATCCACTCATTCCAGTAACGATAGATCCGAATGGAAAAGTTACTTATGCATCCGATACTGATGTTTGGTATAACTATAAAGAACAGAAGTGGGCGAATGCAGTAATTTTAGTGGATAACCCAAGTAAAGAATATCAAGAAGGAAATGTTATTGATGAACAAGATATTGAAAGTTACTTTGTGTGGATTCCAAGATATAAATATGAGTTATGGAATGTTGGTGATTATGCGGTGCATAATGAAAAAGTTACAGGAAAAGCAAAAGCTATAAATATTATATTTCAAGGAAAAAATGAAACTAAAGCAACAGGAACTCAAAATGGAGAATATTTAACTCATCCAGCCTTTACTTTAGGAGGAAAAGAATTATCTGGGATTTGGGTAGGAAAGTTTGAAACTGGATATAATCAAACAGGTGATGGAAGCAAATCTATTACTACAACTGGATGGAATACAGAAAATGCCCAAAAAGATGAAAATAATAGCAAAAAAGTGATTATTAAACCAAATGTTTATTCATGGAGAAGTATAACAGTTTATAAAATATTTATGAATGCTTATAATTATCAGAGATCGTTGGATTCCCATATGATGAAGAATACAGAATGGGGAGCGGTTGCCTATCTATCTCATTCTAATTATGGAACTAATAAACAGATAAATATTAATAATAATTCTTCTTATTTAACGGGATATTCTTCTGTTTCTACTGCAAATCAAAGCATATATCCAGGAACGAGTGGAACTGCCACCAACGTGACTCAAAAGTATAATACATCAACTGGATATTTAGCCAGTACCACAGGAAATATCACAGGAGTTTATGATATGAGTGGAGGCTGTCATGAATATATGGCTTCCTACAAAGATGGAAATGGAGTTGCTAATAGTAATAATACTGCAAAAAGTGAATTTAGTGATGCAACATTATCACAATACGAAAAATATTTAAATAAATATAAATCTGATAGTGATACTACAGTTTATAAAAACCGAATTTTAGGAGATGCGACAGGAGAAATGGGCCCCTTTTATTATTATAATGATGAGGATGATAGTTCCAGATATCATAATGCTTGGTATTCTGATAGCTCTTTCCAAATTACTCCAATTTATCCATGGACTGCTCGTGGTGGTAGTTATAGCCATGGTCTTCTTGCAGGATCTTTTTACTTTGGTCGAAGTACTGGTAAAGCATATAGTACTATTGGATCTCGTCTTGTATTGGCATTTTAAAATTCACATCATTTATAAAAATATTCTTAGATGACTTTTGCTAGAAATTTTGATACAATAGAGAAGTCGGAGGGAAATATATGAAATTATTATCAGTAAATTGTGGTAGTAGTACATTAAAATTTAGAATGTATGAAATGCCAGAAGAAAAAGTAATTGTAAAAGGAGCTTTTGATCGTATTGGAATTTCTGGATCTAATTTCAGTTTGAAATTTAATGATCAAAAGATTGAAGAGGAAGTAGAGTTAAAAGATCACAATGATGCTGTTAAAATACTTTTAGAGCAATTAATTAAATATCATATTGTAGAATCTTTAGAGGAGATCGAAGCAGTTGGACATCGAGTAGTTCATGGTGGAAGTAAATATTCTAGTAGTGTACTAATTACCGATGAAGTCATTGCAGAAATTGAATCTTTATCTAGTTTAGCACCACTTCATAATCCAGCTGCACTAAAAGGAATTGATGCTTTTAAGGAAAACATTCCAAGTGCACAGATGGTTGCTTGTTTTGATACTGCTTTTCATCAGACAATGAAGGAAGAAGATTATTTATATTCTGTTCCTTATGAATGGTATCAAAAAGATATGATTCGTAAATATGGATTTCATGGAATGAGTCATAAATTTATTACAGAAAAAATGAATGAAATGCTTTCTAAAAAAGCCAATCTAATTATCTGCCATATTGGTAGTGGAGCCTCTATTAGTGCGATTCAAGAAGGATGTTGTATCGATACTTCAATGGGATTTACTCCAAATGCAGGGATTATGATGGGAACACGAAGTGGAGATATCGATTATTCGATGATTTCTTATTTAATGAAAAAAGAAGGATATACTTTAGAAGAAATTGAAAATAAATTAAATAAAGAGAGTGGCCTTCAAGGAATTATTGGAATGAGTGATCTTCGAGATATTGATACGGCATTTGAGAATGGAGAAGAAAAAGCGATTTTAGGTGTTTCTATGTATACAAATCGAATTGTTGAGTATATTGCGAAATATTTTGTAAAATTAGGTGGAATTGTCGATGCTATTTGCTTTACCGCTGGCGTAGGAGAAAATGATGATATTATAAGAGCAGAAGTTGTAAAAAAATTGAGGCCTCTTGGAATACTTTTAGATGAAGAGAAAAATAAAGAAACGCTAGTACGAAAAGGAAAAGAAGGAATAATTACCAAAGAAGATTCTTCTATTCCTGTTTATGTTCTTGCAACAGATGAAGAATTGATGATTGCTAGAGATACTTATAGTATTATTAAATAATAAATATTTTAGAAAGAATAGGAACTAAAAATTTAGTAAATGGATAAGGGGCATTTGTCCCTTGTTTTTTATATAATGACTTTTTGAAAGAAGTTTGTTACAATAGTAGTGAGATTTAGAAAGAGGTAGAAAGATATGAAAATAATTTCCATTAATGCAGGAAGTAGTTCCTTAAAATTTAGTCTTTTTAATATGGACGATGAATCTGTGATTGCCAGTGGTGTGTTTGAACGCATTGGTATGGAAGGTAGTTGTTATACAATTAAGTATCTTGATGAGAAAATAGAACAACAAATTGAACTAGTGAGTCATAAAGATGCCGTTCGTATTTTATTGGAAAAGTTGATCGATTTAAAAATTATAAATTCTTTAGAAGAAATTAATGGTGTTGGTCATCGTTTAGTTCATGGAAAAGACAAATATTCTTCTTCTGTCGTTATTACCGATGAGGTCATCGCAGATTTAGATCAATTTAAAGAATTTGCTCCCTTACATAATCCAGCGAATATTTTAGGCATTGAAGCTTTTCGCGAAGTATTACCTGATGTTTTTATGGTAGGTGTATTTGATACAGCATTCCATCAGACAATGGATCCAGTTTCATATATTTATCCAGTTCCATATAGTTGGTATCAGGATTATGGAGTACGGAAATATGGATTTCATGGAACTTCTCATCGTTATATTGCTAAAACAGCGGCTAAATTATTGGGAAAAGAGAATTTAAGAATGATTAGTTGTCATATTGGAAATGGCGCTTCTCTTGCTGCAATTAAAGATGGGAAATGTATTGATACTTCGATGGGATTTACGCCCCTTGCTGGTGTAATGATGGGAACTCGTAGTGGTGATATAGATCCTTCTATTATTCCTTATGTTATGGAAAAGGAAGGAAAAAATGCGAGTGAAGTTATTGATGATTTAAATAAACGTAGTGGTCTTTTGGGACTTAGTGAATATAGTAACGATATGCGTGATATTTTAGCCAAAGCAGAAGAAGGAGACGAAAAGGCGATTTTAGCACGCGATAAATATGTTCGAACGATTGTTAATTATATTGGGTCTTATTATTTATTACTTGGCGGTGTGGATGTCATTTGTTTCACTGCTGGTGTAGGTGAAAATAGTTGTCCAATTCGTCGACTTGTTTGTGAAGCCCTTTTACCTCTTGGTGTTAAAATAGATTTAGAGAAGAATAATGATCGTGGCAAAACGGTAAAAATCAGTACAGAGGATTCTAAAATCTCAGTCTATGTCATTCCAACGGATGAAGAATTAATGATTGCTAGAGATACAGTTTCGTTAATGAAAAATAGATAGGAAGATATTATGTTTAAAAAGATATTTAGGGAAATAAAAAAATATAATACAATTGTAATTGTAAGACATATTGGTGTTGATCCTGATGCTCTTGCTAGTCAAATAGCATTAAGAGATTCTATAAAACTTACTTTTCCAGAAAAGAAAGTACTTGCCATAGGAACAGGGACTAGTAAATTTACTTTTATTGGGAAATTAGATAAAGTAGAGGAAGTTTCCAATGCATTGTTAATTATTTTGGATACCCCAGATAAAAAAAGGATTGATGGAGTTTCTTTAGATCATTTTGATCAAGTAATTAAAATAGATCATCATCCTTTTATTGAAACGTTGGGAAAAATCGAATATATTGATGAAAATGCTTCTTCTACTTGTGAGATTATTATGGATTTCATTTTACAGACAAAACTTTTATGTGATGTAGAAATTGCCAAGAAATTATTTGTTGGCTTAGTTTCTGATTCTAATCGATTTTTGTTTGATAGTTGTACTTCTAAGACTTTTACTTTGGTATCTAAATATTTAGATCTTTTCCCATTTTCTATTAATGAAATCTATCAGAAACTTTATTTGAGACCTCTATCTGAGGTGAGATTTGAAGGTTATATTGCACAGAATATGATTGTAACAGAAAATGGAGTTGGATATATTAAAATTACAGATGATATTATTAATAAATATAAAGTGGATTCTGCAGCGGCTGGGAATATGATTAATAATTTTAATTTCATTTCAGAAATTTTAGTTTGGGTAACCATTACAGAAGATGTAAAAAATGAAAATATTCGAATTTCTATTCGTTCTAGGGGGCCTGAAATTAATAAAGTGGCAGAAAAATTTCATGGTGGAGGACATCGTTTCGCCAGCGGTGTGAAGACAACGACTTTTGAAGAGGCAGAAATTATTGTTCATGAGCTTGATATGGTAACTCAAAAATATATACAATCGTTACAAGAAAAGGAGAATATGCATGGTTGTTAAAGAATCAAAATTAGATGTTATGGCTAGTAGAAGAAGTCAATATCCAGAAACGGACTTACCTGAATTTTTGCTAATTGGTCGTAGTAATGTTGGAAAAAGTAGTTTTATTAATGCATTACTTTCCAGGAAAAATTTAGCTCATACCTCATCTCGTCCTGGAAAGACACAGACGATTAATTTTTATCTTGTTAACAGTAGTTTTTATCTTGTGGATGCTCCTGGTTATGGATATGCGATGGTCGATAAAAAATCTCAAGCGAAATTTGGGATGATGATCGAAGAGTATTTAGAAAAAAGACAACAGTTAAAGCGTGTGTTTTTGTTGATTGATTTTAGACATAAGCCAACGGAAGATGATTTGTTGATGTATAATTTTTTAAAGTATTATAATGTTCCTGTTACTATTGTTGCTACCAAAGCAGATAAAGTTGGTGGAAGCAAAAAGAACAAAAATTTAAAAGTCATTATGGATACTCTAGATTTAGTAGTAGGGGATGATTTATTAGTATTTTCTAGTGTAACGAAACTAGGAAAAGTAGAAATATTGAAAAAAATTGATAATTTAATTGATAATGATGTAATTTAAGCTGGTAATTTTAAAAATAATTTGTTATACTTATAATATGAGGGTGATGATATGAAAGAAAGCCTTATGAAAAATAAGAAGAATTTAAAGATGAACCGAAAGGTAAAATTATTACTTCCAATCATTTCATTAGTGATTATTGTCATTTTATGTGTTGGTGTTGGAATTGCTATTATTAGTTTAAATAATACAAACCGAGAAATTGCTGTTTCTAATGAATTAAAGAAGAATAAGAAATTTTTAGATTTGAGCATCGAAGATATTGAAGTTGAGCAAGGTAAAAATATTGTTCATTTAATGGCAAATATTTATAATCATGGTGATGCTTTTTCTGATAAGATGGTAAATATTGTTTTCTTGGATGAGAAAGAAAAAGAAATTGGTAGAACTCCAACTTATATTTCATCAATTGAAAAGAATGGCTCTGTAAGAATTGATACCGTCATCAATAAAGAATTTACTAAAGCCTATACATTTAAGGTAGAAGAGTAAAAGACTTAGAAACATTTAAGTCTTTTTTCATACTATAAATTAGGTGGTAACATGAAGGTATTGAGAGATGATGAAGGCAATTTTGTAATTTATTTATTGATGAAAGATTTAAATTTTCACTTAAGTAAAAAAGAAGAACTTGTAAAATTAATAAAAACTTCTGTATTAAAAGTTAATGAGATTTATCGTTTAAACTTAAAAGGTTTTTATAAAGTGCGCGTTTACTTTCATTCTAAAGTTGGTTGTGTCTTAGAACTGATTCCAATGGAAGATATTGGTTTTTCTGATACTTTAGATTTAAGAGTTATTATTTATTTTAATCAAAAATTTTATTTTGAAGTGGAAAATTTTGATTTTTTACCACCCCATAAAAAAATAATATTTATCAATGATAAATATTATGTTGATGTTGATAGCCTAAAAGAAAAGGAATTATTTTCGCTATTTGAATTTGGTCAGCTCATCTACAGAGAGGATCTAGTGGAAAATTTATTTTGCGGTAAAACAATCTTTAATTAAAATGTAGTAAACTCTCTGATTTCCAGAATTTACTACATTTTTTTTAGTTTAAATTGGGTAAAATGTAAGACATAAAGGTAGATACTTTATGGTCTCGAATTTTAAACAATTATGTATGATAAAAACTAAATAAAATAACGTTTTATTACTAATTTCGACAAAATATGACTAAATTTTATGAGATAAAAAGTTAAAATGTATATTTTAAGTAGTCAAAAATTAGTCAAAGAAAAGAGGGATTTTATGAGTAGAAAGGGAGAAAATATTTTTTATCGAAAGGATGGACGTTGGGAAGCAAGGTACATTAAGGAGCAACTTATGGATGGAAGTTACCGATACGGATATGTATATGGAAAAAGTTATTTAGATGCTAAAAATAAAAGAAATAGAGTATTACTACACTTAGAAGAAATTCGTAAGAGAGATCGAAATAATAAAAATATTTTAAATTATTATATTTATCGTTGGTTAAGTAGTATGCGATTTATGGTCAAAGAATCTACTTATGCTCTATATTATCGTATTGTTTCCAATCATATTAGTCCAGATTTAGGAAATATGAGAATCTCTTTTATTACTTCCGAAGTCATTGAATCTTATATTAATCAAAAATTTGAAGTGGGTAGGATCGATGGTGGAGGCGGATTAAGTAATAAAACAATTCGTGACATTGTGGTAGTTTTAAGACAGATATTATCGTATGCAAATATTCATGTTCAATTTAAATTACCAAAACTGAAGAAAAGGGAAATTCAAATATTGAAAAAAGCGGAACAGAAAAAAATAGAACAAAGAGCTTTAGAAATCAATGATACTTATTCTTTGGGAATTATAATTTCTCTATATACGGGAATGCGTTTGGGAGAAATATGTGCCTTAACGTGGAAAGATATTAATTTGAAGAAAAAAGTTATTTGTGTAAATAAAACTATGAACAGAATTCAAAATGTCGATCAAAATTCTTCCAAGAGAACGAAGGTAATTATTGATTATCCAAAAACTGAATATTCTATCCGTGAGATTCCCATTAATAAATTTTTATATTCTATTTTACAAAAAAATGTGAAAGATAAAGATATTTATGTCCTTACTGGAATGACGAAATATATAGAACCCAGAAATTACTATAAAAAGTATAAGGCTCTTTTACGATCTGTAGGTTGCAAAGGTTATGGTTTTCATACATTGAGGCATACCTTTGCCACTCGGTGTATTGAAATTGGGATGGATCCTAAGACATTAAGTGAAATTTTAGGACATTCTGATGTTAAAGTTACCCTATCGTTATATGTACATCCAAATAATAAACTGAAAAATAAATACATTGAAAAATTAAATCCGACATATTAAATAATTAGTCAAAAAATTAGTCAAAATTTTTAAAATGCTTTAAATAAAAAGGAAAAAATTGGAAAAACCATAAAGTATCTACCTTTATGGTTTTATACTAGTATAGTGACAAAAAAATAAGAAAAGGTCAATACAAAAATAAAAAAATTCCTTTTTAGGAATTTTTATAGAACGATAGCAATCATATTATTGGAACCTTTATTCACTACTTTGGTTAATGTTTGTTGAAGTTTATATCTAATATTATCTGGCATTAAATTAATTTTGGATTGAATCCCTTCTTGAACGATAACATCTAAACTTCTACCGAACAATTCACTTTTCCAAATATTTGATGAATTATCATTGTCTTTCATTAGATGATCGATTAGTTCTTTACTTTGAGCTTCACTACCTATAATTGGTTCAAAGGTGCTTTCTACATCCACTCGAATCATATGAATTGATGGAGCCACTGCTTTTAATTTAATTCCATATCGACTTCCTTGTTTTACAACCTCAGGATGATCTAATTTCATGTCTTCCAGCGAGGGAATAGCAACTCCATATCCAGTTTGTTTTACCATATTTAGCGCATATTTAATTTGATCATATTCTTTTTTTGCTGTATTAAAATCTTGAAATAACGAAAGAAGTTCTGCTTTACTGTTCACGTCGATATGAATGATATCCGTTAGTGTCTTTTCATATAAGTCGGCTGGTGCATTTAAAGAGATTGTAATAATTCCTGTTGCGGGATCTACTTCTGATAGATAAGCTTTTTCGATTGTTTCACATTCTAAGAACCCTTTTGTAATATTTTCAATATCTCGTAATTTATCAATTTCTATTACACTGGTTTTAATCGCTTCAATATAATCTTTTTTAATTGGATTATCTGCATTTAAAATAGCAATCCATTCTGGCATATTTACTTTTACTTCTAAAACAGGGAATTCATATAGAGCCTCTCTTAAAATTGTGTACATATCTTTTTCGTTCATATTTTCAATATTTATAGGAAGTACAGGGATTTGATGCTCTTCTTTTATACTTTCTGCTAGACGTTCTGTTTCTGGTAAAGTAGGATGGGTAGAGTTTAAAATTACAATGAATGGTTTCCCGATACTTTTTAGCTCATTGATGACTCTGTTTTCTGCTTCTAAATAATCTCCTCGATTGAATTCTCCAATAGAACCATCTGTTGTTACTACAATTCCAATCGTCGAGTGATCATTAATTACTTTCTCGGTTCCTACTTCAGCAGCTTCTACAAAGGGGATTTCTTCATCATACCATGGAGTTTTAACCATCCTTGGACCATTTTCATCTTCCATTCCTAAAGCTTTGTCAATTACATATCCAACACAGTCAATCAATCGAATTCGGCATTCTACTTCATCAATGTTCACTTTTGCAGCATGATTGGGAACAAACTTAGGTTCTGTTGTCATAATTGTTTTTCCTTGTGCACTTTGTGGAATTTCATCGAGTGCTCTTTTTCTTTCATATTCATCTTCAATATTTGGAACAATCAGTGTTTCTACCATTTTTTTAATAAAAGTACTTTTCCCAGTACGAACCGCACCGACAACTCCCAAGTAGATATCTCCACCAGAACGTTTCGCTATATTTTTAATAATTTCTTGTTTTTCCATATCCATTCTCCTTTTACTCAATTAAATGTATGACATAATTCAAGAAAAAAGAACTTTTGACTTCGAAAAGTTCTTTTTAAAACATTTGGTCTACATTTTCAGGGACTTGATCCTTCATAATGGCTTCGATAATTTTATCTTCTTTTTCTTTGGTGACTTCTTTTCCCGTCAATCCTGAAATTTCTTGAACGACCTCTCTCAATGTATTTTCATTTTTCATATTTGAATCTTGTAATTTTTTTGCAAGAGATAAAATTGTCTCTTTATTCACACTTGTCTTATTTTCTACTTTTTTAAAAAAATTGTCCTTAAACATAATTTCCTCCTATTTTTAACATATGTAAATATAAAGAAAGTGTGCTAGATCTTCCATTGAAAAAAAACTTTATTGATGTTATAATCACAGACATAAATGAGGAGATGGTTCTATGATGCGTATTGATAAAGAACTTGTAAATCGTCATCTTGTTTCTTCGCGAAGTAAAGCTCAAGAATTAGTAAGTGAAGGGGCTGTTTTGTTAAATGGAGAAATTGTTACTAAAAGTAGTTGCCAAGTGAAAGAAGAAGATGAAATTACGATTCAAAAAAATGATACTTTAAAATATGTTTCTAGAGCAGGATTAAAATTAGAGAAGGCCCTTCATTTATTTTCAATTTCTGTAAAAGATAAAATTGCTATGGATATCGGTTCTTCTACAGGAGGATTTACAGACTGTCTTTTACAATTTGGAGCTAAAAAAGTTTATGCGATTGACGTTGGAACGAATTTAATGGTCGATACTTTAAAAAAAGATTCTCGAGTGGAGCTTCATGAACAGACGCATATTAAAGATCTTCCTTCCAAGTATTTTCATTCAATCGATCTCATCACAGTGGATGTTTCCTTTATTCCTTTGGAGAAAGTGATCTCTCGCATTGCATCAGAAGAAATCTTCGTGGATATGATCTGTCTGATTAAACCTCAATTTGAATGTGGAGTTGAGATGGCTACTAAGTACAAAGGTGTAATTTTAAATAAAAAAGTTCATCTTCAAGTTTTGAAGAAAGTGATTTCTATGTTCAATCATTATGGTTTTTATTTAAAGGGACTTAGTTTTTCTCCAATTTGTGGAAAAGATGGAAATATTGAGTATATTTCTTATTTTAGTAATCAACAGGAAAAATCGAATAGGACCATAGATTTAGAAAATCTTGTAAAATCTAGTTTTCAACATCATAAATAAAAAGAAGAATTATTCTCGATTCTTCTTTTCTAATTTTTTTAAGTATTTTTCTTTTTTCTTTCCAAGTTCTTCACATTTCTTAGAGAATTCTTCTAGGGTAATTAATTTTTTTTCATAGCGCTCTTGTAATAGTTTTAGAGTTTTTTCAAATCCTTCTAAGATTTGATCTTCATTTTTTTTCTCAAAAAACATCTATTCATCTCCTCTTCTATTTTTAAATTGTAATACAATTGGCGTTCCAGTAAAATCGAAAGATTCTCTCAATTTGTTTTCTAAATAACGTTCATAAGAGAAATGAACAAGTCCTTTATTATTGACGTGAAGTGTAAATTTTGGGGGTTGAATTCCCGTTTGGGTAGAATAGTATATTTTTAATCGCTTTCCTTTATAAGAAGGGGGGATATTCATACTATAAGCTTCTAGTAAAACTTGATTTAAAAGACTGGTTTTGATTTCTCTTTTAATATTTTCTCCTACTTTAATGACTTCGGGCATTAACGTGTGAATCCTTTTTTTTGTAAGTGCTGATAAAAAGACGATAGGTGCGTAAGTGGCAAATTGAAATTCAGCACGTACTATTTTTTCATATTCTTTTATAGTTTGATCTTTTACTTGATCCCATTTATTTACGACCAAAACAATTCCTTTTCCACGTTCGATGGCATAACCTGCAATATGTTTATCGTGTTCTTTAATACCTTCTTCTGCATTGATTACGACTAAACATAAATCACTGCGATCAATTGCTCGAAGAGAGCGAAGTAAACTATATTTTTCTACCGCTTCAAAAACTTTCCCTTTTTTTCTCATTCCCGCCGTATCAATTAAAATATATTCTTGATTATGATATTTTAAAATGGAATCGACTGTATCTCGAGTGGTTCCTGCAACATTGCTAACGACCACTCTTTCTTCATTTAAGAGTGCATTCATTAGAGAACTTTTTCCGACATTGGGTCTACCAATAATAGAAAATTTTAATCTATCTTCTTTTTCTTTTTCGATTTTTTTAAAGTCTTTACAAATCTCATCCATTAGTTCAATATATCCAGTGTTATGAATGCTACTGATGGGAATATAAGTATCAAAACCTAATTCATAGAAATCGTAAATATTTTCTTGCGCTTGTTTATTGTCCACTTTATTGATTGCAACAATAATACGTTTTTTGCTTTTCCTCAAAATATCTCGAACTAGGTAATCATTACTAGTCAATCCTTCTTTTCCATCGACCATAAAGACGATGACATCAGCTTCTTCGATAGCAATTTCTGCTTGTAGTTTGATTTCTTTATTGAACACATCTTCTGAAGAATCAATTCCACCTGTATCAATCAAATAGAATCTTTTATCTAAATAAGAGACTTCTTGATAAAGTCGGTCTCTCGTGACTCCTGGAATATCCTCGATAATGGCAATTTTTTCTCCAGCAATTTTATTAAATAGAGTTGATTTTCCAACATTGGGACGTCCAACTAATGCTACTGTTGGTAAATTCATCCTATCCCCTCCAAACGAGACAATTATAGCATAGAAAGTCTCATTTTACAATTTTTCTAATTTTTCACAATTTTATCTAAATTTCTGTGCTATAATAAAATATATAGATTGTAGGAGGTTGTTATGGAAACAAAAACAAATGAAAGAATATGGTATGATAATCCCAATTTGTTAACGAGTATTTTGATTGGTTTAATTGCTGTTATTTTGATTTTATCACAAAGTTTTGCAGTGAAGAACAATTTGGCAGTGACTGATATTTTGGGATCTTTATTAAATTATAATAGTATCTATATTTTAACTCTTGTCTATTTTGTCGCATTAAAAATAAAAATAGGAAAGAAGTATTTTGATTTTTTAAATATATTGCTTATTTTAGTTTATTTTCTAATTTCAGTAGCTTCTTTATTTACTGTTTTTCAATCGTTTGGAATTTCTTCTTTAATCAGTTGTGTTTTAAATATTGTTTTACTTTTTTATTTGACCTATACATTTACTAAGGAAACGAAATTTTATAAGGATTTAAAACTCGATCAAATTCCTTTTGATGAGGTTGCTCAAGAATGGTATTTTTATGCAATTAGTGTTTTAGCTATTATTCTATTTGTCGCTGATTTAATTGTCGTTGAAAATATGCAAGCGGTTATTCTTGCTACCTTAAACTGTGTTTATTCTATTTTGTTTGCTCGCTATATTTATCTTTATAATAATCATTTAGAAAGAAAAAAGAAAAAAGAGGTGAAAGAATGAAAGATTTATTTGATGAAATTGATCAAGAAAAAGAGGAACTTCCTAGAATTCGAACGATTACAAGAGAAGTTCAAAAACAGAAATTAAATGGATATCAGATGATTGCTGTCGTCGTTTTTATTATTTTGTTTATTATTGGTATTTTGCTTGGAAATATGTTTCCAGCCTGTGAAGCGACAGGGATGTTTGGAACTTGTAGTAAAGTACAATTTAACCTATCTTTATCTATTCTTTTCTGGTTTGGAAGCTTTCTTATTTGTTTATTTTTCTATGCTTTGGGACACATTATTGAACTTTTAACTCAGATTAATTCTCACCTTTCAAAAGAAAATAGCAAAAAAATAAAAAAATAATGTCAATTTTATGCATTTTTGTTGCAATTTAAAGAAATAAATGATAAGTTATATATGTAAGCATAATATGTGCTTAGAAAATCAAAGGAGGTAATTTGAACAATGAAAAAAGTAGAATTAGTAGAAGCTGTAGCTGAAGCAGCTGGACTAACAAAAGCAGATGCTACTCGCGCAATTGATGCTACATTTGCTAGCATTACAGGAGCATT
>CANQMB010000018.1 GCA_947624845.1 uncultured Bacilli bacterium
ATCGTTAAAACCGCAAGTGATGATGGATGCTATGATGAACTACTATTGTAATCATACGGCCAATATTCACCGTGGAGATTATGATGCTGCGATTCAAACAGATCAACTTTATGATGAGGCCAGGGTCGTGGTCCAAAATTTTATTGGAGCGAAAGATCCACAGGAAATTATTTTTACGAGTGGAATGACTGCATCCTTGAATCAAGTGGTATTTGGCTTTATGGAAAAGATGTTAAAACCAGGAGATGAAGTGTTAATTTCTACAGCAGAACATGCTTCGAATGTCTTACCTTGGTATGTTTTACAAGAAAAAATTGGTATTGTCGTAAAAAATATTCCATTAGATATGGATCATGCTTTAACGATTTCCAATGTAGAAAAGATGATTACCCCACGGACGAAAGTAATTTCTATCGCACATGTAAGTAACGTGATTGGAGATGTTCGAGATGTAGAGGCGATTGGAAAATTGGCCAAAGAGAAAGAAATTTATTTTGTAGTGGATGCTGCTCAAAGTATTTCTCATCTTCCGGTGGATGTTTCGTTAATGAATGCTTCTTTTCTATGTTTTTCTGGACATAAAATGTTAGGTCCGACTGGTGTTGGTGTACTCTACGGGAAAAAAGAACTATTAGAACAGATGAAGCCCCTTTTTTATGGAGGGGGAATGAATCAATCTTTTGAAACAGATGGGAGTTATGTATTGCGTGAAGTACCGATTCGATTCGAAGCTGGAACTCCGCCAATTGCAGAAGTCATTGGTCTTGCTGCTGCTATTCGATATCTAGAAAAAATTGGAATATCGAAAATTCATGAGCATGAAGTCAAATTAAAAAAATATTTAGTGGAAAATTTATCAAAAATGGATCATCTAATTCTTTATAATCCAAATAGTGAGAGTGGAATTCTGACATTTAACGTTCGAGGGGTATTCAGTCAGGATACTGCCGTATTTTTAAATCATCATCATATTTATATAAGAGCAGGGAATCATTGTAGTAAAATGTTAAAAGAGGATTTGGATATCAAAAATACTTGTCGCATCAGCATGCATTTGTATAATAACATTGAAGATTGTGATCGATTACTTTCTGCTTTAGAAAAAAGTGAAGATATTTTTAAAACAATACTTTAGTAGGTGATAGAATGGATGCAAATTTAAGAAGAGAGATTATTTTGGATAATTATCAAAATCCTTTCCATAAAGGATTGGTGGAAGATTCAAAAGGGGAATACATAAAAAATAATACCAATAGTACATCTTGTATTGATAATATTGATATTATGTATAAAATAAAAGATGGAGTAATCGAGGACATTTATTTTGATGGAGAAGCTTGTGCAATTTCAACTTCGGCCACTTCGATCATGATTCGAACATTGATTGGGAAGACAATAGAAGAGGCCAAAGTTTATCTAGAAAATTATGAGGCCATGATTCAAGAAAAACCTTATGATAAGGAATTGTTAAAAGAGTTAAATGTTTATGATGAAATTTATTTACAACCCAATCGAATTAAATGTGCTTTGTTACCATTTATATCTTTAAGAAGAGCATTAGAAGGAGAAAAGAATGAGCAGTAAAGAAAAAGTTGTTAAAGTATTATCTTATGATGGAGTCTATTTTAGGAGACCTTCATGGAATTTTTTAAAGTATGCAGTAGTTGTCCATCATGGTGGACAGATTCAAGATATTTTTGATGGAACTGTATATCAAGAATTGTTATTTAATCAAGAGTCAGAAGAAAGAAAAAAATTACAAGTTGGGGATATTCGTGTTTGTTTTGATCAATATGTGGATCGCCAAATGCAAAGTTATGTAAGATTTTCACTCAATAGAAAACAGAAAATCCGCTCTTGGATTCAAAAAAGTAATTTACCTTTTGATTATCCTTTTGTAAATGAAGAAAGTAATAAAAAAATGGTGAAAAAAAGATAGGAGTCAATATGGAAATTGTCGGTCTTACGGAAGAAAATATTCGAAAAATTTCTAAAATAAAAGGAGAAAATTCCAAAACTCTAGATTTTCGTCTAGAGAGTTTTCGTCTTTTTCAAAAATTGTCGCTTCCTACTTTTGGACCGAAACTCTCTATTGATTTTTCAAAAATTATCTATTATAAATCTAGTGATGATTATCTTCGTAATGATTGGAATCAAGTATTAAAACCAATCGTTCATGAATTAGATGACTTAGGCGTCATTGAAAGTGAAAGACATATGGATGGTATGGGCGTGCAATATGAGAGTGAAGTTATTTACCATAATATGTTAGCAGAATTAAAAGAAAAGAATGTGATTTTTACTTCAATTGAGGATGCTTTTGCTCACTACCCGGATTTAATAGAAAAATATTTTGGGAAAATTGTTGATAGCAAAGAAAATAAATTTGCAGCTTTGAATGGGGCCGTTTTTAGTGGTGGAAGTTTTATTTATATCCCACCTCATACGACATTGGATCGTCCTTTGCAAAGCTATTTTCGAATCAATAGTAAAAATATGGGTCAATTTGAACGAACGCTGATTATTGTGGATCATGATAGCCATCTTCATTATATTGAAGGTTGTACGGCTCCTACTTATAGTGAGTCATCCCTTCATGCTGCCGTTGTTGAAATTTATGTTGGAAAAAGAAGTTCGTGCCGATATTCGACGATCCAAAATTGGGCACCTAATGTTTATAATTTAGTCACGAAAAGAGCTCTTGTCGAAGAAGATGGTCAGATGGAATGGATCGATGGAAATATCGGAAGTTATAAAACGATGAAATATCCTTGTTGTGTTTTAAAAGGGGATCGTTCGAGAGGAACTTGTATTACGATTAGTGTTGCATCTAAAAATCAGATACAGGATAGTGGTGCCCGTATGATTCATATAGGGAAACATACAAAAAGCAACATTATTTCCAAAAGTATTGCTAAAAATGGGGGGAATGCTACTTATCGTGGGGAAGTAGCTATAAAAAAAGGGGCAGAACACAGTGAAGCAATGGTGAAATGCGATACTTTAATATTAGATGAAAAATCGAAAAGTGATACGATTGTAGTCAATTCCTGTGATCCTCCAAGTAGTACAATAGAGCATGAAGCAACAGTATCTAAGATTAATGAAGATAGCCTATTTTACTTAATGAGTCGTGGGTTAACTTCAGAAAAAGCGATGGAATTGATCGTGTTGGGCTTTTTAGAAAAATTTCGGGAAGAACTTCCTATGGAATATGCAGTGGAATTAAATCAACTGATGAAACAAAACTTATAAACTTGTTTTTTCCTCTATATTTCTTTAGGACTTTTTTCCTTTTATTAGAGACTTTTTAAAAATTGCCTCTTTTTTGTTTATGAATTTCTCCTTTTAGAGATTTGTCTTTTTTTGATAAATACGTAAGATAGGACAAAGAAAGGAGGATATTTATGTTGAATCAAGTTGTTTTAGTAGGACGTTTAGTTCGTGATTTTGATGTTCATACGACAGAAAAAGATAAAAAAATAGCGACGATCACCTTGGCGGTACCACGTAGTTTCAAAAATGTGGAAGGTGTTTATGAAACAGATTTTATCGATTGTATACTTTTCGAAGGTTCTGCCGCTCATACGTGGGAATATTGTCATAAAGGAGATATTATTGGCATTCGTGGTCGATTACAATCTAGGCTCATACAGACAGATTCCAAAAAGGAATCTTGCTTAGAAGTCATAGGAGAGAAAGTTACTTTTTTATCTTCAAAATCAAAAGAAAAAGAGTAAAGTTTCTTATTAGTTAACTTTCGACAAATTATCTTTTCGTATCTTTATAATGAGAATGAGCATTCTATTATAGAGGTGATTGTGTTGTTAGGGAAAAGAATCAAAGCCTTGCGAAAAGAAAAGGGATTAACTCAACAACAGCTAGGAGATATGATCAACGTCACAAAGGTGAGCATTTGTTGTTATGAAAAGGGGACCAGAAATCCAAGCTTTCAAACATTGGGAGATCTAAGTAGAGTTTTTGGAGTGGATTTAAATTATTTCCTAGGAATTGATGATTATGTGGTTGCAGAGGATAAAGAAGATTACCATATTCCAATGGCACAAGAAGAAATAGATTTTATTTTAGAAATGCGAACAAATACAAAATTACATGATCAATTGTTAGATGATCCAAAGAGATTATTACAGTTAATCGATAAGAAAATAAAATAAGGAGAATCTTGAGATTCTTCTTTTCATTTATTATAATAAAATTGGAGGCGCTTTATGATAAAAGATATAATTAATCAGAAACGACTAGGAAAGGCTCTAACAAAAGAAGAATTAGAGACTTGTTTTTTAGGTTATTTGAAAGGGGAAGTTCCCGATTATCAGATGGCTGCATTGCTCATGGCAATCTGTATTAATGGAATGACTGATGAAGAAACGTTTTATCTTACGGATTTGTTTTTACACAGTGGAGATATCCTCGATTTTTCTAATTTGCCTGGCATTCAAGTGGATAAACATTCTACTGGAGGTGTGGGGGATAAGACAACTTTAGTTGTGGTTCCCTTAGTTGCTGCCTGTGGAGTTCCAATTATTAAAATGAGTGGACGAGGTTTGGGATATACCGGAGGAACTGTCGATAAATTAGAGTCCATTCCAGGATATCGAATTGAACTTAGCAAAGAAGAAATTGAGGAACAGGTTAGAAAAATTGGGGCCGTGATGATTGCGCAAAGTGCTACTTTATGTCCTTTAGATAAAAAGATTTATGCTCTTCGTGATGTCAGTGGAACAACAGAATCAATTCCTTTAATAGCAGCTTCTATTATGAGTAAAAAAATTGCTTTAGGAGCCGATAAAATATTGATCGATATTAAAGTCGGACGAGGGGCTTTTATGAAGACAGAAGCGGATGCCAAGAAACTTTCTGATTTGATGATTGCGATTGGAAAGTTTTATCAAAAAGAAGTTCGTACTGTTTTTTCTAATATGGATTCTCCTTTGGGGGAATGTGTTGGAAATTCTTTAGAAGTGAGAGAAGCATTGGAAGTATTAGAAGAAAAAAAAGAGGGAGATTTTTTAGATTTATGCATTCAATTAGCGACGGAAATGGTTTCGATGGGAAAAGAAATTCCTGAAGAAGAAGCGAAAGATCTTGTTTTAGATGCGCTATATAGCAAAAAAGCTTATTCAAAGTTCTTAGAAATTGTAGATGCTCAGGGAGGAAATTTAAAACTTCTTTCCATTAGTAAAAATCAAGAGACAGTCACGGCTTCTTCTGCGGGCATCGTTCAGCAAATTGATGCTTTAGAAATAGCGAAGCTCTCTTATCTTTTAGGTGCTGGGCGAAAGAAAAAAGAAGATAAGATCGATCCGAGTGTCGGTGTTTCTTGTCATGTTTTTGTCGGGCAACATGTAAAAGTGGGAGATCCTTTACTTACACTTTATAAAAAAGAGGGAGATTTCTCGAATTATTCTTGGGACTCTATATTTAAAATTCTATAATTTTATAAAAAAATATTTTAAAATCACAACTTTTGTGCTATACTAAATTCAAACAAATGAAGTGAGGTTAGGTGAATTTATGGCAAAGGTTACAAAAAATGAAAAAAGAAAAGTTAGTTTAATGACAATTGCTACATTTTTATTTGCAGCATCTGTCATGATGTTTATCGGTGTTATCGGTTCTGCGTATATTGGTAAATCTTATGCGATTGAATCTGAGGCTTTACCTGAGACATTGACAGTTCATGCAGATAATACATGGGGTGGAGATGTTCAAAATGGTGTAGGACTTGTATTAATTAAATCCGGTGGAGAAAATGTGATTTATTTAAGAAGTGATTTCTATGGAGAATCGAATGGCCATCGTTATGAACTTTACTGTTTGGAACGTACAAAAGGTATGCCAAATGATGGAACGTATACAAAAGATGCAGGAAAGACTTCAAGCTTTACAGATGCTGGAATCGTCTATATTGTGACGAACTCTTATCCAAATAGTAATACTTTCATGAGTGATATTACACCTTTAGATCCAAGTGTAGATGTCAGTCACTATAAAAAAGTTGCCACTCAATTTGCAATCTGGTATTACCAAGATTTGGCGAATGGAACACCAGATTCTTCAGAAGGAGTGCTTACAGTAAAAGAAAAGACTGCTTTAAAAGCCGATGCTCGTTATGGAAAAGCGATTGTTGACTTAGCAACAAAAGCCTTAGCAGCAAAAAATGCTCCTGAAGCACCAGCAGATGCGTTGAGTGTAGATGAAAAATCAATTAGTTATCGTATTTCTGATGATGGTAAATATTTTGAATCTAGTCTTATTTCTGTAACAGGAAGTAACTCTATGTTTAAAAGTTATACTGTCAGCCTAGATGAAAATACATATGGTGCTACGATTGTCAACGACAAAGGTGCGGAAGTAGGAAATGGAGCTGTCTTCGGAGCTTTGGAAAAATTTAAGATTCGGGTTCCATTAGAAAAATTAAAAGATTTAAATAGTATCGATTTGAAGGCAAATATTACTGGTACATTTGAACATAAACAAGTATTTGCATATAAACACAGTACAGAATCTTCTCAAACAGCTTTAGTAGGTGCCTTTGATAATCTAAATCAAAATGCGAATATTGAATTACAATTTAATGTTCCAACAGGAAAGGTTCAAGTTAGTAAACAAGATATTACAAATTCAAAAGAACTTCCTGGTGCTACTTTAGTTATTCACGATTGTAACGGAAAAGAAGTAGCTAAATGGGTTTCAACAACAGAACCACATTACATTGAGGCTTTACCTGTAACAACAGATACTTGTAAATATACTTTAACTGAAACTATCGCTCCAGAAGGTTACGAGTTAAGTTCAGAAAGTATTCAATTCGAAGTTAAAGATGATGGCTCTGTTACTGCAGTTGTTATGAAAAATACACCACTTACCCCAGCGCCAGATACTGGAATGGATATTCCAATGAGCGTTTACATTGCTGGTGGAATTATCCTAATCTGTGGTATTGCAGTCATCTATGCAAGTGTTAAACCAAAAAAAGAAAATGAATAAAATTAGAAAGAGCCACTTGCTACTATTTGGCTCTTTCCTTATATTTTGTGGGGTAGTGTGCTTATCTTGGAATTATTTGCAGACGTTAAAAGAAGAAGTCTTTGAAAACGTTCGTTTAAAGTTAGCAGATGATTCGGGTACTAGTGAGGAAATTGAATCATTGGATATTGAAAATATAAATAATGAAGGAGATTCTATAGAGAATACAGAAAATAGTATTCATTATAACTATATTGGTTATTTAGAAATACCCAAAATTGGTTTGAAGAGAGGATTTGTTTCAAAAGGTTCAAGATATAATGATATCAATTATAATATAGCGATATCGGAACAAGCCGATTATCCTAATGTAAAAAATGGGAATTTTATTTTAATGGCTCACTCTGGAGATGCCTATATTTCCTTTTTTGCTTATCTTTATCGATTGGAAATAGGAGATCGGGCAAATGTTGTTTATAATAATAAAAAATACCAATACAAATTGGTAAAAATAGAAGAACAACCAAAAACGGGTGTAGTTGCCATTCATCGCGATAACTATAAGAAGAATGCATTGACTCTAATTACTTGTACCAAAGATAATGATTTTGCACAGACAATCTATATTTTTGAATTAGTATAGGAGGAAAATGTATGGTTTTAAATTTATTTGAAAAAATAATTGTTGTTTTAAAATCTTTATTTTCCTCTTTTATGTCGATTGAATTATTGATTATTGGAGTTTTGTTATTTGTCTTTCTACTTTTAAATTTAAAAAGAGAAGAACAAGTGGTCAAAGTCATCAGTGTTTTCTTATATGTTATCTTTTTTATGATCATTTGCCTATTTTATTCCGATTACACAAAGCAGAGTATCGATGGGGTTATTAAATATATTATGAATTATATTTATTTTCCTTCTTTGGCTATGTATTTTATGATTATTTTATTTGTAACTATTGGAATTGTCTATACGATGTTTAGTAAAAAATTAACTAAATTTATTCGATACCTGAATATGAGTGTATTTAGTATTTTATATATTTTATATATTCAAGTGATTGGTCAGGTTGCTAATCATCGAATTTATTTTTCTACCTCTGTTGAAATTTATAAAAATGATACTATTCTCTCTTTAGTACAAGTTAGTAATTTGATTTTATTTATATGGATTTTATTTATGTTATTTTATAAACTCTATCAATATTTTAAAAAGGAATTTGATGAGAGAAAAGGAATTAGTTAACAGGAGTCATTGCCTCGTATTCATCGAGTGTAATCTGCTGTTTTTTTAATGTTTTGGCTAATTTTTTTCCAACATAACGAAAATGCCATGGTTCATATGTATAGCCAGTAATTATTTCTTTTCCTTTTGGATATCTTAGGATAAAGCCATAGCGATACGCATTTTTCATGAGCCAAGTAAATTCTTGTGTCGTTCCAAATTCTTCATAAGTAGTTTTTTCGTTATCTAAGTCAATAACTAAGCCTGTTTGATGTTCCGAAAATCCAGGACGAGCGGAATAGCGATCGGCGTTTTTTTTGCCGTCCATCTGTTGATAGCGGTTATAGAGATTTTTTTGATATTGATAACTTCGATAACTGGAAATAATACGGATTTTTAAATTTTCAGATGCCATTGCTTTTGCCATTTGAATATAAGAAAGCGCAGCTTCTTTTACGAGAAGCATTCCTGGTTTACTATAGCCTTCATCGATTTCTACTAAATTGTCGGGAACATAATTTTCGCCTAAATAATAGTATTTGTTGACTAAAACTTGATTTGTATTTTTCTTAGGGGCAGGTCGTGTATTATCATAATAAGGAAAATCGAGTCCCATATTGACGTGAATAATTACCTCTCGGATAGGAATTTTTTTATTTTTTAGATGATAATTTATATAGCGATCTATATTTTTATAGTGAAAAAAAGAAATTTTTTGATCAATATGATCTAATGTAGCCAATCGTTGATCTCTACTTGTGTTCTTTAAGGCGAGATTTAGAATAATGGCTATTAAAATGAGTAAAATTGCTAGTATATAAAGGAATAGATTTTTCATTGGAATCACCTACTTTCATATATCAAAACTACTCTCTTTTAGAATAGTTTTTTCTATTTTATCATATGAAATTATAGGAGGTTATGATGAAAAAATTTTTATTAATAGGAATCTTTTCTTTTTTCTTTTTTCCGATTTCTGTGTTTGCTGAAGATTTAATTCCAAATGCCAAGAGTGGGCTTTTAATGGAAGCCTCTACTGGGAAAATTATTTTTGAAAAGAATAAAAACGAACAAGTTCCTGTGGCATCAATGACTAAAATGGTCGCTCAAATTCTAATTTTAGAAGAAATTGAGGCCGGAACCATCCATTGGGATGATATTGTTACAGTCAGTAAAAATGCCCAGGATATGGGTGGATCTCAGATCTATTTGGAGACAGGAGAAAAAATGAGTATCCGTGATTTATTTAAAGGAATTTCCATGGCGAGTGCGAATGATGCTACAGTTCAAATGGCCGAAGTGATTAGTGGTAGTGAAGAAAAATTTGTCCAAAAAATGAATCAAAAAGTGAAGCAGTTAGGACTTAAAAATACAAAATTTCAAAATTGTACGGGTCTTGATGCCAAAGATCATTATTCGAGTGCTTATGATATGGCTGTGATTGCCAGAGAATTGTTAAATCATGAAGAAATTTTAGATTTTTCATCTGTTTATGAAGATTATTTGAGACAAAATACAGAAAATAAATTTTGGTTAGTGAATACAAATAAATTAATTCGTTTTTACGAGGGTGCTGACGGACTGAAAACAGGACATACGGATGCAGCAAAATACTGTCTTGCCGCTACAGCTAAAAAAAATAATATGCGATTGATTGCCATCGTTTTAGGAGAAGAAGATTCTAAGATTCGAAATCAAGAATCCATTGAACTTTTAGATTATGGATTTCAGACTGTAGAGGTACAAAAAATAAGATCTAAAGGAGAAAAAATTGAAGAAATTGAAATTGAAAAAGGAACAAAAAATAAAATTACATTAGTTCCGGCCTATGATGTTTCTATTTTACAGAAACGTGGAACAAAAGATAAAAAATATACAATTCAAACTAAAATAAGTTCTTTTGATTTACCCGTTCGAAAAAATCAAAAATTAGGAACCATTACAATAAAAGAAGGAGATCAAGTTGTTGCTTCACAAGATTTAGTGTCTAAAGAAAAAGTGGAGCGATTGAATTATTTTGATTTCATTGGTCATACTTTAAAGAAAGTAGTTACTGGAGATATCAATTAATCTCCTTTTTTGTCGATTAAAACTTTTGTCTTGTTTTGTCGAAAGTAAAGACAAAATATTCTTTTTAAGATATAGTGAGAACACGAGGTGAGCCTATGTTTCAAATTACAATTAAAGTAAATCAAGGGATTATTTTTTTAAGACTTTATGGTTTTTTAAACCAAAAGACGATCGAACAATTTTCAGAAGAGATCAATTATTTATTGTATGAGCAGGGAACGATGAATTTTGTAATTAATTTTTTAGATGTTCAAATTGCCAATAATGATGTTTTAGTTCAAATTTCTAATAAATTAACTGAAATTTTTCTAAAATGCGGAGAAGTTGTCCTCTGTGGTTTGGAAAAAGAGAAAGAGAAATTTATTGGTAAAAGGAAAAGGGGGTTATTCTTTGTAGAAAACGAATTTGATGCTTTTCAATATTTGACAGTATAGGAGGAACAATGGAAGAAATATTACAATATGAAAATTTAGTATGGAGTATTGTTTCTAAATATCATAATTATTTTGACAAAGAAGATTTATATCAAGTTGGCATGTTGGGATTGATGAATGCTTGGAAACATTTTGATGAAAGTTATGGTGTGAAATTTTCAACTTATGCCTATACTTATATTTTTGGAGAAATTCATAAATATGTTCAGGAAAATAGAAGTATAAAAGTGAGTAAAGATCTATATAAAATTAGTAAAGCAGTAGAAAAAGGAAGAGAGGTTTTGCGTCAAAAATTAATGAAAGAACCTACAGATTTTGAACTTTCTATATTTTTAGAAATCGATGAATCTTTAATTAAAGAAGCACTCTCTTCGGGTGAGATGATTAAAAGCTTAGATGCCTTGCAAGAGGAAGATATGAACCTTTATGATAAATTAGGAAAATGTGAACATGCTTTCTCGGATGAAATATTAGATTTAAAAACAGAACTCGATCAATTAGAGGAGGAGGATAAAAAAATAATTTATAGTCGGTATTTTATGGATTTAACGCAACAAGAAGTTTCTAAAGATTTGGGAATTTCCCAAGTACAAGTATCTAGAAAGGAGAGTAAGGTATTAAATAAATTGAAAACTAGGTTATGAGGAAATTGTATAATTTCCTTTTTTTGTATAATTTTTTAAAAAAAATTCATACTAGTAATGGTGATTGTTATGGTAAACAAAAAATATGAAAAAATTGTAAAACGTCATCAACCAAAAGAAGAAAGAGAAAAAAATGCATTGCTTGCATTCCTCGTTGGAGGATTTGTAGGTCTTTTGGGAGAGGCTTTGATTCAATTTTTCTGTTGTAAATTTCACATATCTCGTAGTGAGGCTTCTACGTTTATGATGATTACTTTAATTTTTATTGCTTCTTTTGGTACTGCCCTTGGCTTTTTTGATAAGCTTGTTAATTTTGCTAGATGTGGTCTTTTAATTCCCATTACTGGTTTTGCTCATTCCATGACCTCAGCAGCAATCGATTATCGGAAAGAAGGGCCTATTTATGGGTTGGGTAGCAACATGTTTAAATTAGCTGGATCAGTTATTTTATATGGTGTTGTTTCCGCTTGGTTTTTTGGAATTCTCCGTCTTTTAATTGGAGGTGGAGCATGAGTCTTAAATTTAAAAATGTCTATTTGCAAGAGTCTGCATCCGTAGTAGGTCCTTATGAGGCTGAGGGACCATTAAAAAAATATTTTGATAAGAAATACAGTGATTTATATTTTGGAACGAATTCCTGGGAAAAGGCAGAAGTCAAGCTTTTAAAAGAAAGTTTAGAACTTCTTTTGAAAAAAAGTGGTATAAACAAGGAAAAAATTGATTTAGTTATCGCTGGAGATTTATTGAATCAAATCACGGCTTCTAGTTATGCAGGAAGTCCTTTGAACACGCCATTTTTGGGCGTATATAGTGCCTGTGCAACCAGTTTAGAAGCCATGCTTTTAGCTGCTACTTTCATTGATTGTAAACGCGAAAAAAATGTGGTAATTGCCACTAGTTCTCATAATATGTCCAGTGAAAAGCAATTTCGAAATCCAACGGAATATGGAGCGCCAAAACCAATGAGTGCTACTTTCACGGCGACGGGAGGAGTCTCTGTTTTATTATCAGATGAGAAAAGTAAAGTCAAAGTTGAATCAGGTACCATTGGAAGAATTGTCGATTATAATCAAAAAGATCCATTTCATATGGGCGCTGTCATGGCTGGAGCTGCCGCTGATACCATTTATCGTCATTTGACAGAAATGAATCGTAAAGTAAGTGATTATGATTTGATTTTAACGGGAGATTTAGGGAAATATGGAAAAGAGATTTTAATTGACTTTATGAATGAAGAATACAATATCGATTTAACGAAAAATTATAATGATTGTGGTGTTATTTTATATGATACCGATCGGCAAAAAGAAGTCCAAGCGGGAGGAAGTGGACCTGTCTGTAGTGCTTTGGTAAACTTTACGATGGTTTTGGATAAATTAAAAAAGAAAGAGTTAAAACGAGTGCTATTGGTAGCAACAGGAGCTTTATTTTCTCCAACCTTTGTCTATCAGAAAGAAAATATTTTAAGTATTGCACATGCAATTAGTTTGGAGGCGGTAGAATGATGTACTTATATTCATTTTTATTTGCAGGTTTTGTTTGTCTAATAGCCCAAATTATTTTAGATCATACAAAACTGACTCCTGGACACATTACTAGTATTTTTGTAGTCATCGGCGCTGCTTTAGATACGTTTAGTATTTATGATAAAATTGTAGAAGTTGTCGGTGGTGGAGCGATGGTTCCTATTACTAGTTTTGGACATTTATTAATTCATGGTGCTCTTTCCAGGGTCGATGTAGTAGGACCTCTTGGAATTGTCATGGGGATGTTTGATCTTACTGCTTCAGGAATTACAGCCGCCATCGTTTTTTCTTTCATCTTTGCCTTGTTTTTTAAACCAAAAAATTAAAAGAGAAGAGATTCTCTTTTAATTTTGTTTAGAAATTTCAATTATTTTTTCTATATTATCATCTTTAGCCATAATATTTTTATGCTTTTCTCCACATTTTTCACATCGATATAAAATTTTATAGGTATCCTTAAACTTTTCAATTCCAATTGGTTTTAATTGTCCATGACAAGGGTTCATTCGATCTCCTGGATTGATATCTACATGGATAGAATATAGACAGTAAGGACAATGATCTCTGGCCGTATAACTTAATGGTTTTACGCTTTTTTTGCAGTGGGTACAAATAAAAGATTCATCTAACATCCGGAATTTTTTCATAAAATCACGTATAATCAATCTTATAGAAATATTAATTAATTTCTTATTGATTGATCCCTTTCTATTTATATT
>CANQMB010000019.1 GCA_947624845.1 uncultured Bacilli bacterium
CATTTTTCTGAAAATGGGAAAAAGGTTTTAATTATAAAACCAGCCTGTGATACGAAAGGGAAAGATTATTTGATTTCTAGAATGGGTGCTAAGAAGAAAGTAGATATTATTTTAGATGAAAAGAGCTCTTTACTTTCTGCTCGTTATATGAAAAAACTTTTAAAAGCAGACTTAATTTTGATTGATGAAGCTCAGTTTTTAACACCTCTTCAAGTAGAAGAATTATGGCAATTGACCAAAGAATTTGATATTCCTGTTACCTGTTACGGATTAAAAACAAATTTTAAAAGTGAACTTTTTTTAGGTAGCAAAAGATTATTGGAACTGGCAGATTCTATTAAGGAGTTAGATACGATTACGCTTTGTCCTTGCGGAGAAGAGGCTCATTTTAATGCTCGAATGGAAAATGGAAAATATTCGCTTGGTGGAGACGAAGTTTTGATTGATGGAGAAAATAGACAAGTTTGTTATCAACCGCTTTGTGGAAAATGTTATTTGCAAAAAGTGATGAATCCATTGCTCGATTTTTCCAAAGAATAGAAAAATTTCATTTAAATTTCATAAAAATCCACTGGAAATACTTGTAAAATCGTTCATAAAAAAGTATAATGATAATGGGAGGTAATTATGATGAAAAAACATAATACAGTAAAAGTCGTCCTAATTACAATACTTGTTTTGGCATTGCTTAGTTGGATTTTTCCAGTTGCTACATTCCAGACAAGTTATGCAGAAGAAGGACGCATTCAAATGGGACTATTTGATTTATTCTCATATCCACTTACTGCATTTGCATCCTTTGGATATATTGCAATTTTCATCTTAGTCGTTGGTGGTTTCTATGGCGTTTTATATAAAACAGGCGCTTATAGAACATTACTAGACTCTATTGTGAAAAAATTCAAAGGCAAAGAAAAAATAGTTTTAGCAGTTATTATGTGCTTGTTTGCTATTTTGACTTCTGTTTGTGGACTTGAGTTAGGTCTAATTGTATTTTTCCCATTCGTATTCTCATTAGTATTGCTGATGGGATATGACAAAGTAGTTGCAGCGTTAACTACAGTTGGATCAGTGATGGTAGGACTTGCAGGAAGTACTTTTTCTGCAAATAATTCTACAATTTTGACTCAAGTATTAGGAGTAGAATTGACAACTGAAATTGTGACTAAGATCATTATTTTAGTTATCGGACTCGTATTGTTAGTATTTAATACGATTCGTTATGCTGATTCTCACAAATTAAAAGGAGCGAAAAAAAGTGCAGAGCTTGCTTCTGGTTATATTCCAGAAGAACAAAAAGGAAAGAAAAAGAAAATCTGGCCTTTAGTATTAATCTTAGACCTTATTTTAGTCATTATGGTTTTAGGATTTATCTCTTGGAGTGAAGCCTTCAATTTAACAGTTTTTGATGATATTAATTCAGCTGTTATTGGTTTCAAAGTATTTGGATTTGAAATCTTTGGTAAATTGCTAGGAAATGTTCCAGCGTTTGGCACTTGGTCAGTTGCTGAGTTAAATTTAATTCTTGTTATTGCATCTTTAATTATTGCCTTTATTTATAAAGTAAAATTTGATGATTATATGCAATCATTTATTAAAGGGGCAAAAGAGGTTTTAAAACCAGCTGCATTAGTAGTATTGATTTATACTTGCTTAGTTATTGTATTCTATCATTCATATCAATTAGTAATTTATAAAGTTATTCTTGATCTTACAAAAGGATTCAATATTGCTACTACTGGTGTTGTTGCTATCTTATCTAGTGCACTTAATGTCGATGCATCTTATGCATTCCAAAGTGTAGTTCCTTATTTGGCAAGTGTTGTAACTGATCAAACTGTATATCCATTAATTGCAGTAATGTTCCAGTCTTTGTATGGTGCTGTTATGTTAGTGGCACCAACGAGTATCATCTTAATGGGAACGATTTCTTATTTAGGTGTTTCTTATAAAGATTGGTTGAAAAACGTTTGGAAGTTTGCACTTGAATTTGTAGCTGCACTATTTGTTATCTTTATCATATTAGTGCTTATTTAAAAGAAAAATGAGAAGCCATTGGGCTTCTTTTTTTGTGGATTTTGTCATAATTTTTTGAACATAAATTATTGAAAGTTATCTCAAAATAATCATAGAATATAGTTAGAAAGAAGGGGATAACATTGTTTTCAAAATTTAGTGAAGAAGCTCAAAAAGTACTCATGGATGCCAAACGAGAAATGCAAAAGTTGAAACATCCCTATGTTGGTAGTGAACATTTGTTACTTGCGATTTTAAATCAAAAAGATTTATCGGTAACGAAGAAATTAGAAAGTTATGGAATTAATTATAAAAAATTTCGGGAAGAATTGATTCAAATTGTCGGGGTTGGAAAAACGGCAAATCAATGGTTTTTATATACACCACTTCTAAAAAGAATATTGGAGTCTTCGATGCTAGATGCCAAAGAAGAAAAAGAAAAAGAAGTCACAGTAGGACAACTTTTTTTATCTTTGTTAGAAGAAGGAGAGGGCGTTGCGATTCGACTTTTGGTCGGAATGGGAATCGATATTGATAAACTGTATAATGAGTTTTCGAATAAAATTATGTACAAAAAAACTTCAAAGAAAAAATTGAGTATTGAAGAATATGCAGTTGATTTTAATAAAAAAGTACAAAAGGGCGAAATTGATCCAGTGATCGGTAGAGAAGAAGAAGTGTCTAGAGTTATTGAAATTTTATCTAGACGAATTAAAAATAATCCTTTGTTAATTGGAGATGCTGGGGTTGGGAAAACGGCGATTGTGGAGGAGTTAGCTACTCGTATTGAAAATAAAGAAGTGCCAAAAAGTTTGTATCATAAGAGAATTTTATCGGTCTCTATGGCTTCTTTAATCGCTGGAACTAAATACCGTGGTGAATTTGAAGAAAGGATGAATAAAATCCTCCTAGAGATTGAGAATAATGAGGATATTATTCTATTCATTGATGAAATTCATACGTTAGTCGGTGCTGGAGGGGCTGAAGGTGCTATTGATGCTTCCAATATTTTAAAACCCGCTTTGGCAAGAGGAAAAATTAAGGTAATTGGTGCCACTACAATTAGTGAATATAAAGAGTTTATGGAACAAGATAAGGCACTAGATCGTCGGTTTCAAAAATTGCTTATCGAAGAACCAACCAAAGAAAAGACCAAAGATATTTTAACACATTTAAAACCAATTTATGAAAGTTATCATGGAACGATTCTTTCAGATGAAGTGATCGATTTTATTATTGAACTTAGCAATCGATATATTTATGATCGAAAACAGCCGGATAAGGCAATTGATATTTTAGATGAGGTATGCGCGAAAACCAGTCTTTCTCTTGGGAAAAATGAAAAGAAATTACAGGAGATCAATAAGAAATTAAAGGTAATTCAAAACTTAAAGAATCAATCGATTATGGATCAAAATTTTGAACAGGCTTCCAATTATAAAAAAGAGGAGTATTTTTTGGAAGATCAAAAAAATAAATTAGAATTACAATTTTTAAAAAATCAAAAACCAAAAGAAATTACAAAAGAGATGGTTCGAGAAGTCGTTTATTTGAAGACGAAAATTCCTATTTTTGAGTCTGGAAAAAACTTAAATAAAGAAATGGAAAAACTAGAGAAAAATTTAAATGAGAAAATACTAGGTCAGGAAGATATTATTGAACAATTGGTCTCATTTACAAAAAAATATCGTAGTAATTATCTACCTCATCGTCCGTATTCCTTTTTGTTTGTCGGTTCTACCGGCGTAGGAAAAACGGCTTTAGTCAAAGAATATGCAAAAACACAAGTACCAAAAAATTCCTTTTTAAGAATTGATATGAGTGAATATAAAGAAGAACACTCCATCAGTAAATTAATTGGGGCTCCTCCTGGATATGTCGGATATCATGATCAAAGTGCGGTTTTAAACCGAGTCATTGAACATCCTCATACCATCCTTCTTTTAGATGAAGTAGAGAAGGCACATCCCAGCGTTTTAAAACTTTTTTTACAAATTTTAGATGAAGGTGTCATCCATAATAGTAAAGGAGAAGAAATTCATTTTTCGAATGCCTTAATTTTCATGACTTCAAATTTAGGAAGTCGCAATCAGTCCATTGGATTTCAAAATGATGAAAAACAAGCACAGACAGATTCTTTAGAGGAATATTTTGGTATGGAATTTATGAATCGACTAGATCATATCTTTTATTTTAATCATATGGAAAGTTCGATCATTGAAAAAATTATTCTAAAAAAATTAGAAAATTTAAAGAAAAGAAGAAAGGAAATAAAAATTAAGTTTTCAACAAAACTTGTGGAAGAAATTAAAAAGCGATGTGATTTTCAAAAATTTGGTGCTAGAAAAGTGGATAAAATTATTTCAGAAGAGATCGATGCGGTGATTATTGAGAGTTTTATCCAAGGGAAATCCACAATTACTGTGCAAAATCTTTCTTCGCCATGATTTTGGTTAACGAAATTTGAAACTTGTGATATACTATAGTGGAAGTTTGAGGTGGAGTTTATGAAAATATATAATACGTTAACTAGAAAAGTAGAAGAGTTTATTCCTCATGAAGAGGGAGTTGTTCGTATGTATACTTGTGGTCCTACCGTCTATAGTTATGCTCATATTGGAAATTTTCGTACTTATATATTTGAAGATATCTTACAAAAGGGTTTGGAATATTTAGGTTATGAAGTAAAAAGAGTGATGAATATTACCGATGTTGGTCATATGACTAGTGATAGTGATTCTGGTGAAGATAAGATGATTCGTGGGGCAAAAAAAGAGGGGAAGACGGTCTATGAGATTGCGGATTTTTATACCGAAGCTTTCTTAAAAGACATGGAATTATTAAACATTAAACGTCCTGCAACTATTGAAAGAGCGAGTCATCATATTGATACTTATATCCAAATGGTGGAAAAACTATTACGTGATGGTTATGCTTATATTTCTTCTGGCAACGTATATTTTGATATTAGTAAAGCGAAAAATTATTATCAACTTTCTGGAAAAAAGAAAGAAGAGCTAATGATTGGAGTTCGTGATACTGTCGAAGAAGATAAAGCGAAAAAAAATCCAGCGGATTTCGGGCTTTGGTTTACGCTATCTAAATTTGAAAATCAAGCGATGAAATGGGATTCTCCTTGGGGCGTCGGTTATCCAGGATGGCATATTGAATGTTCGGGAATCTCTGGTAAATATTTAGGTGAATATCTAGATATCCATTGTGGTGCTGTTGATAATATTTTCCCTCATCATACGAATGAAATTGCACAAAGTGAAGCTTATTTTGGTCATCCATGGTGTAAGTATTGGGTTCATGGAGAGTTTTTAAATGATCAAAGTGGTAAAATGGCCAAATCTAGTGGTGAATTTTTAACAGTATCGTTATTAATCTCTAAAGGTTATCATCCCCTAGACTATCGTTATTTTTGCTTGGGAAGTCAATACCGAAAACCATTAGTATTTTCATATGATTCTCTAGATCAAGCGAAAAAAGCTTATCAGAAATTAAAAGATAAAGTTCGAGGATTAAAAAACGACGGAGAATATCAAGAAAATTTTGCCAAGGGCTATCAACAAAAATTTAGAGAAGCGATTGAAAATGATTTAAATACTTCTATGATGTTAACTGTACTTTATGATGTTTTAAAAGATCAAAGTATGAATGATTTTACAAAACGTGAATTAGTAAAAGATTTTGATCGAGTATTGTCTCTTTCTTTACTAGAAGAAGAAGAGATTGATCCAAATTTAGAACAGTATATTTTAGAGGCTATTGAAAAAAGAAAAGAAGCGAAGGCGAATAAAAATTATCAAGAGGCTGATCGAATTCGAGATGAACTTTTGGAAAAGGGAATTCAATTATTGGATGGAAGAGAGCAAACTACTTATAAAATAATAAAATAAATTGACGAATAGTCAATTTTTCTTTTTAATGATATACTAAAGTTGGTGGTTGAATGAAAACAATAGAAAAAAATGTCTTAGTCCTTGCTTATCTCGGGGATACAATATATGAAAATTATGTCCGTAGACATTTGATTGAACGTGGAATTGCCAATGTCAATGATCTTCAAAAAGAATCCGTTCAATATGTAAGTGCTAAGAGACAATCTTTCTTTGTTCAAAAACTGTTAGAAAAAAATTTTTTTACTGAAGAAGAAATAACTATTATAAAAAGAGCAAGAAATTACAAAACAACTTCCCATCCTAAAAATTGTTCGATCGGGGACTATAAATATGCTACGGGTTTAGAGAGTTTAATTGGTTATTTGAGCTTGGAAAAGAAAGAAGAACGAATTGATGAAATTATGAAGATGATATTTGGAGGAAATTTATGTTAGTTTATGGAAAAAATGTTGCGAAAGAATTTTTAAAAAATCCAAAAAACATTCAAAAAGTAATTTTACAAGAAAATTTTGATGATAAAGAAATACTTTCGTTATTAGAAAATAATATTTTCAAGGTCGAAACTTTACGAAAATATGAAATGGATCATTTGGTAGATGGGCTTCATCAGGGTATAATGTTAGAAATTCGAGATTACCAATATAAAGATTTAACAGAATTGTTAGAGTCTAATTTTTTAGTTATGCTAGATCATATTGAGGATCCACATAATTTAGGTGCAATTATTCGAACTTGTGAGGCCGCAGGGGTATCTGGGGTAATTATTGCGAAAGATCGACAGGCTGGAGTGACACCTACGGTTGTAAAAACAAGTGCTGGTGCTATTTATCATTTACCTGTTTGTCAAGTGACTAATTTAAATCAGACGATATCTACTTTAAAAGATCATGGCTTTTGGATTGTCGGAACTGCACTGGAAGATAGCACCGATTATCGTGAAATTGATTACAGTGGAAAGATTGTGTTGATTATTGGCAACGAAGGGAAAGGGATCAGTCGCTTGGTTCGTTCTTCTTGTGATTTTATGGCAAAAATTCCAATGTATGGAACTACTAATAGTTTAAATGCATCCGTTGCTAGTGGTATTATGATCTATGAGGTAATCCGTAATAGAAAGTAGGAGATTATGGATTATAAAAATGTCAATGATTATGAAATGTTATATTTAATTGGAGAAAAAGATGAACGAGCAGAGAAAATTTTGTATGCAAAATATAAAAATTTAATTATGAAGGTTGCTCCCAAATATTTATCTTTTGCCTCTTCTCGTGGCGCAGAATTAGATGATTTAGTTCAGGAAGGTTTCCTTGGCCTTTATTCAGCAATTAAAAATTATCGACCAGAAAATCAAGTCTTGTTTTATACTTTTGCTTTAGTTTGTATTGAAAGGCAATTATCGACGTATTGTAAAAGACTCAGTTCTATGCGTCAAGAAGTTTTAAATCATAGTTATTCTCTGGATATCCAGTTTGATGATGTTCGAGATCCCTTTGCAGAATGTATTGCCTCTTCTGAGGATGGACCTTATGAGAATTTATTATTTTCAGATTACGTATTGCAAATTTTAGACTTTAAAAATAATTTACCGAAAGATATTGCCTTAGTTTTTGAACTTCGTCTCAATGGTTTTCGGTATCAAGAAATTAGTACATTATTAGATATTCCTAAAAGAAAAGTGGATAGTGCATTAAGTCATATTCGAACAAAACTGAAAAATTCACATGTAAAAAAGTATCTAATTGAAGTTTAATGGGGAACAAATGGAATTATCATTTGTTTTTTTTTATAAATTGATATAAAATGATAATAGGGTGACTAGGATATGATGGAAAATATTACATTGAAAGAGTGGTTGAGACAGACCCATACCAAAGAAGAATATCAGGAATTATTTTTAAATATGGATATGACCATGCATTATATTCATGATCAAGGATATGGTATTATAAGTAGTCGCGGTTTCGATGGGTCCCCTGAATTTGATATCAATCATATCCAAATTATTCAGTCCAAAGATCGACAAAATATTTTATTTCAAGATATTGATCAAATTCAACCAGAATATCAAAAAGAAATTGTGAGACAAAATATTTATAGCATGGCCTATTTGGCTATCAAGTCTTATGCAAATTTTAATGATCGTTTGAATCACCATTTTTTAAAAGAACATTTCGATGAATTTACGGTGTTTCTTCCAGAAGAAGATATTCCTTATTATCGAGGTGTGATTGTAAATAAGGCTAGAGTTTATTACGCTTCTTATATAGAAGAAAGAACAAAAAGAATGATTCAACAGGAAGGGGAAAATCTTTCTACCTCTTCTCAACAACGTGGCAATCGTTTAACGAAATCAACAGATGTTGGAAGATTCTATAGTCAGTTAGAAGATCATGATGGGAATGCGTTTATTCGCCTTTATATTTTTCCAGCGATTATTGTTTCTCTAAGTTTGATTATTCCACTGATCGCGTGGGTTTTTGCCCTTTTATAAGTACATTAAAGTCGTATAGATACGACTTTTTTTCTTGATCTGTTCTTAAAGCGTTGACAAAAATAACTTCTTGTGGTATCTTACGTTTAGACACAAGGACGTGTTTTTATTTTGGAAAAAGATAGGTGAATGAAATGGCTAAAAGCGAAAAGAAAACAAAAGAAGAAATGAAAGAGGTAAAAATAAGCAAGAACAAAAAGAAAGAGGAAAAGACTGGAATGCTTACACGTTTTAAAACTTTCTGTCATGGTGTTAAAAGTGAATTTAAAAAGGTTCATTGGCCCAGTAAGAAAGATATGGTGAAATATTCAATTGCCACAATTGTATTTGTTATATTCTGTTCTTTATTTTTCTATTTGATTGATATTATTTTTGCTTTTATTCATTCGTTATTTAATTAAGGAGTGTATATGATGGAAAAACAATGGTATGTAGTAAATACTTATTCAGGACACGAGAATAAGGTAAAGGAAAAATTGGAAATGCGTGCAGAATCTATGGATATGCAAGATTATATTTTTCGAGTAATCGTTCCTGAACAAAAAGAAGTGGAAGTAAAAGATGGTGTTACCAAAGAAAAGATAAAGAAAATGTTTCCTGGATACATTTTAGTTGAAATGATTATGACGGATGAAGCTTGGTATGTAGTACGTAATACACCAGGAGTTACTGGATTTATTGGTTCTAGTGGAAAAGGTGCAAAACCGACGGCTTTGCAACCTTATGAAGTAGATAAGATACTAGCCAATATGGGTATTAGTCGCATGGATGTAGATGAAGACTTAAAGATTGGTGCAAAAGTAAGTATCGTTGATGGACCATTTAAAGGAATGTTTGGTAAAATTGATGAATTAGATTTACCAAATAATAAAATTACTCTATTAGTGGACTTGTTTGGGCAAGAAACTTCAGTAGAAGTTGAAGTTAATCAAATTCAAAAAGCTTAGATTTAAGTAAAGGTAAATTATGAGTCAATTATTTGAGGGAATTCAACTACCGCCTTCAATTTCTGAAGGGCAGATACGAGAGAAGTTTAAGGAAATGTCCAAAGGTTCAACAACAGCGAGAGAAGAATTAATTGTTCATAATATTCGTTTAGTAATTCATGAAGCTTTAAAATTTTCTAATACAGATTTTTTATTAGAAGATTTAGTATCCATTGGTTGTATTGGATTAATTAAGAGTATTGATTGTTATGACATGAATAAAAATAATAAATTTTCTACCTTTTCAGCACGTTGTATTGATAATGAAATTTTGATGTTTTTAAGAAGTAAGAAAAAACTTAGGAATGAAGTGAGTCTTCATGATGCTATTTCAGTAAATTTTGAGGGAGTACCTTTTACTTTCTTAGATTTTCTTGTCGCTTGTGATCATATTGATTCCGATTGTGAAAAGATTGAAGAAAAAGAAGCGATTCAACAGGCAATTTCTACTTTAACGGAACGAGAATCACAAATTGTCTCTAAATATTTTGGATTTGGAGACGAAGAACCCATGAATCAAAAAGAACTTTCCCAAATGTATCATCTATCTCAATCTTTAATTTCTAAAATTATAAAAACATCTGTTCATAAAATTGGAACGCAACTAGTAGAAAATCACGTGATAGAACCTTCAAAGGTATTGAAAAAAAGAAATACGCAAAACGAATAAAAACAGTTGCAAATCATAAAATACTATGATATTATTTAAGGGCTATATTATTTTAATATAGATTTAGTGGGAAGCTCCTGAGATGCTTTTATTTAAGCGGATTGAAAAGCTATTTGGACCACTCGCGAAAACTAAAATTTATAGGAGGTGTTTTTCGTGGCAAAAGAAGTAGTAAAGAAAATTAAATTACAAATCGAAGCTGGAAAAGCAACACCAGCACCACCCGTTGGTACTGTATTAGGACCTGCCGGAATTAATTTAGGAGAATTTTGTACGAAGTATAATGAAGCTACTCGTGACAAAATGGGTGATGTTTTACCAGTAGAAATTTCAGTATATGAGGATCGCAGTTTTGATTTTGTTATCAAGACTCCACCTACGAGTTTCTTATTAAAGAAATATGCAAAGGTTAATAAAGGTTCTGTAAAAGGAGCTAATCAAGTTGTAGCAACTTTAAAACCAGCTCAAATTAAAGAAATTGCAGAAATAAAACTACCAGATCTTAATTGTTATACTGTAGAAGAAGCAATGAAGATTGTAGAAGGAACTGCAAGAAACATGGGAATTGCTGTTGAAGGTGTTAACGATCAAGAATTGGCTGAACAACAAAAAGAAGCTGCTATTGAAGAAAAAGAAGCTGCAAAACGCGAAGCCGAGTTAGAAGCAATGGAACAAGAAACTCACGAAGAAAAAGAAGAAGTAGAAACTACGACAGAAGAAAATACAGAAGAATAATCATATTGGTACTTTACCCGTGTGGAAGGTAATATCCGCTTGTACCACATAAGGAGGAATAAAAATGAAAAAAAGAAGTAAAAAATATATGGCTGCTTTGGAAAAAGTAGAAAAAAATAAAATCTATAGTAAAGAAGAAGCTGTTCAATTAGTAAAAGATACTTCAATTAGTAGTTTTGATAGTTCAATTGAAGTAGCAATGAGATTAAACTTAGATACTAAGAAGGCAGATCAACAATTAAGAGGTGCGATTTCTTTACCAAAAGGAACTGGAAAAGAAATTAAAGTCTTAGTTGTAGCCAAAGGAGAAAATGCAACAAAAGCGAAAGAAGCTGGAGCAGATTTTGTAGGAGATACAGATATTATTGAGAAAATCGAAAAAGAAAACTGGTTCGGATTTGATACGATGATTGCTACTCCTGATATGATGCCACTTCTTGGTAAATTAGGTAAGGTATTAGGACCTAAAGGACTTATGCCAAACCCTAAGACAGGAACTGTTACGATGGATGTTGCAAAAGCTGTTGAAGAAGTGAAAGCAGGACGTGTTGAATATCGTACAGATAGTTATGGAAACGTTCATGGTGTAATTGGAAAATCTTCATTTAGTGTTGCAGATTTAACTGAAAACTTAGATGCCTTTGTGGCAGCTATATTAAAGGTAAAACCTGCAACTGTAAAAGGAGACTATGTAAAAAATATTTCCATCTCTTCTACAATGGGACCTGGAATTAAGATTAATATTCAAGATTTTGACAAATAATAAAAATTAAGTTATAATAATATCGATTTGTTGGTGCCATAGACAGTAGGTTATTTGTAAATCCTACCGAGGACTACTTTATAAATAAAGTGAAAGAGTTCTTTTGTCTATGATGAAAGAACTTTTTTGTGGCATCCCGAAATAGTTAGGAGGTGTGTTATGGCAAGTGAGAAAATCTTAAAGGAAAAGCAAAAGGTCATCGATGAGATAAAAACTCGTGTTGAAGGAGCTAGTACGATTGTATTGTTTGATTATCGTGGAATTACCGATAGTGAAGCGAAAGAATTACGTCATAAGTTAAGAGATGCTGGTGCAGATTACAAAGTATATAAAAATACTTTGATGGCTAGAGCATTTAATGATTTAAATATTGACTTAAATGATTCTTTAAATGGGCCTAGTGCTTTCGCATACAGCGAGGACCAAGTTGCGCCAATTAAGATTTTAACAGACTTTGCAAAAGACCACTCTGCATTGGTGTTAAAAGTAGGGATTATTGATGGAGAAATTGCAGATCAAAAGAAATTATCAGAATATGCATCTTTACCATCAAGAGATGGATTACTTACAATGCTTGCTGGTGGTATGATTGGTCTTGTCAAAGATTTATCTATCTGCTTAGATTTATATGCGAATCAAAAAGAAGAAAATTAAAAAATTAGAAATAGGAGGAAAATAAAATGGCAAAATTAAATAAGGATGATTTTATTAGTGCTTTAAAAGAAATGAATCTTTTAGAAATTAAGGAATTAGTAGATGCAATGAAGGAAGAATTTGGAGTAGATCCATCTGCTGTTGCAGTTGCTGCACCAGTAGCAGGAGGTGCTGCTGCTACAGATGCTGCACCTAGCACTGTTACAGTAAGTATTGCAGATCCAGGAGCAGGAAAGGTTGCTGTAATTAAAGTTGTACGTGAAATTACAGGACTTGGATTAAAAGAATCTAAAGACATCGTAGATCAAAATGGTGTTGTTAAAGAAAATATTCCTAGTGATGAAGCTAATGAAATCAAAGCGAAGCTTGAAGAAGCTGGAGCTACAGTTGAAATTAAATAAAAGAGCAACCAATGGGTTGCTTTTTTTGTTAATAAATGTTGACAAAGGATTCATATTATTATAAAATATAGTTTACGAAAGGAGACAACGGATACTTTTAGTCGAAGTTGTCTCTTTCTTTGTTTATAAAAGGATGGTTGAATGGGACAATATTTTGAAAACGAGAATCTACCAAGTCAAATTCAAAGAAAGGAAGTTTTTGTCTGTGGAGAAAAGTTTATTTTTTATACAGATCGAGGCGTCTTTTCTAAAGAGGGATTAGATTTTGGTACGAGATTACTTTTGGAACAAGTTATAAAAGAAGATTTGGGAACTCATATTTTAGATGTTGGATGCGGTTATGGACCAATTGGAATCGTCCTCGCAAAAATGAAAGATATTTATGTAGATATGATTGATGTGAACCGACGTGCTTTGCATTTAGCAGAGAGGAATGCGAAGGAAAATGTTGTGGATACGGTGCATATATTTGAAAGCGATATCTATCAAAATATTAAAGGCAAGTATTCAGCGATCATCACAAATCCTCCCATTCGTGCAGGCAAGAAAGTAGTATATGAAATTTTGTTGCGAGCGAAGGAATTTTTGGATCCAGAAGGAAAATTATTTTTAGTAATTCGTAAAGAACAGGGCGCTAAATCGCTAATTTCCGACTTGGAAAAATGTTATCATGTAGAAATATTAGAACGAAAAAAAGGATTTTTTATAATAAAATGCACTTTTTGATTGACTTATTGATATTGTTATGTTATTAATATAAATTGGTAACGTGTTATTTTTTATAAATATGTTCTTTGAATTTATTAGGTATAGGGGTGA
>CANQMB010000020.1 GCA_947624845.1 uncultured Bacilli bacterium
CTTGTTGTAGCACCGACTAAAGTAAAAGGAGGTAAATCAATTTTTATGTTTCTCGTATTTCCTTCACTACCAATAATAATATCTAAAGTAAAATCTTCCATAGCAGGATATAAAATCTCTTCAATAAAACGAGGCATTCGATGAATTTCATCAATAAATAATACATCTCCTGGCTCCAAAGTAGATAAAACGGCCGCTAAATCTCCGGATTTTTCAATACTGGGACCACTAGCCGTTTTTATATTGCTACCAAGTTCATGAGCAATGATATAAGCCAAAGTCGTCTTTCCAAGTCCAGGAGGCCCATATAATAATACATGATCGAGCGCTTCTCCCCTCATTTTAGCCGCTTCTATAAATACCTTGATATTCTCCTTTACATCTTGCTGTCCAATATATTCCTCGATTGTTTCTGGACGAATGGTATTATCCATAATTCCATCATCTACGAGTTCCCTACTCGTTACAATACGTTCTTCTTCCATTTTTACCTCCTATTTCAACAACAATTTCAAGGCTTCTTTCACTTGATCCTCGATAGATAATTTACGATCGATTCTAGGTAAAATTGCTTTAAATTCTTTTTCTTTATATCCCAAACCTTTCAACACTTCTGAAAGTTCAGCAATCTCATTTTCTTCTACAGTCTCTAAAGAATCAATATTGATCTTTCCTTTTAAATCTAAAATCATCTGTTTTGCCAATTTATCACCGATTTTCGGGAATTTTTTCAAATACAGAATATTTTCTCTTTCAATGGCATCGACAATTCCTTTTAAAGAACCCGTAGCAAGAATGGGAAGAGCCATTTTACATCCTAATCCTTTGACGTCAATTAATTTCAAGAAAAGTTCTTTTTCTTGTTCTTCTTTAAAACCAAATAAACTGAGTTCATCTTCTTTTACTTGTTGATAAACATAAACTTTCACTTCTTGATTTTCATCAAACGAATAAGGATTCGGCGTATGAATAAAATATCCAATCCCATGAACTTCTAGTACAATTCCTGTACTTTTAATAGAACTTACAGTTCCAATCATATAATCGTACATATTATCACTCTCTTCTTTTTTATTATACGATACTTTTGAAATTACTTCAATCAAAAAATCAAACAGACGTATGAACATGATGAAAAAACCTTTTCTTCTTTTTTAGTATATACCCTTTTTTCCCTTCTGTCATAAAAATAGCTAGTATTTATTGCTAGCTATTTTTCAGATAAAAGATCATCTAAATTGGTCAAATAAAATCCCTTTTGATTGAGATAGCGAATTACCATATCTAATTCTTCTTCTAAAATGGCATCTACCTTCATACTAATAATCGATCCTGCCGACACTTTCTTTTTAATTTCTATATAGGGTTTTGCTTTTACTTGCAACGTGGGAATGACTGTATGAATCCCCATTTTTCCACATAAGTCCAACACTTCTTTTTGATCATATTCTGCATAACAATAATTTTTCTTTTTTGCTGTAATCGATTCCAAAATCGCGATGGCCGATTTAAAATAATTTTCATCATAACTACCATTATAGTAGAGAACTTCTACTTCGTGCCCAAACGTCGTCATCGTCTGTACTAATTGCTGATTATTTTCAATCCATAACCCATCGGCAAAAAAAGTGGCTTTTTCTCCTCGTGCTTCTAATATCGATAAAATGGGATTAATATTCGAAAATCGTTCTACTCGAAAAACTAATGCAACTCCACTATTTAATCCATTTCCCGATTCAATATAGCGATCATAATAATCATCTAAAGAGACTGTGGGTTCGATTTCTTGAAATACAAATAAACTTTCCTTATATTTTCCATAATTTTTCATCTTTTTATAACTTTCTAAGACATCTACTTTTTTTCCACGAGCGCCTGGAATCACATGATTTTTTATCAGTTTGGCATCGACGGCTTCTTGCTGATACTCGCTTTCTTTTTCCCTAATCGCCTTCATGATTGGATCTTTTTCTCTAAAAATAGAGACTACTTTTTCTGTATAATAAAAACTAAAGAGAACAAGTGCCAAAACACCGAGAATTTGTCCTATTTTTTTCATACAAACCACCTAATAAAATTTATGTCAACCAAAAGAAAAAAAGAAGAATTATTTTTCTTCTTTTTTGGTTTTTCTAACACGATTTGGTAACGCATCTTTTCTAGAGAAGTTCAATCTTCCCTTTTTGTCAGTTCCAATGGCTTTGACTAAAATTTCATCGCCCAAATGAACAACATCTTCTACTTTTTCTACTCGATCATGAGAAAGTTTTGAAATATGAACCATTCCCTCGCATCCAGGCCATAGTTGAACGAAGCAACCAAAATCTTCAATTTTGACTACCTTTGCTTCATAGATTTTTCCTTCTTCTACTTCTCTCGTAATATCTTCAATCATCTTCTTTGTTTTTTCAATAATTTCTTTATCCGTATGATAAATAATTACTCTTCCATCATCTTCTAAATCTACTTTTACAGCATTGATATTATTTACATCCGTCACATTAGAAGCTTCACAGATAATTTTAGTAATCATCTCTCCACCTCGACCAATGACATCTTTGATCTTCATTGGATTAATCATAAATGTTTCCATTTTTGGTGCATATTTTGAAACTTCTTTTCTTGGTTCTTTGATTTGTTTTTTAATTACCTTTAAAATTTGAAGACGTGCTTTTTTCGCCTGAGCCAAGGCCTCTTTTAGAATTTCTTTGGTAACACCTTTAATTTTAATGTCCATTTGTAGTGCACAAATTCCATTTTCTGTTCCTGCCACTTTAAAATCCATATCTCCTAAGTGATCTTCCATTCCTTGAATATCTGTTAAGATGGTATAATCGTCTCCATCTGTGATTAAGCCCATGGCAATTCCTGCAACAGGCGCTTTAATTGGTACTCCTGCAGCCATTAAACTCATACATCCTGCACAAATCGATGCTTGAGAAGAGGATCCATTCGATTCTAAAATCTCAGAGACAACTCGAATCGTATAAGGGAATTCTTCTTCACTTGGAATTACTTGAAGAAGGGCTTTTTCTCCTAGAGCACCATGTCCAATTTCTCTTCTTCCAGGTGCACCATATCTTCCCGTTTCCCCCACAGAAAATTGTGGAAAATTATAATGTAACATAAATCGTTTTCCATCTTCTAAACTTAGACCATCTAAAATCTGATGTTCTCCTAAAGCGCCTAATGTCGTTACAGATAAACTCTGGGTTTGTCCCCTTGTAAATAAAGCAGAGCCATGCGTTCTAGGCAATATATCAATATCTGTCGATAACGGACGAATTTCATCCATTTTTCTTCCGTCCGCTCTTTTATGTTCTTTTACGACAATTTGACGAAAACAGCGATATTCAATGTCACTAAGTACCATACTTACCTTTGTCAATAATTCCTTTAATTCATCCTCTTTTTCATTTTCATTTTCTGTCTCATAAAGAGAAAGAATCTCTTCTTTCACATTTTCCACCGCTTCTTGCATTTTTAATTTATCTTTAATTCTTAATGCCTTGTCCATCTTCTTCGTCGCAAGACTTTCGATTCTCTCCTTCATTTCTTCTGAAATTTCTAAATGCTCATATTCCATCTTTTCTTCACCAATATCATCGATAATTTCTTGCTCGAATTGAATTAATTTTTTAATTTCTTTATGGGCAGTCATCAAGCCTTCTAACATAATTTCTTCCTCTACTTGTTTGGCACTAGACTCTACCATATTAATGGCCTCTTTCGTTCCTGCAACCGTAAGATCAAGAACAGAGTTTTCTAATTGTTCTGGATTTGGATTTACAACATATTTATCATTGACATAACCAATTTTAACACCTGCAATCGGTCCATCAAAAGGAATTTTACTAATGGAAACAGCAAGACTAGAAGCGAGCATCGCAGTAAGCTCTGGAGAACAATCCTGATCCACACTTAAAACTGTATTAATAATTTGTACTTCATTTTTAAAATCACTAGGAAAAAGTGGTCGCATAGGTCGATCGATCATTCTAGCAGCCAACGTCGCATTATCGGTAGGTCTTCCCTCACGCTTAATAAACCCTCCTGGAATTTTTCCCACGGAATATAATTTTTCTTGATAATTAACTGTAAGTGGAAAAAAATCAGACAATAGATTCGCATTCTTATTTACTACTGCTGCGGCCAAAACAACCGTATCTCCATAACGAACTAGAACAGATCCCGTCGCTTGTTTGGCCATTTCTCCATGTTCAACTACAATTTTCTTTCCATGAAATTCTAACTCATATACTTTCTTCATATTTTATACTTCCTTTCTCATTCAATGTAACTTAACTTTTTATTTTTCTTTTGACAGGGCATTGATTTTCTTTTTCATAATGGAACCATTGATTCATTTGATCAGATATTTCAATAAGTTCATCCTTTGAAAAATTAAATTCAATCGGAAAATCAAATAGTGCATATTCATAGACTTCTTCTAACGCTTCTTTCATTTCTAAAACATTGGAAATCGGCCATTTCACTCTTCCTAAAAAGTTCTCTCTTTCCTTGATAATCTGATCAAGTAAAACCGGTTTTTGTCCTTGATTCCACAAACCACTTTCTAATTGTTGAAAATCAAAAAAGTAAGTTCTATTATGATCGTGTGTGATCATTTTGTTTTTTTCAAATAGATAGTCATGATTTTTATAAGTCACTTTTTTTACATCTTCCTCTTGAAATAATATTTTTTCAAACCCATAGTACTTTTCTCTGTAAACTCCCGTTCTTCTTCCTTCCTTATCAAAGGTTTTATATATTTTATCGGAAGAATACAAATTTTGGAAAAATAAATATTCTCGATTTCTATTTTCTGTTTTCATTTCTTCTTGTGCCACAAAGTGAATAAAACTTCTCTTGTCCTTTTTGACAATCACATATACTTCCCTTGTCTCTTCTGTTTCTTTCTTTTCTATTGAAATCACATAATTCTTTTCCTCTGTTGAAAAGAAAATTTCCTCTTCCTTAAAATCTTCTGTTAATAATTGATTTAAGGTATCAATCATTTTCTTTTCGCTGATATCTGTCTTCTTTTTTTCTTTCTCACAAATATCAATCGTTTCCATTTCAAACCCTCCTAAGAATAAAAATAGACACCAAAAAATGTGTCTACTTTCTCAATCCTAATTTTTTAATTAATTCACGATATCTAGTAACATCTTGCTTTTGAAGATATTGTAACATATTTCTTCTCTGTCCAACTTTCTTTAAAAGCCCACGTCTAGAATGAAAATCGTGAATATGTACTTTTAAATGTTCTGTTAAATCATTAATCTCTTTTGTTAAAATTGCAATCTGAACTTCAGCAGAACCCGTATCATTTTCACTTCTTGCAAATTTACTAACAATTGCTTTTTTTTCTTCTTTTGTTAAAGCCATAATATCCTTCCTTTCTTTCATTCGCTGAAACTGAGTAAGGAGTCGGAAAATCTCCAAACTAAGAATCAGTAAGCATTTATATTATACTAATACTTATTTCTTTTTTCAAGCATTATTTCAAAAAATTTATTTTTCTTCTATTTTTTATAGAGTTTTCCTTATTTTTATATCAATACTTTCCAAGGAGTTAAAACCTCTTTCGTTCCACGATAAATGGCAATCACTTCTCCTGTTTCATTTTTTAACACACAAGTTCCAACAACTTGATTGGTATTTTTTAAAGATTGACCATTTTTTACTTTTTTTTCTTGAATAGAATCTACAAAAACCACTGGATAGTTTTTTAATGCCTCAGACAAAGAAAGAAGACGAGCTTTTCCTTCCTTAATCTCCTGCAATGTACTAGCCTGATTCAAACGAAAAATACCCTGTTTTGTCCGAACTAAACTACTCATGGTAGCAAAGACACCTAAATTCTTTCCTATATCCCGAATTAAACTTCGAATATAAGTTCCCTTACTTACTACTACCTGAAAAATAAAGGAATCTTCTTTCTTTTCTAATAGTTGAATCTTTTGAATCTCCACTTCTCTTTTCGGTAAATCCACTTTACTATTTTCTCTTGCATATTCATAAAGTTTTTTTCCATGAACTTTCACCGCAGAATAAATAGGTACTTCTTGCCAGTATTTTTTTTGAAAGCTTTTTAACACTTTTTCTATTTCTAAATTCGAAGGAACTGACATTTCGTTCAAAATCATGCCCGTAGTATCTAACGTATCCGTAGAAATACCCAATTGAACTCCGGCAATATACTCTTTTTCAGAGGATGTTAACAACTCGCCAATTCTAGTTGCCTTTCCGATTGTTATCACCAAAACACCAGTTGCCATCGGATCTAACGTTCCCGTATGGCCCACTTTTTTCGTATAAAAAGAGCGATTGACAAGATTGACAACATCGCGGGAGGAGATTCCCGCTTCTTTATTGACAACAAGAACTGCCGATAAATTTTGATAATACTCTTCTAATGTCCAATTTTTCTCCATGAGAGAAGTTGCCAAGGAAGGGCCAACATAGCGAATATGTCCAGGTTCATAAGAATAGCCTGTACTTTCTTCTTTTCCTTTTGGATATCTCAATATAAAACCAAACTCTGCCAAATAGGGATAAACTTCTTCATAGTTCGATTCTTCCTTTAAAATAAAATCTAAACAAAGCCCTGTCCCATGTTCACGAACTTCATTTTCATCTGACTCTACATATCCTAAACAAATTTCAAGCGTTAAATTTTTCTCGTTTTTTAAAAATTCTTGTAACTGAAAGAAAGCAGAAGCTGTTTTTTCCTCTAACAAAATTTTTTCATCTTCTACAACCTTTACTTCAATAAGTTTTCTATTTTGAAAATTTTCCTCTTTATATGGATATTTTTTATTTACTAATACTGAGTAATTCATAAAAACCTCTTAAAATTCAAGATATTTTTCAATTACTTTTTTTGTATTTGGATTGGTTAAGACAAAAGACAATTTCCCTTGAGTAATCTGCGGATTTTTTAAATTATTTTCTACTAACAACTGTCTTACTCTCTTAGAAATTCCATCGGATCCATCAATAAAGATCACTTTATGCCCAATCGCTTTTTCAATTTCTTCTTTAATCAAAGGATAATGGGTACAACCAAGGACGACCACTTCAATTTTTTTGCAATCAATTGGCTTTAATAAATTTTCAAAATATGTTGGTAATGTTTCTAATTCTTGATTTTCAATAATCTCTGCTAATCCATCACAAGATAGTAAAATTCGTGATTTTTGATGATACGTATGATCTAATTCCATTAAGCGATCACTTTGAATGGTTCCAGGGGTTGCCATTACTAAAGTTGATTTTTCACGATAATGATCAAAAGAGACCTTAATCGCTGGTTCAGTTCCTACAAATAAAATCTGTGGATATTTTTCTCGTAAATAAGAAATTACTTGACAAGTCGCCGTATTGCACGCAACGACAACGAGTTTTACTTGACGTTTTAAAAATTGGGTCATGATTTCATCGACAATTTTTTCTAATTCTTCTTTGGTTTTATTTCCATACGGATTATGAATCGAATCCGCATAGAAAATATAATTTTCTTGAGGAAGCAGTTTTCGAATTTTATTCAAAACTGAGATGCCACCAATTCCTGAGTCCATAATTCCAATTGGATTTTTGTTCATAGTATCACCTTTATTCAATACAGATAGAATAGCATACTTCGATTTTCTTTTCAAGAAAAAAACTACATTCCTGTAGTTTATTAAAATAAAGAAAGTTGATTCGAATCAGGCAGATCTTCTAAAATTTTCATCTCCGTCATTTTATCAATTAACGTTTTTGAAACTTTCCCTCGTTTTTGAACATCTTCCACACTTAAAAATGGTTGTTTTTCTCTTTCTGAAACAATAGTTTCTCCAACAGAAATACCCAAGCCATCAATCGTAGAGAACGATGGAATCAAAGTATTTTCTTTTGAATCATCAATCACAAAATTTTTAGCTTGACTTTTTTCTAAAGAGATATTAGAAAAATGAATTCCTCGGGCAGTTGCCTCTAAGGCAATTTTTAAAGTTTCTATAATATTTGTCTCTTTGTTTGTCGCTTCAAATCCCTTGGCTTGTAAATCTTCTAATTTTTCTTTGATGGCATCATATCCTTGAATCATCGTTTCAATATCAAAATCATCCACCCGAACAGAAAAATAGGCAGCATAATAATAAAGAGGATGGTAAAGTTTGAACCAAGCGATTCGAATTGCACTCATAACATAAGCACAAGCATGAGCTTTCGGGAACATGTACTTAATTTTTCTACAAGATTCAATATACCATTCGGGAACATTTGCTTGGCGCATCTCCTCGGCCATTTCTTTCCAAGTGTCTGGGTCTTTACTGGCTTTTCCTTTACGAACAAATTCCATAATTTTAAAAGCTCGAATCGGTTTCATGCCCCAATTCATTAAATTGACCATAATATCATCACGACAACCGATAACATCTTTAAATGGAACTACTTGATTTCGAATTAATTCGGAAGCATTTCCAGCCCATACATCCGTCCCATGAGAAAGACCAGAAATTTTAACTAGTTCTCCAAATCCTTTTGGTTTTGTCTCTTCCAACATATTAATAACAAATCTTGTTCCCAACTCTGGAAGACCCAAAGTCCCTGTCGAACATAAAATATCTTCCTTGTGGACACCTAACGCCTCAGGAGAAGTCAGTAGAGAGAAAACTTTTTTATCATCCATAGGAAGGGTGGTCACATCAATTCCAGATAAGTCTTGAAGCATTCTTAAAACCGTCGGATCATCATGACCTAGAATATCTAATTTTAAAACATCTTGATCGATGGCATGATAGTCAAAGTGCGTGGTTTTCCATTCTGCAGTCGCATCATCCGCTGGATATTGGAATGGAGTAAAGTCAAAAACATCCATATACGCAGGTATAACGACAATTCCTCCAGGGTGTTGTCCCGTTGTCCTTTTTACCCCAGTACATCCTAAGGCCAATCTTTCCACTTCAGCCGACCGAACATCCGTAATTTCTTTTTCTTCTAAATAACCTTTTACAAATCCAAAAGCCGTTTTTTCAGCAACGGTACCAATCGTTCCTGCTCGATACACATTTTCCTCTCCAAAAAGAACTTTGGTATAAGCATGAGCACTTGCCTGATTATCTCCTGAGAAATTCAAATCAATATCGGGAACTTTATCCGCATTAAACCCAAGGAAGGTAGCAAAAGGCATATCTTGTCCTTCTTTTCCGAGTTTTTCTCCACACTTCGGACATTTTTTATCTGGTAAATCATAACCTGAGGAATATTCTTTTCCATAAGGTTCTTGATTCTCATCTAAAAATTCTGAGTATTTACATTCTTTATTTCGACATAAGTAGTGTGCTGGTAGAGGATTTACCTCTGTAATTCCCATCATCGTCGCAACAAAACTAGATCCTACAGAGCCTCTCGAACCGACCAAATACCCTTCATCATTCGAGTGTTTTACTAACTTTTGAGCAATTAGATAAATAACGTCAAATCCCCCACCAATGACTCCTCCTAATTTTTTCGTCATCATTGAACCTAATTCCTCTTCGGAAGCAGATGGAGATTCAATTTTTAGTTCTTGTTTTATTTTCTCTTTTACAACTTCAAATCCTTGAATCAACACTTGATGAAGTCTCGAAAAAATCTCTTTTTCTTTTTCCTCTTCTGAAATTTTTTCTCGCTCCACTTCTTTCAGGATAGCCTCATAAATTCCGTCTCCATATAGTTCTTTACTAATTCGTTCTTCAATATTATAAGGAAGCGGATGCCCATACCGATTTTCAGCTTCATGAAAGACCATATTCGTTACCGTTTCAATACTATGATCAATTCTAGGAGAAAAAGGAATTCCTCCTGTATCAATAATAACTTCAATCTCTTCAACTTCTTTGGCAATCGCATTCGGATTTTGAACAACAAGGCGATCTACTAAAGCTTCATCCTCCAAGAAGGCAAAGTCTTCCTGCATTTCGTCTGTCGTTCGAAAATGATTATTTGGAATTTCGGTAATATTATTACGGGCTAGTGGATGTCTTCCTCCGCCAGGAACTTTTTGATTAATAATAATTTCTCGATATATTTTATCTTCTGGATCGATGTAATGAACATCTCCTGTAGCCACAATATATTTTCCAGCCTCTTCCGTTACACGAATAATTTTTTTCAAATGCTCACTCAATTCTAATTCATTACCAAAATCTCCCGTTTGAATGAGATGGGTATAACAATCTAGTGGCTGAACTTCAACATAATCATAAAAGCGAATAATATCCGAAAGTTCTTCTTCACTCTTACTTTTTGCTTCATTAAATACTTCGCTTTCATAGCAACCACTACCAATGAATAAACCTTTTCGATATTGTTGAACAGCACTTCGTAATATTCTAGGCGTCTTATAAAGATACGTTGTATTGGCAAGAGAAATCAATTTAAATAAATTTTTTAATCCCTCTTTGTTTTTCGCTAAAATATTAATATGATGACTGCGACCATATTTATGAATATCTTCTTTTGATACTAAATTTTCTAATTGATTCATATTATCAATATTACGATTAGAAAGTTTTTTCAACATTTTATGAAAGACAAGTGCAGTTCCTTCAGCATCATAATCTCCACGATGATGTGCCTCTTCGTCCCAAGGAACCTCATATCGTTTCACTAAAGCAGATAAAGAATGTCTCGCATAATTATTATCTAACGTTCTAGAAAGCTCTAAAGTATCGATGACGGGATTTTTAAATTCACCAAGGCCGTATTTTTGATAAGCCATTTCCAAAAAGGAAACATCAAATTTTGCATTATGAGCAACCATGGGTAAATCCCCAAAAAAATCGATAAATCTCTTTACTGCATTTTCTTCATTATCTTTTCCTTGTAGCATCGAATCTGTAATATTGGTAATTTCTGTGATTTTTTTTGGTAAAGGTTTTCCTGGATTAATGAGTTCATCATATCGTTCAAGAATTTCTCCGTTTTTAATTTTAACGGCACCAATTTCAATAATGGTATCGGCTCCACCTGCATTAAACCCAGTGGTTTCAAAGTCAAAAACCACATAAGTTTGATCCAATAAATTTTGATCATTCGCCCTAGTGACAATATGAACTTCATCATCGATCATAGTCAATTCTGTTCCATAAATGACTTTAAATTTATCCTGTTCTTCTTTTCCTTTATTATATCCGGTCACAAAGTTAAAAACATGGGGAAATGCCTGTACTCCATTATGATCCGTGATGGCAATTGCCTTTTGCCCCCACGCAATCGCCTGTTTCACTAATTTTACTTCATCTGCCAAACCATCCATTTGGCTCATCATCGTATGCGTATGTAATTCTACCCTTTTTTCTTTACCACAATCTTCTCTTTGATTGTTTTCTTTTTCTACTTTTATAATATCTCGAGCATTTAAAACCAATTCTTTAGCAAAAGTATCATTTTTTGTATATCCTCGAATACGAACCCACATTCCTACTTTCAATTCTTTTTTTAATCGTTGATACTCTTCCTCATCTCTTACAAAAACTTTACAATAAATACTATCGGTATAATCTGTTACTTTCAACGTGATAATTTTAAAATCTGTTTTTGCCGATTCAAAATAATCAACCTCAAAAATATAAGATTCTACAGTCACATTATTATCTTCTCCCAGCAAAGTTTTAATCTTCAATGGAGAATCTGAAAAAGATCTTCCTAAAATAGATTCGGCATCTTTTCTTTCTTTCTGTTTGCTACTTTTTTTGGCAGATGCTTTCATTTTTACATCAGATAGTGAAACATCTAACTCTTTTTGAATCTCCTCCAATAAATTTTCTTCATTTCTTAAAACCACAGGAATTTCTTTTTCATATGAAAAATCATGGTAACACTGATTAATATAATCTTTTACACTTTGAAGTTTTTCTTCTTCCACTTTATTATTTGCAATTAAAACAAACTGATCCTCTTCAAGTACCAATTTATTTTGATAAATTTCCAATACTTTTAGTTCATTTTTTAAATTCTCTAAAATTAAAGGATAATAACTTTGTAATTGTTCATTCTCGACATGATCAAAATGATATACAAAGCGAATCGAATTCGCATCTGGATCCAATTTATATTTATTTTTATCTAATTCGGCAATTACTTCTTTTGGATACATGGATTCGTTATGAATATAGATCGTCCAACTTTTATTTTTAGGGGATACGACAATTTTTTCTAATTTAGAAGCAGCAAAAAAAGAAATATATTCCTCTTTTATTTCTTCTTTTTCTAATAATATTTTTAATTTTTCATCCATAAGAATCTCTCCCCCTGCACTTATATCAAATAATTTCTAACTCATTAATTTTTACAATATACTTTTGATTTTTAATACAAAAATCAATAAAAGTATATAAATCTACTTTTTTCAGTTGTTTTTCAAAGGTATATTTATCGATATCAAAAGCAATTTGATCTCGCATCATATAACTTAACATTTCTTCCTTGGTAGCACCCAAATACATTAACCAATAAGGATAAATTTGTCTTTTTAAAAACTTTAAAGATGGATCACCTGTTAAATAATGACTATGTTTACTAATTCTCGTATGAAATTCATTTAATACAGCCAATTCTACTACAGCCTGCACAATTTCTTTATATTCTTCTTTATAATGTTGCAATTCTTTTTGTACAATCTCAAAAATTAAATAGACGATTGTCTTCGTTAAATCATCGTATTTTTTCCCCCATACAATCGTGTTTACTTTTCTATTTTTAGGAGTTGTTTTATCCACGATATCCAATCTAGGATCAATTACTAATACCTGATAAGGCTTTATATCAAATCGTAAGATATCTTTTAATTCTTGAGCACTATTTTTTTTAATATCATCCCAAGTTTTTAATAAATCAATCCGGAATTTTTCTGTATTCTTTTTTACTTTTTCATAATTTGCATATTCCATCATCATATTATAAATCGTATCATCATTTGGAATAAAATTTTTTGGATCTTTTAAAATAGATATATTATCTTGAAAAGAACCATTATATTGCTTTTTATAATTAAGCCACAATTTCTGTTTAAAGGTTTGTATTCTTTCAGAAATAGATGCTTGAAATAGTAAATTCCAAACAAGTATATAGTCATTAACAAAAAATTTTAAATTCATCTACTTCACTTCCTTCAATACGATTATGCCTTATGTTTACTATATCATAGATAAAAAAAAAAGAGAAGATTTTCTAAAAGAAATTTTCTCTAATTTAAAGTAAGAACAAGACGAAAACCATCAATGTCTCTTCCTCTTCCACTAAAATTCATCGGAGCATGATAGGAAAAAATACTGTGATAATTACTATCGTGAAAATAACTTCCGCGAATTTGCCATGGGTAAGTTTTTG
>CANQMB010000021.1 GCA_947624845.1 uncultured Bacilli bacterium
ATTATCAAGGGATGATGGAAATATTGAATCTGATAGTATTGTTAGTCAAAGAGCTTTACTTAATCAATATGTTAAAGAAAACAATTATAATATTATAGATGAATACGTCGATGATGGATTTACAGGAACTAATTTTGATAGACCTGCTTTTAAAAGGATGATCAAAGATATTGAACTTGGTAAAATAAATATGATTATTACTAAAGATATGTCAAGATTAGGTAGAGATTATATAGGAACAGGAGAATTAATAGAAAAGTATTTCCCAAATAATAATATAAGATATATTGCTATTAATGATGGAATAGATACATTTATAGACAATACCAATAATGACATAGCGCCTTTTAAAGCCATAATGAATGATATGTATGCAAAAGATATTTCAAAAAAAGTTAAAACAAGTTTATATTCAAGAATGAAAGATGGTCTATATGTATCTGGTAGGTGCCCTTTTGGATATAAGAAAAATCAAAATAATAAAAATCATTTACTAATAAATGAAGAACAAGCAGAGACTGTTAAGTTAATATTTGCTTTAGCACTTCAGGGTAATACTTATCATTATATAGCTCAAGAACTTACCAAAAGAAAAATTAAGACTCCAGCATCTTATTATAATTATATGTGGAATACAAAATGTAGTAGCAAATGTATTTCCCAGGAACAAGGTGTGTGGGTTGATACAACAATAAAATCAATTCTAACGAATCAAATCTATGTAGGAGATTCCGTTCAAGGAAAAACTAAAAAAATAAATTATAAACTGAAAAAGACTGTTAAAAATAATCCTAAAGATTATATCATTGTCCAAAATACTCATGAAGCAATAATAGATAGAGATACTTTTAATTATATTCAAACACTACTACCTAAAAATGTTAAAAGACCAGAGAAGAAAAGATTTTATTTATTAGATGGACTTTTATATTGTGGGGATTGTAAACATCGAATAACAATAAGATATCAAAATAAAACAGGAAGAAGTTACACTACTTGTGATTATTATAGAACATATTCAAAATATCATGTTTGTACAACTCATACAAATAATTATGAAACTTTAGAAAGAGTTATTCTAGATAACATTAGAGATGTATGTAAAAATTATTTAGATAAGAATAAAATAAAAAATTTTATTGGTAATATAGAGTTTGAAGATACTGCTTTAAAGATAAAAAAGCAAATTGAGAGTATAGAACTTATTAATAATAAACTAATAGAAAACCTAGATAAAACATATATGGATATGTTAAAAGGTATTATTGATGAAGAACAATATATTAGAGTAAGTGAAAATCTAAAGCAAGAAATAGAAAATAATAAATCAAGTATTGATAATTTTAAAAACGAGAATTTAGAAACAAATAAAATAGACAATAAAATGATAGAAAAATGTATTAATGAATTTTTATCTTTAGATAATCCAACTAGAGAATTAATCATAAATTTGGTTGAAAAGATTTATATCTATCAAGATAAAACGATAGATATTATATTTACATTTAAAAATACTACATAAAAAATGTATCTGGGGATACCCTTTATGCCATTGCTAGACGTTATGATACGACAGTAGATGCTATTAAAAATATCAATAACTTGACGAGTAATAATTTAGCTATTGGTCAAATATTAAAAATTCCTACCACAAACATTTATTAAAAAATGAAAAAAGAAAATCTTTTTTTCATTTTTTTTTACATATAATGTTTTTTCACTTGACAAAAACATTGACTTGAATGGCATTGAATTATATAACAAATAATAGGAAAGGAGAATACATTGTGGAAAAAAATAGAAATTCAAAAATTATTGCAATTATTGCTTTAATTGTTGCAGTTGTTGGATTATCGTTAGGTTTTGCCGCTTTTTCTTCAGTGTTGACAATCTCTTCTAGTGCTGAAGTTGTACCTGAAAATAATTTTAAAGTAGTTTTTTCTAGAGAGGCAGGACAAGAGGATACTGGAGATCTAGAAGCCACTCAACCAGAAGATGGTAACGGAGCGACGGGAGATTCTGCAACTCTTGCGGATACGACAATTTCAGGATTAAAAGCACATTTTACAAAACCAGGTCAAAAAATTGAATATAATTTTCATGCTTATAATGCTGGTGCTTATAAAGCATATTTAAAGAAAATTGAATTTGTAGATGGAAAGACATGTGAAACGAAGACGAAAGTAGAAAATTCATTAGTTACAGCAGCTTGTGCAGATATTTCAGTAAAAATTTCAGTGAAAGGAGAAGCTGCTGTTTCAGCAACTCAAGATTCTATTACTTTTCATGAATTAGATAAAGGTGCTTCTGAAACGATTAAAGTTACTATTGAATATGCCGCTGGAGATAATGTTGCTGATGAAGATTTTGATGTTACATTTGGCGATATTAAACTAACATATAGTTCTACTGATACATCTGCATAAAATATTAAGAGTACATTTTGTACTCTTAATATGCTTTCACAAAATTATTTAGGAGGCAGAAAATGAAAAGGGGTTATCGAAGATTATTGTATTTTCAAATTGCTATTTTTTTCATACTCGTTCTAAATAGTTTTGTATCAAGCATATTAAGTGATTATTGGATGCCGCTTTTTTTATTTCTTTTGATTGTTCTTTTTAAATTTTTATTTGGATTTGAAAAAGATCGGCATCGCTATACAAAAGATATTATTTTTGAAATTACAATATTTTTGTTAATTTTCTTTATTTTGTATTATTTATTTGGTGTATTCATTGGATTTGCTAGAACGGGGAATTATTATAATTTGCATGGAATTTTTACCTTTATGATTCCTCTTGTTTTAGTCATTTTATTGAAAGAGTTTCTTCGTTATATGATGCTTGTAAAATCAGAAGGAAGTAGGCTTCTGGTCGTTACTACAGTTATTTTATTTATTTTTATTGATATAACGGAAGTGATTTTTTATAGTAAATTTGATTCAAATTGGAATAATTTTTTATTTTTTGCTTTAACTTTGATACCGGCAATTAGTCAAAATATCGCCTGTACTTATTTGACAATACATACCGGTTATAAACCAGTAATTTTTTATTTACTTATTTATGAACTATATCCTTATTTAATTCCAATTATACCGAATCCAAATGAGTATATAGTAGCGATTGTCGAACTACTTGTTCCAATGTTACTAATTTTGCGTGTTTATCGGTTTTTATCGAAAGATCAAGAAGAGGAAATTACACAGGATTATAAGAAAAGACATCTATTCCCTTTACTTCTTCCACTTTGTTTTATTATTTTAATTGTCTATTTTACTTCTGGTTATTTTCACTATCATGCCATTGCGATTGCCTCAGGAAGTATGACGCCTACCATCCATAAAGGGGATGCCGTGATTATAGAAAAGGTAGATAAAGACTATGATTCCATCAAAGAAGGTGTAGTTCTTGCTCATAAATATAAGGGAATTATGATTGTTCATCGACTAATTCGAATAGTGAAAGATAAAAATCAGTATTATTTTTATACAAAAGGAGATGCGAACAAAGAGGAAGATGGCTATCCTATTTCAGAAGAGATGGTCGTTGGGATTGTTCGTTATAAAATTCCTTATATTGGAATTCCTACAGTTTGGTTAAATGAATTATAAAAGAAGGTGATTACATGGAAAATAGCAAAAAAACTCGTGTTACTTATCGTCCACGAATCGTTATTTTTGCTTCTTTGTTTGTTATTTTCTATTTGTTGTCTCTTCTGGTTGCTACGAAAGTTATCAATAAAGAAGAAAAAAGAATCACTTATTGGGAAAATGGTGTTGTCGACTACAAAGTATATTTAAAAGAAAATGATTTTTATGAGCAACCGTATTTGAAAAGTGATATGGCATATATTGCCAGTTTAATTGACTCAATTAAAATTAATTTTAAATATGATTTTACGATTGATGAACCTACAGATTTAGATGTTTCTTATGATGTTGTTGGAAAATTGGTCATTCGTGATAGTAATTTAGAAAATACTTTTTTTGAAAAAGAATATATTTTAAAAGAAGCGAAGAAAGAGACTGTTCGTGATCAAAAAATTTATCATTTAGAAGATGATGTTTCTATTGATTATGGTTATTATAATAGTCTAGCCAATCGTTTTAAAACACAATATGGTGTTGATACGACGAGTTATTTAGAAGTTACCTTAAAATTAAATGAAAAAACACCAAAAACATTAAAGGAATATCATTTAGAACGCAATCCAGATTTAAATATTTCGATTCCACTATCTGAACGTGCAATTAACATTATGATTGATCATGATAATGAAAACTCTGTCAATGAAATTACTAATATTCCAAAGCGAAGTTTGAATGTTGTAGCATTTGCTATTGAAATGATTATTCTAGTGATTGCTATTCTCTTATTTTTGATTTTAATTTATGCTTTTTTAAGTAAAAAGAAAGCTTCCAAATATGATTCTTATATTAAGAAAATATTAAAAGAATATGATCGTCTAATTGTGGAAACTTCTTTAATTGATCAGTTTGAAGATTTTAATGTAATTCAGATTGATAAATTTAGTGAGTTGCTTGATGTTCATGATAATTTAAAATTACCAATTATGTATTATAGTATTTATGAACATGAAAAGTGCTGGTTCTATATTAAACATAATCACGATCTTTATTTGCATATTGTCACTAGCGAAAATGTAGAAAATGAAAAGTAAAGGTGCATAAAAAAATAAATTCTTTCCATAATAGAAATGGGAGGAATTTTATTATGGAAGAAGAAAATATAAATGCTTTAGATGAAATTCATAAAGGGACTTGTATGGGAATGGATGCCATTCATTTTACATTAGATAAAGTCGATGATGAAAAATTAAGAGAATTATTGCAAAATCTTGCTCATGAATATCAAGAACTAAATGAAAAAATTGAACAAGTTTATCCAAAATATAATAATGATCAGCCTCATGAAACAAATGCGATGAACAAAGCGATGACTTGGTATGGGATTGAAATGAAAACGATGACGGATAAAAGTTCTTCAAAAATCGCTGAGCTTATCTTACAGGGGTTAAATATGGGAATTATTGAAGGAAGAAAAGTATTAAATAATAAAAATATAGATTCAGAAGTTGATCATATAATCTCACAATATGTTAAAATCCAAGAAAAATATGTAGAAAGTTTAAAAAAGTATTTATAAACTTTTTTTCTTTTGTCATAAAAAGCTTAACGTCAATTTAAATTTGTGATATACTAACTATAGAAAAATTTTATGCCGACTTAGCTCAGTTGGTAGAGCAACTCATTCGTAATGAGTAGGTCGAAGGTTCAAGTCCTTTAGTCGGCACCATTTAAAAATAACTCCTTACTTGAATAAGGAGTTTTTTTATCTACTTTTTTCTTCTTTTCTTACTTTTATTGCTCCTCTATCACATTTATTGCCCCAAGAGTCGATTAGTTTTCCATCTTTGTAAACACAAATAATTTCACAATTGTTTGCACAACGTTTACATTCAACACCCTTTGTTTTAAATTCGATTTCTTCAATGTCAAAGTTGAAGTCCACTTCTTTTTGATCTGTTTGAGATAGAATAGCTACACCTAAAGCACCCATTAGATGAGAATTTTCATCTACAATAATTTTTTCTCCAGTCGCTTCTTCAAAAGCTTTAATCACTCCAATGTTTTTGGAAACACCTCCTTGGAATACAATTGGAGAATATATTTTTTTCCCTTTTCCAACGTTATTTAAGTAATTTGTAACTACAGCTTTACATAAACCAGCGACAATATCTTCTTTTTTATGTCCCATTTGAGCTTTATGAACTAAATCACTTTCTGCAAAAACAGTACATCGTGCTGCAATGTTGGTTGGATTTTTACTTTTTAAAGCGAGAGGGCCAAAATCTTCTACTTCTAATCCCAATCTTCTGGATTGGCTAGATAGAAAAGAACCTGTCCCTGCAGCACAAAGTGTATTCATTGCATAATCGACGACAATTCCATCTTCGATAATAATAATTTTTGAATCTTGACCTCCAATTTCAAAAATAGTGCGAACATCGGGATATAGAGATAATGTTCCAATGGCATGAGCAGTAATTTCATTTTTGACAACGTTCGCTCCTAGAATTACTCCAATTAATTTTCTGGCAGATCCCGTTGTACCGACACCTACAATTTTATATTTTTTATTATCTAATTGGTTTCTTAACTGATGGATTAGTCTTTTGACTGCATCCATTGGATTTCCCTCTGTCCAAAGATATTCACTGGCTAAAATATGATGATTTTCATCAATAATAATTCCTTTGGTTGAAATCGATCCAATGTCTACACCTAAATAAGCTTTTTTCATCTTTTTTTCTCCTTTCGCATCATAATCATATCGTAGAAGGCTTCAATTCTTGTTGTAATTCCCACATCACTTGTTTGAGAATCAAAACTAAAATAAATAATTGGAATTTTAAAATCTTCTGAAATTCTCTGTAATACGGGCATTGAATCAATTTCTGGGGTACAACCAAAACTTTTTACATGGATAATACCATCCAAACCTTCTTTTGCGTAATCTAATGCACATTTAATGGTGTACATCGAAGTTGCTCCCATATCATATTTTGCATAATCTTTAATCGATTTTTTAATCTGTTTTTCTGGCGCATGGAAAAAACTGTTGGTAATATTCATCCATCTTTTAATGACAATTCCTTTTTTGGCTAATTCTTTTTCCATGTGATGATTACTATATGGATCCATAATGGTATAATATTCTCCAATAAAGCCAACTTGTAGCGGTTTTTTTGGTTTTTCTATTTCGATGTTTTTTAATCTAGAATAATACTTTTTTTCTGTTTGCTTTAATTCTTTTTTATTTCGGATTGTTTTTAATTCCATTAAAAAGTCTTTGTGTACTTGTTCGAATTCCCCGTCTTTTTTTTCAAATCCTACGTTTTCTCTGATGTAGTCTTCTACTTTGTCAATGGCATCGATTACTTTTACTGCAAGTAGAAGTGTGGTAGAAACTTTTTTTAAATTTAGCTTGGGATTAATTTTTTTAAACTCATTATAAAATGTGATTGGTTTGGCAAAATCGGCATCGGCCATATTGACAAAATGGATGTCGTAACCTAAATCTTTTAAAATTTGTTCATGTAATTCTCCATAATATCCTAATCGACAAGGGCCACCTATTTGAATTAACGTATTCGCTCCTGCTTCAATTGCTTCAATATAACCACCTAATTGATATTTAAATGGGGTACAGACAAAATCAGGAGAATATTTTGTACCTAATTCTAGCGTTTTTTTTGTAATGGGTGGGGTTTCTACATATTCGCATTCTAATCCCAATTTCATTAAAAGTTCAATTGCAATATTGTAATTACCAATATGAGGAAAACTTATTTTACATTTGTTTTTCATGTTCTTTTTCCTCCTTAATTCGAATAATATCTATGAAACTTTCAATTCTAGTTTCCATTCCGGCGGTTCCTTCTTGTCCATCTAATATTAATGTAATCATCGGTTTATCTTTTAATCTTCTTAGAATCATTTCATTTACAAGAGCATCAGGTCCACATGGAAAAGCGGATACTAAGATGATTCCATCCACTTGATCCTTATATAATCCGATCGCGCCTACTAATTCTTTATTAAAGGTCCATGGGAGTGTATGACTGATGATTTTGGCTTCTTGAATTGCCTTTTTCGTATCAGTACAGCAGGCGAGAATAGGGATACAATCGAACTCTTTTAATGTTTTTATGATTGGCTTTCCGATATAGGCATCGTAAATATTATAAGGATGTGCTACTACTAATATTTTTAATTTTTTACTTTCTAAATTTTTTTCTTGTTCTTTTAAATCTAAGAGTTTATTTGTTTTTTCTGCTTGTTTTGCTATATAGTAAGCTTTTATGATTTGAGCTTTGTTTTTTCCTAAAAATTTACCCATTTTTAAAAAGGCTTTAAATTCTGTATCTTTATTTAATATATCAATACTATAATATAAAATTTTTATATTTCTATCTCGAAATGTATTTCTTACAATATCATAAATTGCTTGAAACCGAGAACAGACAATGTCTTTCGTACCTCCTAAGGTGGCGATTCTAGGGACGAATATATAATCACATTTATCAATTAAATAATCGACGTGACCTAAAAATATTTTATGAGGAAGACAGGCCTCATCGATTGAATAGACAGATCCTTCTGCTATCATTTTTTTATTTGTTTGTGGGCTAACGATATATTCAATCCCTAATTCTTCGAAAAATGTTTCCCATAATACATGGTATTTATAATAAAGAAAAGCTCTGGGAATCCCTATTTTCATATTTTATTCACCTCTTCGCCTCGTTCCTCATATATTTTATCAAGAAAAAAAATAGAAGTAAATTGAATATTGAAAATTGTTTCTGCTTGTAAAAAAACTTTAACAATGATATGATAATAATAGAAGAATAGAAGGTGGAACGATGAATTTTATTATCAGTTTTTTTAGAGATATATTAGATGGTCCTGTTTATATAATTACAACAGTGATTTCTAGTATTCTTTTTTGTGCTTGTTTGGGATACTTGTTAGAAAAATCACAAAATCAAAAGAAAGAAAAAGAAAAATATGCCGAGGTGACGCCTACTAGTAGTGAAACATCATCTCCTGCTGGGCCTTCTTTACAAATGGAGACAACGGTCTCTCCTGCAGTTGAAAATACTCCAATCTCATCTCCTGCGCCAACGACGATTCCTGCTCAAAGTACAGCGGTTATGCCTACGGCACCTATGATTCAATCAGAAGCGGAAGTTCAACAAACACCTCCAGAAATCACGATGCCACCCGCTGATATTGCAATTCCCATTTCTGAAGATCAAGCGGCTAACCCAATACCAGAAGTTACAACTTCTGAGAGTTCTCCTGTGATTCCAGAAATACAGACGACACCTACTTTACAAAATCCACAACCTGCTGCAAATTCTACAACCCCTGCGGTAACAACTACAAATCCACCTGTAGATAATGCAAATGGAGTGCCAACTTCTATAAATAATCCTTGAAAAAACTTTTTTTCAATTCACATTTTTGATATACTAGTAAAGAAACAGATAAAGGAGACGATGAAATGACATTCACGATAACTGATATTGTATCTATCATTCGTAAAATTGTCGATATATGTTTAGTATGGGCGATTTTCTATTTTATATTGAAAAATATTCGTAATAATGTGAAGCTTTCTCTTATTTTTAAAGGAGTTGCTTTCGTTATTATTTTAAAATTTATTAGTGATTGGTTTGGTTTTACTACGATTGGTATTTTGCTTGAGTATATTATCATGTGGGGACCTTTAGCACTGATCATTATTTTCCAACCAGAAATTAGAGCGATTTTAGAGCAGCTGGGAAGGACACAACTTCTTGGAAGGCATAAAACGTTGACTGTAGATGAACGAGAGCATCTAGTTTATCAAATTATTCAGGCGATGGAATATTTGAGAAAGCAACGGATTGGCGCGTTAATTGTCTTGGAACGTGACGTCAGTTTAGCCAATTATATAGAAAAAGCAAAAAAATTATATGCAGACTTATCTAGTGATTTATTAATTTCTATTTTCTTTCCCAACAATCCTCTTCATGATGGTGGAGTAATTATTCAAGGAAATCGGGTTACTTGTGCAGGTGCCGTTTTTCCTACGAGTAGTAGTTCTAAAATTAATCGTCATTTAGGAACGAGACATCGTGCAGCTTTAGGAATTGCTGAAGAGAGTGATTGTATCGCTTTGGTAGTTTCAGAAGAAACGGGACGGCTATCCATTGCAGTGAAAGGTGAAATGTTTTACAATTTATCTATGGATGATGTTCGCATTATGTTAATTGATGAATTAAGACCGAAACAAGATTTAGATTATGATGAAGATGAAATGGATGAGGAAGAGATTTATGAAGAAGATAATTAGAAAATTTAAAAATTTAATTCATCATATTGGAAATTTCTTTGATAAAATTTTAATTACCCCAGTGACTAAATTGATTTTGAAAATATCAGATTTATTCAAGGATAACAGTCATAATTTTGAACGTTTTATTGGAAGAAAATCGACATTAATCGTTATTTCTCTACTATTGGCTTTTGGGGTTTTCTTCTTGATTGATCGGGAATCGAATGTTATGATTGACCAATATGCAGAAATTTTATATGATCAACCAGTCTCTGCTATTTATAATGAAGAATTATATGTAGTAGAAGGGTTGCCAAAGACAGTAGATATTACTTTAGTGGGACAAAAAAGGCATATTTTCTTGGCTAAACAAGCGCCTTCTAAAGGAGTTTCCGTAGATTTAACAGGTTTAAAACCTGGAAATCACCGAGTAACTTTAAAATATTCACAGAGATTGAAGTCGTTAGATTATAAATTGGATCCTGCAACAGTGACGATTACGATTTATGAGAAAGTTTCTCAGACCAAGAGTTTAACTGTAGATGTTTTACATAAAGATAATTTAGATAGTAAATTATATATTAAAGATATTGAATTAGATCGAAGTGAAGTTATCGTCAAAGGAGCTGCTTACAAATTGAAGAAAGTAGCTACGGTTCGTGCTCTTGCTGATGTTGATAATTTTGTCAATCCAAAAGCAGGTACGATGAATCTAGAAAATGTACCGCTTGTAGCTTATGATACAAATGGTAAAATTGTCGATGTTGAAATTGTACCGAAGAGTGTGAATGCAAAAGTAACTATTACTTCGCCAAGTAAGGAAGTTCCAATAAAAATTGTACCAAAAGGAAGTTTGGCTTTTGGAAAAGCAATTTCATCCATTACACCAAGTACTTCAAGTGTTACGGTTTATGGTGAAGAATCTGCAATTGAGAAAATAGAAAACTTGGAAGTAGAAGTCGATGTCAAAGGTCTTGCTCAGGATAAAGAATTTAATATCACATTGAAAAGACCAAATGGAATTACGGAACTGAGTGAGAAGACGATTAATGTCAAGGTTGGCGTAGATAATGCGATTACTAGAGAATTTAAAAATATTAAAATTGTCACCGAAAATTTAAATTCTAAGTACAAAGTTCAAGCTTCTTCTGAGGCAGATAGTGTAGTTACTGTCGTTGTTGAAGGTAGTGAGGAGGCAATTAAAAATCTAGACGAATCTACGATTAAAGCGTACGTGGATCTTAAAAATTATGGTGTTGGAGAACATGAAGTTCCAGTTAAAGTCTCTGGAGATGACGTTACTTTAAATTATACATCGAAGACGAAGAGAGTTCGCGTTGTAATTCGAGAGAATTAAAAAAGATTTGCAATTTCAGTTGCAAATCTTTTTTTTAATTTTTATCTAGATCTTGGAACAAAATTGGAATACAAATTAAACCGCTAATTCCAATGATGATATAGACAATTTTGGCGATTATGTTATCTACTCCACCAAAAATAGTTGCTACTAGGTCTAATTCAAATAATCCTACTAATGCCCAATTTAGTGCACCAATAATGATTAATGTTAAGGCCACTTTTTTTAAAATTTCCATTTTCTCGTCTCCTTTACTCTTTACTTACTAGTTATTATAGACAAATATTTCTAAAATTATTCGTAATAATCTTTCTTTTTTCCCATATAGTTAAATGAGAATAAAATATGGGGTGAAAAAATGAAAAAAATTTGGTTATTTGTTACTATTTTTGCTTGTTCTTTATTGATGACAGGATGTTTTCAATATAAAGAAAAAGATGTTGTAAAAGATTTTAATAAAAAGATTGATCAACTGAAAACATACCAAATAGAAGGGAAATTAGAGATTGTCAACAATGATGATGTATATAATTATGATGTAGTGGTTTCTCATAAAGATAAAGATTATTATAAGGTTTCTTTAATCAATGTTGCAAACAAACATGAACAAATTATTTTAAAAAATGATGATGGTGTTTATGTATTGACGCCATCCTTAAATAAGAGTTTCAAGTTTCAAAGTGATTGGCCATATAATAATTCTCAAATTTATTTGTTAGAATCACTAAGTAATGATATTCAGACAGATTCTAAAAGAGAATTTAAAAAACATAAGAATAGTTATGAATTTATTACAAAAGTGAATTATCCAAATAATCGAAAATTAACTTCCCAACAAATTATTTTAGATCAAGATTTAAAACCAAAGACAGTAAAAGTTTATAATGAAGAAAAAGTACCACAGATGACCATGACTTTTACTGATGTGGATTATGCGCCGACATTTAAAAAGAATTTCTTTCAATTAGATATTGCAATGAATAGTGCAAAACAGGAAGAAAGTGTAGAAAGTGCTAGTAAAATAGAAGATACCATCTATCCTATGGTTTTACCTACAGGAACGAAATTGGTAAGTGAAGAAAAAATAGATAAAACCAATGGAGAAAGAATTATTATGTCTTTTGATGGAGAAAAACCTTTCTTATTAGTTGAAGAAACGGCCAATATCGAAGATGAACTTACTGTGATACCTACTTATGGTGAAATTTACCGTTTAATGGATAGTCTAGGTGTTATGACTGATAATTCTCTTACTTGGACCTCTTCTGGAATTGAATACTATTTAGCAAGTGATGTGATGAGTCAGGATGAATTGGTTGAAATCGCACAATCTATTAATGTTTTACCGACGATGAAATAAACAGTAATTGTTTATTTTTTCATTTGTCTATGATATACTTTTATTGGTGATTCATATGGCAAAAAATAGTAAAAACAAAAATCAAAGGAATAAAAATAAAAATATGCAATATAATAACAAAAGAAAAGAGGATACGACGAGTTTAGGGATAAAAAAAGTTCTTTTTTCTATATTTTTTGTTATCCTAGTCATAGGATGTGCTTATTTGTTAACTTTATATCTGACAGATAAAGGAAAAAGAAGTGCAGTTGCAACACCAGAAGCTAGAATTCAATATGAAATTATTCTAGCTGGCGAAAGTTTTTCTCAAAATTCTAAAGATTACATCGTCGTATATTATGATGAGAAGGATATGAGTGTCTATAGTGAGGTTTTTAGTAGTTATTCAGAAAAAGAAGGAAAACCAAAGTTGTATAAATGTTATACGAATGAAGCTTTAAATAAAAAATTTGTTGGTGATGAAGAAAATAGGAAAGTTCGTCGTCCTCAAGATTTAAAAGTAAAAGAAAATACATTGATTCACTTTAAAGATCATCAAGTTGTGGATTATATTACGGGAAGTGAAGATATTATTTCTTATATAGAAAGTCTTTAATTCCTTTTGTGCCTCAATAGCTCAGTTGGTTAGAGCACTTGACTGTTAATCAAGGGGTCCTAGGTTCAAGTCCTAGTTGAGGCGCCAT
>CANQMB010000022.1 GCA_947624845.1 uncultured Bacilli bacterium
TACCATCCTCTAAAGAAGGATATTATGCTTACTCTCTTGATTCTCTTATAAAAGAATATCAACCTTTTCTTTCTTTAGAAAAAGCAAACAATCTCTTTTTTACAACAACGGCCTTAAGGGATTATCATTATACAAAACAAAAAAATAATGCTTATTATCACCTTCAGGCTATCAATTTACCATTTCAAAATATAGAATTTTATTATATAGATGAGGAGTTAAAATCATGAATAAAGAACCTAGTACTTATGAAGAATTAATTTTAAAAAAAAGATGTATCGATTTAACGAGATATTATGGATTATCTCAAGAAGAATTAGATAAGATTTATCAATTTTTACTTACCAACCCAAATGGAACAGTAGTAGGAAAATTAGAATCTTTACTGCTTCAAGTAGAAAATCAAATCGTAGCAACCATTCCTGCAAAATGTATAGCGGGATATGATGGGCTTAATATGAGTAGAGTTCTTTTTCAAGTAATTCCTCACTATACCCCTTCTAGTTCTTCTTCCTATAGTGGTGGAAGTTCTTCTAACAATAATAACAACAATAACAATAATAACAATAACCGGTAGGAGGCTTTATGGCATTTATATCTGATACTTTTCATCAAAAAAAATTAAAAGATTATCATATTAATATTAAAACGAAATATGCTGTAGGAAATAAAATATTAGAGAAAAATACGGATGGATCTAAGTCGGATGATATTAAAAGTGGAATTAGAATCGAAAAGCAATATTTTCAAGATGGTATTTTAAAGCATACCGAAAAAGATTTTGATTCTAGAATAGAATATACTTTTCTTTCTAAAGAAGAAGAAAATAAGGAATTTTGTTGCCCTAATTGTGGCGTAAAAACTCTTCTTAAAGACTTTGTAAATGGATGTCCTTATTGTAAAACGTACTATAATATCGACTATACCGATAAAGAGTTAGGAAATAAATATCACTATGACCGAGTTTTAAAAAATACGAGGTACCGGGTTATTACAGCAATAATTGATTTTCTAATCAGTTTAGGACTTAGTTTCTTATTTGTTTTATTTTCTTCTAGAACTTTTAATTCTTATGATTTGATAAAAGTTTTCCTCTATACTATCATTTTATCTCTCCTACTTTATTATGCTTTTTATCTTTTAGATGCTTATATCATCTTATCCCCTATTAAAAGATATAAAGATCGCCAAAATCAAAAACAAATAGCCTTTTGGAAACGAACAGGAATTGATAAAAAAACATTTTTCAATAACTTAAACTACGAAGCTAGAAAATACTATTATAGTAAAACGGAAGTTATCGATTACGATGTTTTAGACTATTTATCTTTCAAGGAATACCAAGAAGAGAATGATTTCTATGTAGAAGTTCTTGCTGAAATCCGCATAGTTACCTATCAAAATGGGAAAATCTTTTCCCACACCAAAAAAGAAACTTTTCGCATGAGAAAAGTAAAAGACTCTTTAAAACTAGGAAATGGCGTTAATATCATCGAATGCCCAAATTGTGGAGCTTCTATTGATGCAGCTTTAGGGCACTGTGAATATTGCCATACGGAAATCAAAAACTTACAAGAATGGGAATTAATAAAATAAAAGCATTTCTGCTTTTTTCTTTGGTATAAAAAGGATAGAATCACATAAATTTTAGTATAGCACGATTGACAAATATACCCAATTAGTGTAAAATTAAGATTGTCTTAGAGATGGGTCTATAGCCAAGTGGTAAGGCGTGGGACTGCAACTCCCTGATCGTTGGTTCAAATCCGACTAGGCCCTCCAATATGATAAAAAACTCGAACGCATTGATTTCGAGAGAAAGAAAGACTAACAGAAATGTTAGCTTTTTTATTAAAAATTAATATCCATCGAGATAGAATGAAAGGCCCTATTTTTTAGAATTGGTGCTTTTATTTTGGAATCGTATTGATTTTTTTGAAAGGATTTAATATAATGAATTCAAAATAGAGAAAGGTAGGAGAGAAAATGAAAGAAGTCAGTGTCGATGATTTTTTTAAAATAGATATTCGAGTAGGAACCATTTTAGAGGTTTCTTTAAATAAAAAGGCGAAAAAGAAAGCCTATAAATTGAAGATTGATTTTGGTGATGAAATTGGGATTAAAACTTCTTCGGCTCAAATTACGGATTGTTATTTAGAAAAAGATTTAGTGGGAACCCAAATTGTCGCTGTTGTAAACTTCCCACCTAGACAAATCGCCGATGTCAAAAGTGAAGTTCTTGTCTTAGGTAGCGATTCTTCGATGGGAGTGGTTTTGTTAAGTCCACGACAAATTGTAAAAAATGGGGATAAAATTTGCTAAATTTGTGATATAATAAATTTGGTATAGAATAAGGAGTTGTGTTTTACGATGGAAGAAAAATATCAAGAACCAAAATTTTTAGAGTATTTAAAACAAAAATTAGAAAGAAATCAACTATTATATTTAATTTCAATTGGAAATAAAACGATTTTTTTAAAGGATTATTCAAAATTAGTAGTTGCAAATGGAGATTGGTTTACTGGTCCTATGGATTTTGGCGATGAGGAAAGAGAAATTATCGAAAATCCAACGGAAGAAGAAAAGATTATTTTAATGACAGATAATGTTCCAACGCAAAGTTTAATTGCCATCAATAAGGGAAGAGAACTACTAAATACAAAAAGCAAAGAAGAGGCTTTAGAAGCTTGTCAAGAAGAGTTAAAACAAGCTCAATCTTCTCTTGCCAAATTTCATAATGCCGTAAACTTTGTAGAAGAAGGGTATACAAAAAACGAAGTAGAGATTGCGAAAAAAGTATTGGAAGATGAAGTCCCTTCCTATGAAGAAATAGAGCAGATTATAGAAGCTCATAGTGAAAGAGAATTACAAGAGAATGTAAATTCTGCTGTCCTTGTTTTAAATTATGTCAATGGTTCTTTATATCAATATGCCTTGGATACTCAATATTCTACTTATCTTTTATCTTCTGCAAGAAGTGAAAAAGTACAAGAAGATCAAGTTGAAAATACCAATGTAGAACAACAAGAAGAACAAACACCAGTCTCTTCAGAAGTTGCTCCTGTAGAAGAAAAAACTGAAGAAACATCTCCTGTAGAAACGCCAACGATAGAACCTACTGCACCACAAGCACCTTTAGAAGAGAATACCGCTGTGAAAGAAAATTCTCCAGAGACGCCAAGTCCAATTTCTTATCCACAAATGGTAGAAGAAGTAGTCAATGGAAATGATGAAAAAGGTGAGATTAGTATTGGAGAGGCAAGTGAAATATTGCAAGTACCTCAAGTTCCAATAGAACCCGTGGCACCAACACAGGAAGTTCCTGTTGCAGAACAACCATTACCAGGAATTGTCACGGCACCAGTAGAGCCGATGCCACAAGTAGATATTCCAATGCCTAGTGAAGAATTACCTCAAGCACCTACACCTGCAGTAAACGAAACCATCCCAGTAGCAAATATTCCAACGCCTCAAGAACCACTTCCTCAAACAATTATTCCAACAGGAAATAGTTTAACAGATATGACTCCTACAGATACTGGGGCTCCACTAGAGGCAAAAACAATATAAAATAAAATAACAACTCTAATTAATTGGAGTTGTTATTTTTTGTTTTTTCTTCGACTCTCGTTTTAATAATATCTAACATTTTATTTTTCATTTCTTGATCGGCACCTTCCCAGATAATTTCTAAAAAAACGCCCATTCCTGGTAAAGTAACTTCATCTTTTTCTGCAATGGATTCTTCAATTGCACTACGCAACTGATCATAATTATCTCCTTTAAAATTATTAATAATATGATCTCTAATACTCATATCCATATTTTCATCCTCCTAAATCTAGTTTGTATAATAAAAAAAATTTTATACATTTTTCTTTTCAAATGATTTTTTTTAGCGTATACTTAAAAATAAGAGGAGGGATATCATGCCAATATGGTTAATTATCATCATTGTAATTGTCGTACTTATTTTATTCTGGTTTTTCGTAACTTACAATGGACTTATTCGTCTTAGAAATCGAGTAAAAGATCAATGGGCTCAAATTGATGTTCAACTAAAAAGAAGAGCAGATTTAATTCCCAATTTAGTGGAGACAGTAAAGGGATATGCCAAACACGAAAAACAAACTTTGGAAGATGTAGTTCAGGCACGAAATACTTTTGCCACTGCTAAGACTCCGGAAGAGGAGATGAAAGCAAGTGGAGAACTTACACAAGCTTTATCTAAATTAATGTTTTTAAGTGAAAGCTATCCTGAGTTAAAAGCCAATCAGAACTTTATGAGTTTGCAAGCAGATTTAAAAGATTGCGAAGATCGAATCAGTACGATGAGACAATTTTACAATGATACCGTTTTAAAATATAATAACAAAGTACAAATGGTTCCATCAAATATTGTGGCTAGTTTATGTCATTTTAAAGAAGAGACTTTCTTTGAAATTGCAGAACAAGAAAAGGAAGTTCCAAAAGTATCATTTGAATAAACTTGCAATTGCAAGTTTTTCTTTTGATTTATAATTGACGAAGTTTATTTTATTATTATAGAATAGACTTATAGTAAAGGAGATTCTAGGAATGAAAAAAAATTGGTTTTTGATATTTTTGTTTTTTCTCTTCTTGGTGCCAAATGAAGTATTTGCTACAGAGACCACTAAAAAAATGTATATACGAATGAATATTTTAGAAGATGGATCTGTCAAAGTAGAAGAGGTTGCTGAATTGTCTGGAGAATATAATGGACGTTGGAGAGAGATTGCGTTTAAAAATTTAACGGCAAGAGAGTTTAGTGGAAGTACGGAAGATTTTAAGGGTAGCAGTATTTATAATGCGAGTGCGATTACGGATATTCAAGTAGGGGAAGTTCCTTTACATATTACTAAAAATAGTTTTGATCAATGTGAAAAAAAGTATCAAAGAGTCTATTCTGGTAGTAGTGGTCAATATGGAGTTTATGAAGAAAGTGATACGAACAATAGTGTTTCTTTAAAAATTTATAATCCATCCAGTAGAAATAAATCTTTTTATTTATCCTATGTCTTACATGATGTTGTCGTTGTTCATAACGATGTAGCAGAGATTGCTTGGAATATTTTAGGAGATTCTTATCAAGAGAACATTAGTGATTTAAAAGTTTGGGTTCATCTTCCAAAGAAAGATCCTACTTTACGAGTATGGTTAAAAGGTTCTGAGAAGACTTTAAATGGCGAAATTCGAAAGAAAAAAGATCAAACAGCCTATATTTATTATGATTTTTTAGGTGCTTACAATCCAATCTCAGTTCGAATGATGTTTGATAAATCGATCACACCACGAGCGACTAAGTATAGTGGAATCAATGGAAAAGAAAAGATTTTAGCTGTAGAAAAAGAAGCGGCAGAAGAAGCCAATCGGGTAAGAGAACAAATTAAAAGACAGAATTTTATCATAATTTCGATTAGTGTCTTTTGGTATTTCCTTACCATCGCTGCTATTGTCTATTTTGTAATCTCCAAAAAGAAAAATAAAAAGACGACGTTCGAGCAAGATTACTATCGGGATTTTCCAGGAGATTACGGTCCAGAAATATTAGAATATTTATTGAAAAAAAATGTAACAGAACTTGGAATGAGTGCTTCGATTTTAAATATTATCGAAAAAAAAGTATTTAAAGTGGAAGAAAATACGGAAAAAGAAAAAGATTATCATTTAATACTGGTTGATAAAGAGATGAAAAATTTGACTGAACAAGAAAAACTGTTATGTGATCTTTTTATAAATCAAATAGGGGATGGAACGAAAGTTTCTATGAGTGAAGTCCGGAAATATGGGAAAAGTAGAATCAATGGTCAAAAATTATTAGAACAATATGATATTTGGAGAAAAAATGCAATCTCTGAAGGACAGAAGAAAGAGTTTTTTACAGGAACCCATCCAAGCCAAATTTTTTGTTTATTTTTAGGTGTTTGTTCTTTTATTATTCTGTTTTTGAATATCGCATATGAGACCAATTTTGTATTGGGATATTTTTCAATATTTATTGGATTCCTTGTTGGAATTTATCCACTATCTTATTCTTTTAAATCTGAGAAAGGCGCTTTAGAGTATGCGCAGTGGATGGCTTTTAAAAAATTTATTCAAGATTTTGGATTATTAGATGAAAAAGAGCTTCCAGAAATCAAATTATGGGGAAAATACTTAGTTTATGCTACTGTCCTTGGTTGTGCCAAAGAAGTAGAGAAAGCCATGAAAACTAGGTTCGATCAATTAACAGCAGAAAATAATGGAACTTATCTATATGGGGGATATTATTATCATGATTTAGACTGGTATATTACCGCGGGTATTTATCATTCGATTCATTCTTCGGTTACAAATTCCATATCTTCTTCTAGAGCTTCCATTGCCTCAAGTTCATCCTCTTCTTCAGGTGGATTTGGAGGAGGATCTTCCTTTGGTGGCGGTAGCTTCGGCGGAGGCGGCGGAGGAGGTCGTTTCTAGTTACTTAAATAAGGAAAAGGCAAATGTTTGCTCGTTTGCTTTTTTTTCTTTTGTATTGTAAAATAAAAATGGTGATGCAGTATGAAGTTTATTGTCGATCATGTCTCTTATCCAGTGGAAATTGAAAAAAAAATAACTACGAAAAATACTTATATTCGCATCAAAAAAGATTTTACGATTTATGTAACGACCAATACCCATACCTCCATCAAAGAAATTGAAAAATTACTTCAAGAAAAAAGTGATGCAATTATAAAAATGATTGAAAATCAAAAAGTAAAAAATGAAAACAACAGCGATTTTCATTATCTTGGAAAACGTTATGAAATTGTATATACCAATCAAAAAGAAATTATTTTTGGGGAAGAGAAAGTCTTTTTGAATAAAGAGATAAACTTAGATCAATTTTATAAAAAGCAGGCGAAAAAAATTTTTTTAGAACATTTAGATCAAATTTATGAAAATTTTACTTATAAAATTCCATACCCCAGTTTAAAAATTCGGAAGATGACTTCTAGATGGGGAGTTTGTAATACAAAACTGAAAACAGTGACTTTAAATTTAGAATTAATGAAGAGAGATTTAAAATATTTAGATTATGTAATTGTCCATGAACTTTCTCATTTTATTTATGGAAATCATTCTAGTAATTTTTGGAAAATAGTCGAAGAAAATTATCCAAATTATAAACAGATTAAAAGAGAAATGAAAGAATTTTAGAGGTGTCCTATGTTAATTACAAGCATTGAAAATAATAAAGTAAAAGAATATATGAAATTACAACAGAAAAAATATCGAGATCGCTCAAATCGATTTATTGTAGAGGGAATGCACTTAGTTTTAGAAGCTTATAAAAGTGGCTTAATCGAGGAAGTTATCTTGGAAAAAGATGAAGTTTTACCGATAGATGTACCCATTGTCTATACAACAAAAGAGGTCATTCAAAAAATATCGAATTTGGATCATCCAGTTTCTGTTTTAGCACTTTGTAAGAAAAAAGAAGAAGTAAAAGAACTTGGAAATCGTGTTTTGTTATTAGATGGCATTCAAGATCCTGGAAATTTAGGAACCATAATTCGTAGTGCTCTGGCTTTTTCAATAGATACCATCGTTTTATCAGAAGATACAGTAGATTTGTATAATCCAAAAGTAGTAAGATCGACTCAAGGAATGATGTTTCATATTTCAATTGTTCGAAGAAATTTAAAAGAGACTATTAGTGAATTAAAAGATAAAGATATTCCAGTTTATGGAACGAAAGTGACCCATGGACAAGATGTGAAAAGTATTAGAAAAAGTAGTCGCTATGCTCTAGTTGTCGGCAATGAAGGCAATGGTGTTCGAGAAGAAATCAGTCAAATGTGTGATGCGAATTTATATATTCCTATTTCTTCAGAGGTGGAAAGTTTGAATGTAGGCGTCGCCAGTAGTATCTTATTATATGAATTGAATGGAGGAAGATAATGGGAAAAGTATGGATTGGAACTGTGGTAAGTTTTCATGGTATAAAAGGAGAAATTCGCATAAAATCTTCTTTTCCATATAAAGAAAAAGCCTTTTTGATAGGAAGTCATTTATCGATTGGAGAAGATGTGGTAGAAATTACAAGTTATCGAAAACATAAAGATTATGATATGTTAACTTTTCGTGGATATACAAAAATAGAAGAAGTAGAAAAATTTTTAAATCAAAAAGTTTTTAAAGATCGAGAAGAATTAAATTTATCAGAAGATGAAGTATTAGATGAAGATTTATATCAATTTAAAGTATGGACTTCTACTGGAGAATCTGGAAAAATAAAAGAAATTTTTTGGGCAAGTAAAGAAAATAAAATTTTACGTGTAGAAATTTCTGGAAGAGAGATATTGGTGCCCTATCAAAAACCTTTTATTCAAAAAATTGATCCCAAGAACAAAGAAATTGTCCTTCAGTTAATTTCTGGAATGTAGGTGATAAAATTGAAAATTAGTATTTTAACTTTGTTTCCTGAAATGTTTTCCAATGTCTTTGAGCATTCGATTATTAAAAGAGCCAAAGAAATGGGAAAAGTAGAAATTGAGATTATTAATTTCAGAGACTATTCTTTAGATTCACATCAAAAAGTGGATGATACTCCTTTTGGTGGCGGTCAAGGGATGGTATTGTCCTGTCAACCCATCTTTGACTGTGTAGAGCATCTTCGAACTGAAAAGAGTAAAGTCATTTTATTGACACCCGATGGAACTCCGTATCAACAAAAACAAGCCTATCAATTGAGCCAAGAAGAACATTTAATTATTATTTGTGGGCATTATGAAGGATTTGATGAACGAATTCGAAGCCTTGTCGATTTAGAGATTAGTATCGGAGATTATATTCTCAGTGGTGGAGAATATGCGAGTATGGTTTTAGTAGATTCGATTGCAAGACTTCTTCCTGGCGTCATTAAGGAAGAATCCCATATCAATGAATCTTTTCATAATCATCTTTTAGATTATCCGACTTATACGAAACCGAGAGTTTTTCGAGGAATGGAAGTTCCTTCTGTATTGCTCAGTGGAGATCATCAAAAAATCGAAGAGTACAGAAAAAAAGAAAGCATCAAAAAAACCAAAGAAAAACGCCCCGATTTATGGAAAGAGGTGGGTGAAAAAAATGAAATACAAGATTAATAAAAGAAAAAGAAAATCAAAAAAAATTTTGGAAATGAAAGATTTTCATGGATATCCACTAGCTAGTAAAAATCATCAATTTGTAATCCAAGAAATGACAGTGCAACATATTTTAGTTCTAGAACCTAAATTGATAAGAAGAGTAGTCTCTAAAAAAGTGATGAAAAAATATGATCAATTAATAAAAAAAGTGACGGAATTATTAATTGTCGATGATGAAGATGGAAGTAGTTGCAGGCAAGCTTTAAATTTAATTGAAAAATTTCGCTTGGAAATTAAAGTAAAATACCGTGAATATTTAAAAGAAAAAGAATTAAAAAAGATGGCGGAACAGTTAAAGATGATGAAAAAATTATTGAATCGAAAAGAGATGGAAATGCGTACTGCACAGTTAAATGAATCCATGGGAAAATCAAGATAAATGTCAAGGAATTGTCAAAATTCCTTTTCTTTTCATAGTAATATTTTTAGTTCTATATTAGAATAAAGATAGAGGTGAGTTGTTGTGAAAGAAAAAAAAGAAGGACGAGGAAAAATTGTTGTTATTGTTTTACTTACTTTATTATTAATTGGAAATTGTTCTTATATTGCCTATGATCATTTTTTTGCTTCCGCTAAAAAAGAGGCAAAGGAAGAAAAAAAGACGACGAAGAAAAAAGAAAAAGAAGTGGAGAAAAGAGACTTATCATTAGCAGAAGAAAAGATTTTGTTAGATCAAATAAAAGAATATAATTTATATTTGGCAGATCTTTATCCAATTCAAGATATCAAAAAGACAGAAAATCAAACCAAGCTTTTATTTGCTTATTATCATTTAGAAGAAAAAAACAAAGAAGAAGTGATGCAAGGAGATATTCAAAAGATTGTCAACTCTTATTTTGGAGAAGATAATGGTGTATCTTATGAGTCGATTCAGTGTCCAATTGATGGAAAAGATTTGTATCAATATGATCAGACAACTAGAATTTATACTTATGTTGATGATCATCAACATTCCGGTAGTGGTTTTTATAATACACATAATTATTTTATTGATGGTAGTGTTTATAATGAAGAAGAATTTGTTATAAATGTTCATGTTATCTATGAAGAATATTGTAAGAGTGAATGTGGACCTAGTAGCAATTATTATAAAACAGCAAAAGATGCTTTCGATTTAGAAAATGCAATCATTGAAAAAGAAGAGGAAGAGGAATTTTCAGATGGAGATTATGAAAAGGTAAAAAGTCAGTTGCCGACAACGACGTATACTTTTATAAAAGATAAAGATGGAAATTATGGATTAAGAAAAGTAGAAATAAAATAGGAAGTGAAAAATAAGATGAGAAGTGCGAAAAATAATGACTTTCCCTATCGATTGAGTACAGTTTGTTATTTTGAAGTGTATGATGATGGAAAAGTCGTACAAATTCCTCATAAGAATAAAAGTGATCAAGAAGGAGTTTATCAAGCGTTTTTAAGAGCGAGGACCCATACGACGACGCTTTATGCTGTATGGCCTGGAAGGTGGTCTAGTGATTTGTTTATTATCGATGATTTAGATGAATTTGCCAAGCATTTTGAATTTGATGAATCTTTGGTATAGTGTATGGATATTGAAAAAGAAATCTTTGAAAAAAGTGTAGTAGAATACACAAAATTGATTCCCTATGGTTTTCAAAAACAAGGGAGTGAATATATAATATCCAAGGAAATTTTAAATCATACTTTTCGTATGGAAGTAAAAATTACAGAAACTGGTGTAGTAAAAGGAAAGATTGATGATCTTTCTTTTCAGGAAGAATATACGAACTATAGAATAAAAGAACAAACGGGGGAGTTTGTTACAATCATAAGAAATGAATTTGAAAATTTTTTAAAAGAGATTCGAAAAAATTGTTTTAAAACCAATTATTTTTATACAGAACAGGCCAATCGAATTACCCATTTTATTATGGAAAAATATCATCAGGATCCCCAATTTCTTTGGGAGAAATATCCAGGCTATGGAGTATTTAAAAATACTAATAATAAATGGTATGCTCTTATTATGAATATAAATATGAATAAAATGACTCATGAAAATCGAGAAGTTGAAATTTTGAATGTAAAATTAAAAAAGAACGAAATCAAAGATTTATTAAAAAAGAATGGCTTTTATGAAGCTTATCATATGAATAAGGAAAATTGGATTACCATTTTATTGGATGATACAATTTCGGATAATGAAATAATGAATTATATTGAAAAGAGCTTTCAGTTTACAGAATCAAAAGAAAAATAAAAGAGTTCCTAGGAACTTTTTTTATTTGAATTTTACATAGTGCATTCCCATTGCTTTATGAACGTCATAAGCTCTTGGAAGATGGAATATTCTAGCAACAATTAAATTGTATAGTTCATCTGCCATAAAGATGGAAAATAGGGTAATGGCTACTATGAAAAAGAGATTGGGATTTATTTTTTTAGCAAGTAGAAAACAAAGTGGAACTAAAAAATAAATGAGAATGAGACCAGATATCCCAAAGAATAGAACACTTCTTAAGCATACAAATCCACCAATATTACCAAAATTCCATATTTCTTGATTATAATTCCAACATCTCCAACCATTGCCAATAAGATACATACCAAGACCAGAGAAAAATTCAAGAAAACCACAGACGAACATTCCAATTAAAAATACTTTTAGAGGATTTTTTCTCACTTTATAAGTACAAAAATAAATAAGCATACTTCCAATAGCATAAATGTTAATCCAAGGAAGAAAATTCCCACCACGCCAATAGAAATATTTCATTCCTCCATTAAAATAATAAAAAATATACTCATACATAAATCCATAAATTCCAGTCAAGACAATTAACAAGCAAAAAATACCAATCATTGTTTTTTTATTGAAATTATGATCTTCATTTAAATAGTTATGATACAACTTTTTCATAATTCTCTCCTTTGATTTGTTATTTTTATTATATAGTAAAATTTATTTGAAAAAAAGATAAATTTCGATATACCTGTGTCTTAGAAAGTAAAGTATGATTGAAACCATTGTGTCCAATTTCTATATTAATAAAAAATTCATCTCTCTAGAGAGATGAATAAAATTAAATTACATAGTTTTTACTATTATTTTATTTTAAATTTAAGAGTTCTTTTTTCTTTTTATCATATTCTTCTTGAGTAATAATATTTTCATCTAATAATTTTTTATACTCTCTTAATTCATCTGTTGTACTTCTACTATTTTGTGTAATTTCTTCTTCTTTTTTATTATCTTTTTGTCTTTTTATTAATAATTGACTAATTGAATTATAAACTTCTCCTGCATTTTTAATCATTATAAATCGAATCGCTCCTGAAGAAGTAGAAACGCTTATTCCTTTTAATAACCCAATAGTAGCCACTGCTGAAATTTTATCAAATGGTAAATCTACTATTTTTCCAAAGATCGCTGTTCCATAAACTCTTTTGTTTGTTACTACTAAATTTATTTTTGAAGCACATATATAAAATATTATTCCTGCAATAAAAAATGGTAATAGTGGGACTATAGTGTGAAATAATATAAATTCTCCAACAGCGCTAACACCCAATTCACTTAAATCAGAGATTCCGGGAATTACATATACGATAATCCAAAATATTGTTATTCCTATACCGATTTCAAAAATTATATTTCTGATTTTTTTAATATCATATAATTCGCTTTTCATTATTTCTTTTTCTTTCATAATTAACCTCTTTTCTTTCAATAATTATATCATTAATAATAAAAAAAATTCAATTCATATATTTCTTTTTAAAAAATAAATAAAAAAATTAACCAAAGTTAATTTTTTTTTAATTGTAATTTCAACCGCACCATTTTATTTATATTTTAATTCTATATCATAAGCACATTTATAGTCAA
>CANQMB010000023.1 GCA_947624845.1 uncultured Bacilli bacterium
TACCTCTTTTTTTCAACAGTTGTTTCAATGTCTTTCCTTCGACATATTCCATAATAATATAGTAAAGTCCGTCATCTTCTCCAACATCATACATCTCTACAATATTGGGATGAGATAAAGAAGAGGCAGAAAGTGCTTCTCTTTGAAAACGACGAACAAATTTCTCATCTCCAGATAAGTCTCCTCGAAGTATCTTAATTGCTACATTCCGATCTAGGATGGTATCGTAACCAAGGTAGACATTGGCCATGCCTCCTTCTCCAATATTTCTGATAATTTCATAACGGTCATTAATTTTTTGTCCTTTTGTAACCATTAGCGTTCACCTTCTTCTAAGATTAAATACGCAACCGAAATATTATCTGTTCCACCCCTGTTATTTGCTTTTCGAATTAATTTAATTACGGTATCTTCAATGTCTGTATCTCCTAGCAAAACTCGTTCAATTTGATCTTTGTCCAACATATTAGTTAATCCATCGCTACAAAGAAGAATTTGACTAATATTCATATCGCAATCAAACACATCGACATCAATTGGATCATTCGCTCCTAAAGCTTTCATCAAAACGTTTTTCTTTGGATGTTCTTTTGCTTCCTCTTTGGTAAGCTCTCCTGCCGAAACTAGTAAATTCACTAGAGTATGATCGTATGTCACTTTTTTTAGTTTTCCATCTTGAACTGCAAAACCACTAGAATCTCCAATATTTCCAAATAAGATATAATCCTTTGTAAGAATGGCTAATACCAAAGTCGTCCCCATTCCTTTACTTTCTGGATGATCTTTTTCATATTGAAAAATCAACGTATTAATTTCTCTTACACTATCTCGAATCCAATTGACTGCATCCACTTTACTCATATCTAAAAAGGTATCATTAAAATGTTTCCCTAAATAACTAATCGCAATCGATGAAGCGATCTCTCCAGCAGAATGTCCTCCCATTCCATCGGCTACTGCCATCAAATAATCATTTTTGGCATTTTTTACAATAATGACACTATCTTCGTTATGATCACGAACTTTTCCAGCATCCGTTAAATAAAAAGATTTCATACATCCTCCTTCTTACTTCTCAGTTGTCCACAAGCTGCACTGATTGTCGTCCCAAATTCTTTTCGGATTGTAACCTGAATTTTATTCTTTTTCAGTATATCATAAAATTTCATAATTTGAAAGGGTTCACTTCTTTTAAATTCAATCGCTTCTGTTTGATTATAAGGAATTAAATTTACATAGGCATTCATCCCTCGAATTAATTTAGAAAGCTCTTCAGCACATTCTTTCGTATCGTTGATATCTTTTAATAAAATATATTCAAAAGTAAGTCTACGAGATGAATTTTTACTGTATTCTTTTAAAGCTTTCATTAATTCTTTTAACGGATAAACTTTATTGATTGGCATCAATTGACTTCGGAGCAAATCATTAGGCGCATGAAGACTAATCGCTAAATTTACAGGATAAGGAAACTTTGAAAATTCTAAAATTTTAGGAACAATTCCACAAGTAGAAACAGTAATATGACGAGATCCAATTTGTAATCCTTTCGGATCGTTGATTATTTGAATGAATTTTAATAAATTGTCAAAATTATCAAAGGGTTCTCCAATTCCCATGATGACAACATGAGAAATTCTAGTTTTTATATCTTCTTCTACTTGTAAAACTTGTTCTACCATCTCTCCTACTTCTAGATTCCGAACTTTTTTTCTCCGTCCACTTTCACAAAATTTACAGCCCATATTACAACCCACTTGGCTGGAAATACAAATACTATTCCCATAGTCATGTCTCATTAAAACCGCTTCTACATGTTCTTTATCTTTTAATGAAAAAAGATATTTATTTACTTCTTTTTCTCTTTCTACAGCAACAATTTGAATTTCTCCTAGTGAAAATTTCTCTTTCATCTTTTCTAAAGCTTCTTTTTTAATATTGGTAATTTGATCTAAGCTTTTTATTTTTTTCTCATAGAGCCATCGAAACATTTCTTCTGCATGATACTTTTTTAAACCAATTTCTAAAAAATAGTCCACAAGTTCTTCTTTGGTTAAATTATAAATACTCATCTCTTTCACATCCATTTTTATTATAGCATAAAAGAGACGATTAAGGCCCCTCGATCTCTTTTATTTTTCCAAAATTTGTATATGTAATTTCTATGTGAACATCTGTATCTACTTTTTCTTTTTGTAAATAGTAATTCTCAATATTATAAAGAAGTCCCACTATATTTTTATTTTCATCTAGACGGACAATGATTTCATTTTCACTGGAATTTCCTATAAAGTTTTCTTTAAAAATATTTTTGATCTCTTCTGTCGTTAAAGAAAATTTCAATTCATTTTTACCATTTTGATATTCAGTTTTGGAAACAAAGGTAGCTTTCTCTAAAAGTGTTTTGATTTTTTCTACATCATAAAACTCTTTTAGTTGATAGGGATTTTCTGTTTGAATCCACTGTCCATTGACTTCTTCTACAAATAAACTTCCCTCGCGAAAATATCTTTTAGAAGCATCTTTTCCAATCATTTGAAACATTTCTTGATTTTTTAAATGATCTCCTTCATATAAAGAGATATTTGTTCCAATCGTTATTAAATATTTATAGTGATAATTTTCATTTTCTAACAAATCTAATTTATACTGATAATTTACTTCATTGAGCAATTGTTCTTTTTCTGTTTTTAAATGAGAATCTGGTCTTGAAGTACGAAATAAAATCGCAATCACAATGAAAAAAATGACATAAAAAGCAAAGAAAAGAACTGCTTTTCCTCGTTCTGTTTGAAAAAATTCTCTATATTTTGAACTCTTTTCTTCTTTTTCTGGCTTTTCTTTCATTTAAACACCTACTCTGCGACGAAATCTTTTAATTTTTCTTTCGGAATTCCATTGATAAAATCTTTCGCTTTCATCTTCTTTTTTCCTTCGGGTTTTACTTCTTGAATGATAATTTCTAGATCCTTGCAATAAATTCCAATTCCATCTTTATAAATTCCACTAAGGGATCCAATTTTTTGATCTGTTCTTCTTTTTTCTCCAATATAAGCTTGATATACTTTTAAAATTTTATGATTCCAAAGAAGATAGGCCCCGGGTTCTTCTGAGAGCCCTCGAATATGATTCCATACTTCTTTAGCACTTTTTTCTAAATTTAATTTTTCATCTTCTTTTTTTATTGTATAGGCATAAGTCGCTTTCTTTTCATCTTGTTTGATTCTTTCGTTTTCCCCTTTAAAAATAAGCGGAAGCGTTTTTAATAACAATTCTTTTCCGGTGATACTTAATTTTTTTTGTAAAGATTCTAAATTGTCTGTTTCACTGATTTTTACTTCTTCCTGCGTGATGATGTCTCCCGTATCCATCTTTTCATCCATATACATAATTGTTATTCCTGTTTTTTCATGGCCTTCCATGAGTGCTTTATGAATTGGAGCCCCACCTCGAAGTAGAGGGAGCAAAGAGGCATGAACATTAATGCACCCATCCTTTGGAAAATTTAGTACTTCTTTTGGAATGATTTGTCCATAGGCACAAGTGACAATCATATCTGGTTGATAAGATAAAATTTCTTCATAATCTTCTTTAATTTTTATTGGTTGTAAGACTGGAATTTTATTTTTTAAAGCGAGCTGTTTTACTTGGGAAGGAACCAGTTCTTGTTTTCTTCCGATTCTCCTATCGGGTTGAGTAACAACAGCAACTACTTCATAATTTTCAATTAATCCTTCTAAAACGGGAACACTAAATTCTGGTGTCCCCATAAAAATAATCTTCTTCATTATTCTCATCCTTTATACATTGCAAATATAATTGTCACAATTACACCTAAAGCAATTAACAAAATGCCAAGTAAGGCCAGTGCAGAAGCACTTCCGTAAGCATTGGCTACTTCCATTCGTAAATTGATGTTTTCTTCAATTTCTTCCTGCTCTTTCTCATTTGGAATTTCTTCTTGATAATCTATATTACTATGTGTCATTTCTTGATAGTTCGGAAGATGAACAATTTCTATATCTTCTCTAGCAATGGGTGTATATCTTTTGAAATCTTCTATTCTCGTTTCTAAAATTTGACCAATTAGATAAGAGAGATCCTCTTTTTCAGCCATTTCTAATATTTTTCTGTAATCTTTCAAATAATTTTGATCGACACTTTTTCTTTTTATGAACGAAAACGTAATTTTAGAATCCGTTACTTGGAAGTTTTTCCACTCTTCTAGAAAAGCGGTTAATACTTTTTTGGATTCCTGATTGGAAAGATTGAAATCCAAGCATAGTTGTTCCATATTTTCTTTCGCTTTTTTAAAATCTCTTCTAAAATAGGCTCCTCGATCATATTTTTTCTCATTTTTCATCCAAGGAGAAAGAGAAGTCAAATTCGCAAGTGAAAAAGGTGCCATCAAAGCACGATGGTATGCCAAAAGTGGAGAATCCGTCAAAAGAAAGAATGGATCTTCCTCTTTTAAAAAACCAGGTTCTTTTTGATTTAAGATTTCAAAATTTTCCAAGAAGGGAAGATTCTCTTTTCTATCGAGTCCTCGTTCCATAATTTGAAATGAATCTCGTTCAGGGAAGGCATAAAACAAATACCCTTCCGTGATATACCGATTGTATATATAAGAGAGAATCTTTCTCTTTGAATCCACTTCTTCCATCTGCTCTTCTTCTATTTTTAGGGTAACTGCTGTAATTTTTCCTAAAAGTCGATGCACGCCCTCTTCAAAATCATGTTGATTTTCACATTTTTTCATAAATCTTCTCAACTGTGCCACATATTCATCAATCAAATCATCAAAATCAAACAAAATACTGTATTTGATAATAGCATCCATTGCTAAAAGTAAACCATATTCCTTTTCTGGATAACTTTTTTCCCCGTTCATTTCTGGTGATATTTTACCAAAACGATCATCGGTTAACACTTCATATAAAAACTCACGAACATCTGCTCGTCTTAAAAGATTTTCTAGCAAAATATCACCTTCAATCCTTAATAGAAGTATATCAAAAACTACATTATTTTACAATATTAGAAATGAATCGGATTCAAATTAATGTCTACTTTTATCAATTTTTGACTTTTATAGTGTTCCTCTAAGCGTTGTAACGTATCATATAGGGCTTCCTCCTGTTGATATTTTAAAATAATTCCATAGCGATAAGTATCTTTCACTTTAAAAACATAGGCTGGAGATGGGCCTAAAATTATAGTATGATGTAAATATTTTTCTAAACTTTTTTTTATTTTTAAGGCTTCTTTTTCTAATAAAGTATAATCTTTACTACTTAATTTTATGTATACCAGATAATAGTATGGGGGATATTTTAACTGTTTTCGAATCTGCATTTCCTGTTGATAAAATTTATAGTAATCATGATTTTTTACATCGGCAATCGCATAGTGATTGGGATTAAAAGTTTGAATAATTACTTCTCCTTTTTTGTGACTTCGACCACTTCTTCCTGCTACTTGTAGGAGCAGATCAAAAGTGTTTTCACTGCTTCTAAAATCAGGAATATTTAAGGAAGTATCTGCATTAATGACACCAACTAAAGTCACATTTTCAAAATCCAATCCCTTGGCTACAATCTGTGTTCCTAGCAAAAGATCATATTCGTGATTTTTAAAAGACTCGATCATTTTTCTATGCATGCCCTTTTTACTCGTCGTATCGATATCCATTCGTAAAATTTTTCGTTCTGGAAAAATCTTTTTTAAATCTTCCTCTATTTTTTGAGTCCCCATTCCCAAATTGGATAATGATTTTTCATGACAATGAGGACAACTATCCTGTACTTTTGTGGCATATCCACAATAGTGACATCTGAGAACGGAGGATGTTTTATGATAGGTTAAAGTAATATCACAGTGAGGACACTTCATTGTATAGCCACAATTTTTACAAGTCACAAAAGAAGCGTACCCTCTACGATTTAATAATAAAATCACCTGCTCTCCTCGATTGAATGTTTCGTTTATTTTTTCTAATAAAACTCTAGAAAAGTAACTATGACTTTTTTTCATTTCTTGATTCATATCTACGATGGTTACTTCTGGAAGTGCCTGCTTATGAACACGATTGGGTAACACCAATAAATGGTAGCGCTTTTTTAAAGCTCTGGCAAAAGAATCTAGAGATGGAGTTGCACTTCCTAAAATTACTGGACAATGATGATACTCTGCTCTTTTTTTGGCAATATCAATGGCACTATAATGAGGCGTTGAATCCTCTTGTTTATAAGAGTCACTATGTTCTTCATCGACAATAATCATTCCTATATTTTGAAAGGGAGCGAAAACAGCACTTCTAGCACCAATCACAATTTTTGCTTCTCCTCGATAAATTCTTCTCCATTCATCATATCTTTCTCCATCCGATAAAGCACTATGTAACGCTGCAATTTGATTTCCAAAACGCTTCGAAAAACGTTCAATCATTTGTGGAGTTAAAGAAATTTCAGGAACTAATACAATACTTGTTTTTCCTTTTTTTAAAGCTTGTTCAATTAATTCCATATAAACTTCTGTTTTTCCACTTCCCGTAACTCCCCACAGCAAATAAGTTTTCGCTCCTTCTTTTTCCACTGTACGAACGACTTTTTGTTGATCTTCCGTTAGTGGTGGCTTTATATCTTCCTTCTTTTCGTAAGAAAGACGATAACTTTCTTTCTGAAGGGGAATTAAAGCTTGTTTTGTAAGGAGTGTCTTCAAACTACTTGGAGAAATTTCCATTAATTTTTTTCTACTGACAACTTCTTGATTTAAAAAACAGTCCAAGATTTTTTTTTGAGTTGAATTGGGGATGAATTCTATTTTTTCATTCAAACGATAATACGTTTCATATTTTTTATGAATCTGGGTTCCTTTTTTCGCTTTTAAGGCTTTAGGAAGCATCACCTGATAACAACTGATCAAAGGAGAAAGGGTCTCTTTTTTTATATATTTTCCAAGAGATAAAAGTTCCTCATTTAAAGTAATTTCCTCTTCTATTACCGCGATAATTTCTTTTAATTCTACGGAAGAAGAATCTTTGATAGCTAAGACAAATCCTTCTAACTTACGAGAAGAAAATGGAACTTCTACTCGAACTCCTATTTTTATTTTTTCTTCAAGTTGAGGAGGAATCTGATAATCAAATAAACGATCTATATTTTTAGTTGGTAATTCTACTAAAACACTGGCAACCATAATCTTCCTCCTTTTATTTATTATAGCACAAATAAAAAAAGAAAAGATAAAATCTTCTCTTCTTAAAGGGCTTTTGTTTTTATTTCTTCTTCTAAAATACTTACAAATTCTTCATAAGATTTTGTCGTTGTCTCTTTTTCTCCAAAAAGACGATAACTGATTGTCTGATCTTGTTTTTCTTGATCACCCAAAATCAAAGTATAAGGAATTTTTGCCGTTTGAGCTTCTCTTAATCGATATCCCAATTTTTCATTTCGATCATCCAGCTCTGCTCGAATATTTCTCTCTCTTAGTTTTTCTGTAATTTCTTTGGCGTAGTCTCCTTGAAATTCTGGATTGACTGGAATTACTTTTACTTGTACTGGAGATAGCCAAGTAGGAAAGGCTCCTTTCCTCTCTTCAATTAAGAATGCAGTAAACCGGTCAAAAGTTCCAAAAATAGCACGATGCAAAACAACAGGAACTTGTTTTTCACCTTTATTATCAATATAATTTAACTCAAATCTTCTAGGAAGTAAAAAATCTAATTGACAAGTAGAAAGTGTCACATCAGGTCCTACTGCTGGTTTTACTTCTACATCTAATTTAGGTCCGTAGAATGCTGCTTCTCCTATCGCTTCAAAGTATTCAATATTTAACTCATTTAATACTTCTCTTAATTTTTCTTCTGCTTCATTCCACATGTTATCATCATCAAAATACTTTTCTTTATCTTCTGGATCTCTTAATGACAAACGAAATTTATAATCTTGAATTCCAAAATCTTGATAAACATCTAGAATTAATTTTACAACTTTTTTAAATTCATCTTTAATTTGATCAGGTCTTACAAATAAATGGGCATCATTTTGGCACATGCATCTAACTCTTTCTAATCCCTTTACGGCACCACTCGCTTCATATCTAAAATCAGTAGCAAATTCTCCAATACGAATTGGTAAATCACGATAAGAATGCATCTTATTTTTATAAACTAACATATGATGAGGACAATTCATAGGACGTAATACAAACTCTTCGTCATCTACTTTCATCATAGGAAACATATTTTCTTGATAATGATCCCAATGTCCTGATGTTTTATATAAATCAACCGTACCAACACAAGGAGTATAAACGTGTTGATACCCTAATTCCTGTTCTTTTTCATAAATATAATTCTCTAATTGTTTTCTAATAAGAGCACCATTGGGTAACCATAATGGCATTCCTGCTCCTACTAATTCATGATTCATAAATAATTCTTGTTCTTTCCCAATCTTACGATGATCTCTTTGTTTTGCCTCTTCTAAATAAATTAAATGATTCTTTAAATCTTCTTCATTTTCAAAACAAATTCCATAAATTCTTTGAAGCATCTTATTTTTAGAATCGCCTTTCCAATAAGCACCACTTACTTTTAATAACTTAAAATACTTTAACTCTTTAACACTATCTACATGAGGTCCACGACAAAGATCCGTAAAATCTCCCTGCGTATAGCAAGAGATCACTTGTTCATTTTCATCCATTCTCTCGATTAAATCTATTTTATAAGGATCATTTTTAAATCTTTCTAATGCTTCTTCTTTACTAATTTCTTCTCTTATAATTTTTTTGCCATCCTTGGCAATTTTCTTCATTTCTTTTTCGATTTTTTCTAAATCTTCTTCTTTAATGACTTCTTCACCCAAATCAATATCATAGTAGAAACCTTCTTCAATGACAGGGCCTACCCAAAATAAAGCATTAGGATATAAATGTTTCACTGCTTGAGCGAGTAAGTGAGCACATGAATGATTTAAAATACTTAATTTTTCGTCTTCTTTAATATTAATCATAAAATCCTCCTTTTTATTTCCTTCCTTTATGATAAGAGTGTCCTGGTATTTTATATACTCTCGATGTCTTTTCTGTTACCGTCATTTCCTCTGGTTTTAAGGTAGCATAAAAGCCATATGTGATTTCTTCTACCTCGCCATTTTTATCATAGCGATAACCTTGTTTTCTTAATATTTCTCTTCGAATTGCTTGAAGCGCAGGCTTTGACATTTCATCTAAAATCTCATCTAGAGTATTTCTTATTGGATTCAAATACGCTTTTACTTTTGTTTTCTTCTTAGAATCTTTTCTCGTTTTTCTTTTTTCTTCTTCTCTTACTAATAAGATATTTCCAGAAGTTAAGTCCTCTTCCGAAATTTCTTTTATTCCTTTTTCATTGACAATAATTCCATAACTCAATAAAAATTCTTGCATATTTTGATGGGTTAATCGAAAATCTCTCGGATATTCCAATCCGTAATATTCCCTAACAAATTCTCGAATTCCTATTATGTTTTTTGATGATACTTTATTTTTCATTTTTCCTCCTTCTAAAATTAAAACTCCTACTATTTCTAGTAGGAGTGTCATGACACGGTACCATCCCGCAATTTTCTTCTTTTAGATAACGGGAGTTTCCCGGAATTACTTTTCATAATTCTACTCGAAAGGGAGTAATCGCTTTCTTCTTTGTCCGTTTACACCAACCACGAACTCTCTAAAAAAGAATAAAAAGAGATCATATCCTTTGTCATTATATTTCTGTCCGTAAATTCATATTATCATAAAATTCTCTAAAGCGTCAACTTTTTCTTCGATTTTCACTAACTAAAGGCAACTCTTCACTTAGTTGGCGAATTCGTTCTGCAATTCTTCTCGCCTTTACTTTTTCTGATGCGCTATTTTTAGTAATTAAATTATTTTCTAACTCTGTTATTGTTAAATTAGAAGTGAAAAAGGTAGGAAGTCCCTCTTCCATCCGATATTGTAAAATCGGTCCCAATACTTCATCTCTACTCCAACTAGTCACATTCTCCGCTCCAATATCATCTAAAAGCAATAAAGGGACTTTTTTAATATAGTCAAATTTTTCTTCATAATCACTAGAAAAAGAAGATTTTAAACTTCGAAGTAATTCTGGATAATAAACAAGAGAACTTTTGACTCCTTTTTTAGCCATCTCATTAAATAAAGAAGCAATTAAATACGTTTTTCCCGAACCAAAGGACCCCGTCAAATATAGGCCTTTCTTCTCTTTAGGATAAGCCGTCATAAAATCTTTAAAATATTTTAAAATCGGAAGTCTTGCTTTATCATCTTTATAAATATTTTTAAATGAAGCTTCTTGTAATTCTTTTGGTAATTTAAAAAAATCAATATTTTTCATGTACGAAGTCTTGTCTAAATACTCTTGATATTTTGAACAAGCTACATAGGAAAAAAAGATTTTATTCTCCTTAATTTCTGGTTGATAACAATAACCAAAAACTTTATTTTTACAACTATTTAAACTTTTACATTTTTTACAATTTTCAAATTCTAGAAAACTATCTTTTAAACTAGATGTATATTTCATCAAAATCTGATCTTCTACTTTTAACTTAGAAACATATTGATAAAATTCATCTTCAGAGCAGGCAATTACAAAAGACTGTTTTAAATCATTTGAATCTACTGAATCTACTATATTCTTAATTTTTTGCATACGCCCTCCTATTTTTCTTCTTTTTCATGAATTTCTTCTATAATTTCTTCAATTTTTTCTCCATAGGAAATCGATTCATCATAAATAAATTTTAATTCTGGTGTATGCCGTATTTCCACTCTTTCACTTAATTTTCCTCGGATAAAAGAAGAGGCTTTTTGGAGTGCCTTTAACACTTCTTCTTTTTGATCATCTTCTAATACAGTAAAATAAACTTTAGCAAAACTTAAATCATTCGTAATATCACAACCTGTAATCGTAACAAAACGAATATTTTCATCTTTTACTTCCGTCATGAGTATTTTACTAATTTCTTCCACAAAAGTAGACTCTAATCTTTCAATTCGAATATTTGCCATAGAATCACCCTTTCTTTTTTAGTATAACAAAAAAAAGGCAGATTATCTACCTTTTACTATTTTTTCTACTAACCGTTCTTTGCCAAAAAGCTCTGAATAATTTTCTTTTTTTACAAATTCATGTTTTAAAGAATCATAAAGAGTTAACTCCAGTTTTTCATTGTTAGATTTAAAGAAGGCAACCGCCTGATCATTATATTCTAAAATATTTCCAAGTGGGTCTTGAAGAAAATGAATTCCATTTTTTCTACCATACATAGATCTGGAAAAATAAATTTTTCCAATATAATCATCTTTCATCACATAGTTATTTTCTTCCTGTTTGATATAACGAACTCGAACATGAACGAGTTCTAAATCTACTAAAGGTTCTCTTACAAATTGTAATAGAGAATTATCATTTAATAAATGCTCTTGTAACACTCTTATTCTCTTTTCTTTCGTTATTGTATTTTCCATTTTACTTCACCAACAAATGTAGTATAACAGAAAGCAAAAGAAAATACCATAGAAATATTTTTATTAACATCTTTAAGATAAACCTGTATGACCATATTTGTAGGTGTCTCCTGTAAAAGTTGATTGATCATGATAACAATCGAAGTTATTACTACCAGTAGTATTCTTAGAAAGGAAATGAGAAAATACATAATAACTTCCCTTATAACTTGTAAGGGTTACTGTTGCTGTTTTTCTAGCAGATGTATTTTTTATACTGGCACTTTTATAAGATGCCAATGAATATCCCCAAGAACTTGGCGTTTTTGTAATTCCTACTCCTATTAGAGAAGAATCTTTAGGAGGATCAGGGCACCAAAAATAGCCCGTTAACTGACTGAAATCAGTAACATCATACGTTTTCTTTGTAGAAACTTGAGCTCGATAGTCCAAACCTGGGGCCCCACTATAACTAATAGCATAATTAGGGGATAAGTAGTGAACCGTCATCTTGGCACCATCATATAAGACCGTTCCCCATCCACCTGTATTGTTTACTTTTCCAGATCTCCAAACATAATAATCCGACCTTTTCCATGAAGGATATATTTTAGGATTCTTACAAGTGGATACGGTTTCATAACTTTTGGTAGAAGAATCAACCGTCGACGTTGTACTTCCACATACAACAGTTGCTCCTTGATAACTAAAATTAGTAGTGGCGGTTGTTGTCCATGTTATTGTATCTCCAACAGCAGCAAGTGTTTTTGACAAAGTGATACTTCCTCCCTTAACACTTTCTGCAGAAACGGATACCGATTTAATATTCACTTTCGTTGTTAAAGTAGTTGCAACACTTGCATTATTACTTTCATCTTTTAAAGTATCCTTGGCTATGACAATAGATATAATTCCATCCGTTGTAATTCCTGATAAAGTTAATACATACTGTTTTCCATTATCAACAGTAGTGGCTGCTCCTAATGTCTTTGTTGTTGGACTTACCGTTGTTGTTCCTGCTTTTACTGTGATGTTTCCTACCGCTAGTGTAGAATTCACAACGCTGGATGTGTCTGTTCCTTTCAATGTGATTGTGAAAGAAGTAGAAGAGGCTTGGTCTCCACTTTTACTTACACTTACTAAACT
>CANQMB010000024.1 GCA_947624845.1 uncultured Bacilli bacterium
CTTATAATTTCTAATTGCCATAATGATATCCTCCTATCCAAGTGAGATTGTCTGTCCTTCTTCTAGAGTCACAATTGCTTTTTTAGCTCGATTTGTCATTCCAGAATAACGACCTACTCTCTTCTTTTTTGGTTTTACATTCAATGTAGAAATTTTAGTTACTTTTACATTGAATAGTTTTTCAATAGCACTTTTAATTTCTGTTTTGTTTGCTCTATGGTCTACTAAAAATGTATATTTTCCATTGGCTTGTTCTTGTTGAGATTTTTCAGTAATTACTGGTGCTTTAATTATTTCTAAATATTTAGTATCCATTAACGAAGCACCTCCTCAATTTGTGCTAGTGCTTTTTCCGTTACTAGCATGATATCTGAATTTACAATATCTAAAACATTAAGTTCATCTGCATAAATTAAAGCAACATTACGAACATTTCTAGCTGCTAAAATTAAGTTTTCATCATAACTGTTATTATCCATAACCACTAATGTTTTCTTATCGTTCAAATTTAATTTTGTAAGTAAAGATACAAATTCTTTTGTTTTTGGCGTTGGCAATGACAATTCTTCAATAAACATGATTTCTTGATCTGATGCTTTGTGTGCCAATGCTGATTTTAAAGCTAATTTTCTTTCCTTACGATTTTGTTTTTTGCTGTAATCTCTAGGGACTGGTGTTCCATAATTTCCACCACCTACCCATTGAACAGCACGGATAGATCCTTGGCGAGCATGACCTGTTCCTTTTTGTCTCCAAGGCTTTCTTCCTCCACCTCTTACTTCAGAGCGGTTTTTTGTTTTATGTGTTCCCTGTCTTAAGCTTGCTTGAGCTAAGATTAAAGCATCATATAAAACTTTATCATTTGGGGTAATTCCAAAAATTTCTTCATTTAGTTTAATATCACTAATTTTTTCACCTTTAAGGTCTAAAAGATCTACTTTTTTCATCCTTATTTCCTCCTTTCATCACATTCAACTTTGCTTTCTTTTTTTATTCTGCGCTTTCTTGTGATGATTCGTCTTCTTCTGGTTGCGTCTCTTCTATTTTCTCTTCTGTAGCCACTTCTTCTGTTGCAACCTCTTCTACTGGTGCTTCTTCTTGGATAGCATCTTCTACAACATCTTCTACAGGTTCTACTTCTTCAACGTATGAAATCAATTCTTTTTTCGCACGTTTTTCATTTGGCATTTTTACTGCTGTTTTGATAATCACAAATGATTTTTTTGGACCTGGAACATTTCCTTTTACTAGAATTAAACTATTTTCTTTATCAACAGCAACAACTTCTAGATTTTGAACTGTTCTTTGGACATTCCCCATTTGTCCTGGTAATTTTTTACCTTTTAATACATGCATTGGTCTCATGGTACCAAGAGATCCAACACCTCTATGATACTGTGAACCATGTCCCATAGGACCACGAGATTGATTATGACGTTTAATTACACCTTGGAAACCTTTTCCTTTGCTAGTTCCCGTAACGTCTACCATTTCTCCTTCTTCGAAAATTTCTACACCGACTTCTTGTCCAAGTGTATAATCTTCCACGTTGACTCCTCTAATTTCTCTTAAGAAGCGCTTAGGTGCTGTACCCGCTTTCTTGGCATGACCTTGTTCTGGCTTATTGCTCAACTTTTCTCTTTTTGTATCTGTGGCAAGTTGAATTGCAGCATAACCATCTTTTTCAACTGTTTTGATTTGAGTTACGACATTTTTCTCAACTTCAATTACAGTAACCGGAATTAATTTACCTTCTTTGGTAAATACTTGTGTCATTCCGACTTTTTTACCTAAGATTCCTTTCATTATTATTTCCTCCTAAATTATATTGTCTTAATGTCAATATCAACACCGCTTGGTAAATCTAAATGCGCCAAGGCATCTACAATCTCCTTATTTGGATTTTTGATATCAATTAATCTTTTGTGTGTACGCATTTCAAATTGTTCACGGCTATCTTTATCTTTATGTACCGCTCTTAAAATTGTAAACTTTTCAACTTCCGTTGGTAGTGGTACTGGACCAGAAATTTCTCCACCGGATCTTTTAATTGTCTCTACAATTTTCGTTACTGCATGATCAAGAACTCTGTGATCATAAGCTTTTAAACGAATGCGAACCTTTTCTTTTGACATTTTAAATCCTCCCTTCGCCTATATCTAGTATAGACTTGCTCCGTGCAAATAACCCGACAACTAGTTAACAACTTATCCTAGTGTATCAGCAACCTTGCACATCTAAGCAGTCACACACGGATTATTATAGCATAAGCATTTCCTTTTGTGCAAGTAAAAAATGCAATTTTTTTAAATTGAATTTTACTCATCGTCAAAAAGAACGTTTTGCCTACTTTATTTTTATTGTTTAACGTTCGTTTTTATACTGATTTTTTGATTTTGCTCTTCCAGTAAGTTTGATGGAAGCCGGTGCAATTTTTATACCACCATACTTACGATTAATGGCATCTAATGTCTTTTGAATATCCTTATCTTCATCTTCTTCCACTAAATCAAAGAAGGATAACTGTTTTTCATTTGTTTTCTTTAAAGAAGAAAGACGAATTCCAATGAGACGGAGAGGATCCTTTTTCCAATGATGTTCTAAAATTTGAATCACTTCTCGGTAGATTTCTTCCGTTTGATTCGTTGCATTTTTTAAACTCGTTTGAGCAGAATAACTAACAAATTGATTATTTTTAAAGATAACACCGATCGTTTTGGTATATTCTTCTTTATAACGTAACTGTCTTGTCACTTCTTCTGTTTGTCGAAATAAAACTTCTTTTAATTTTTCAATATCTTGATAATCATAAGGAAGTGTTTCACTGATACTAATACTTTCATTTTTACTTTGATGTTCTCCTACAGATTCTTCTAAAATTCCATTGGCAGCCTCTTTTAAGAAAATCGCCTGATTTTTAAAGTGTCTTTTTAAAAAAGAAAGATCACAATTAGCCAACTCTCCAATTGTATGAATATTTAATTTTTGAAGTAGAAGGGCGGTCTTTTTTCCTACCATAAATAAATCTTTCACGGGTAAAGGCCACATTTTTTCTTTAATTTCTTCTGAAAATAACGTATGTACCCGATCGGGCTTTTCAAAATCGGAGGCCATTTTGGCACAGAGTTTGTTATTGGCAATTCCAATATTGACCGTATAGCCAAATTTCTTTTTAATATCATCTTTTATATCGTATGCCAATTTTATATAATCATGATAAAGATAGGAAGTCCCCGTCATATCCAAAAAGCATTCATCGATTGAAAATTGTTCTAGTTGCGGCGTATAATTTTTTAAATAGTCCATCAATTCTTTTGATTTTTGATAATACCAAGAATAATTAGGGGGAAAAACCTGAAGGGAAGGACACTTTTTTTTCGCTGAATATAAAGTTTCTGCAGTCACAATTCCATATTTTTTAGCAATGGGAGATTTGGCTAATACAATCCCCCTTCTTTTTGACTCATCACCACCAATAATTGCTGGAATTTTCCGAATATCTTTCTTATAACCTTGCTTTAGAAGCAACACAGCACTCCAAGATAAAAAAGCATTATTCACATCAATATGAAAGATGATTCGTTTTTTCATTGGCGTTCCTCCTTGTTTTTTATTATAGAACAAAAATTCGAAAAATACAATCAAATAAAAAGACTCTTCGTTTCTAGAGTCTTTCCTATAATTTAATCAGAAGAAATAATTAAATTTTCTCCAGTCATCTCTTTTGGAATTTCTAATCCCAATAACTGAAGTATCGTTGGGGCAACGTCCCCTAACTTTCCATTTTTTAATTGAATCTTTTCTTTCGTTATAATTAGAGGCACCTCAGATGTCGTATGAGCCGTCACTTTATTATTTTTCTCATCCAACATTTTTTCACAATTGCCATGATCGGCCGTAATTACCATGATTCCATCTAATTCTTTTACTTTTTGATAAATTTTTTCTAAACATTGATCGATTACTTCAACGGCTTTCGTCGCCGCTTCTAAAACGCCTGTATGTCCTACCATATCTCCATTCGCAAAATTTAAAATGACCAAATCAAAATCCTGCATTTTTGAAAGTAACTGTTCCGTAATTAAAGGAGCACTCATCTGTGGCATCAAGTCATAAGTTTTCACTTTAGGAGAAGGTATTAATATTTTTTCTTCCTTTTCATATTGAACTTCCTTTCCTCCATCAAAGAAAAAAGTCACATGGGCATATTTTTCAGTCTCAGCAATGCGCAATTGACGAAGTCCTTTTTTTGCTACATATTCACCTAGAATATTTGTAAGATCTGGATCAGAAAAAGCATGAGGTGCTTTTACGGACTGTACGACAGGCATCATCGTTACCACTTTTAAATTGTGAAAGTGAACTGTAGAAATTTTACTCTCTTCTTCGTTCGTCAATTCCGTCAAAATTTCTCGAAGACGATCTTTTCTAAAATTATAGACAATCACTCCATCGTTCTCTTGGATCATCCCCTCTTTAGAAAAGATGACTGGTGGAAAAAATTCATCCGTAATTCCATTACGATAACATTCTTCAATATACTCTTGAATCGATTCTTTATAAGGCGCTTTTCCACTGACAATCGCATCATACCCTTTTTGCAGACGATCATAGTTATTATCTCGGTCCATTCCATAGTACCTTCCACCTACACTGGCTATTTTGCCAAGGTTTTCTTCTTTTAATTTCTTTTCCACTTGCGAAATATAAGTATAGGCACTTTTGGGAGGCACATCTCTCCCATCCGTAAATAAATGCAAATAAAGAGAACTTACTTGTTTTTCTTTACATAAATCTAAAAGAGCGAAAAGATGATTGATATGCGAATGAACGCCCCCATCACTAATTAATCCCATAATATGAAGCTTCGAATGATTTTTTTTGGTGTGTTCTATTACTTTTAAGATCTCTTCATTTTGGAAAAAAGTTCGATCTGAAATACTTTGATTAATTAGTTGTAAGGGTTGATAGACAATTCGTCCAGCGCCAATATTCATATGTCCTACTTCACTGTTTCCCATTTGGCCTTTAGGAAGACCTACCTGTTCTCCAGAGGCTTCTAACTTCGCATGAGGATAGTTGTTCCATAGCCATTCGAACATTTTATTATTCGCCTGGGCAATTGCGTTCCCATGCGTTTCCTGTCTTAATCCATACCCATCTAAAATTGTTAAAATAATTGGTCCCATCAAATCCCCCACTTTCAAATTCGTTGATCATTTAAACAAAAAATTGCATATACCGGTATATACCGAACTTCTTTTTTCGTTGAAAAATTATTTTCTGTAATTCGATAAGCATTTTTTACAGTAAAATTTTTCATAAAGACTGAAAGAGATTTGGCTTTCGATCTCGTTTTCGTAGTAATCTCAATCGGAATTACCTCTCCCATTCGATTTTGAATGACAAAATTTACTTCAGCTTTTCCTAAGGATTGATAATAATAAAGAGAATACCCCGCTTCCATCAAGGTCTTAGCAATATGATTTTCATATAGAGTCTCTTTCAATTTTTCATCGGCAAGCATATTTTTCATGGACAAATGAAGCATCGAATACAACAGACCATCATCGGTTAAATATAATTTAAAACTTTCCATCTCTCGGCAACTACTCAACGGAGATTTTACAGTCGTAATTTTATAGCTGCGATAAACAATTTGATTATTTACTAAATATTGAATTGCCGTATCGTATTCTTTGGCTCTTTTCCCAAATCCCATTAGACCATATTGGAATTTTTTATTTTCTTTTCTTAATTGTTCAGGGATAGAATGAAGTACTTCAATACCACGACTAATATCAATTAAGTTAGGGTTTAAGGCAATCTCCTTTTGATAGGAATCTAGTGTTTTTTGTTTAATGGCATCCAATTTCGCATCACTAAATCCATTCATAGAAGCTTGAATCACCTCGGGAAGTCCTCCTGTTTTTAAATACTCGTAGAAATAGTCCAAAGCTACTTTATGAAATGGACAAGTTTTATGTTTTGTAAAAGAATCCCGAATCAAAGTTGCCAACTGATGCTCATCCTGTGCCCATAAATACTCTTCAAAATCCATTTCATTCATACCCTTAAATTGTAACTCTTCCCCTTTAAAAACACTTAAGTTTTCTCTTCTGGAAGTAATTAAAATAATGTGATAATCTTTTTGTTTACTACCAAGTAACTTAATTCCCTTAATAATTTCAATATCATTGACATTATCGAAGACAATTAACGTATCTTCTTTTAAAATAGTCTCTTTTGTGAATAATGATAAATTTAAAATAATTTGATCCGGCGACTTCTCCTTTTGGAACAAATCATATAGTTCATGATTATGATCACAATTAAAATAAACAACATTTTTATAGTTTTTATTACCAAAGTCTAAAACCGAAAACGTTTTCCCAATTTGTTTGGGACCATAGACAAGTAGAGGCTTTCGAATTAAATCATTTTTCCATTTTTGGAAAAACTTCGTTATTTTTCGTTCCATAAAATGTATCCTCCTAGCATATTTTATAAACTAAGTATACTATTTTCTAGAAAATTCGTCAAGAAAAATACTTAGACATACTTCGACAAAAAAAGAAAGATTTCTATCTTATTTTAAGGCAATAAAAAAAGACTACTACTGCTTGTCTTATCTAACTACTACTCGGTTTATGAAATTCTAAACGAAGTTTGTCTGCTACTGTCACAATAAACTCCGAATTGGTCGGTTTTGCTTTATCAATATCGACGCTATGTCCAAAAATTTCTTCCATCAATTGCCAATTTCCTCGATTCCAACTGACTTCAATTGCATGACGAATGGCTCTTTCTACTCTTGAGACTGTCGTATCAAACTTTTTGGCAATGTCCGGATATAATTCTTTTGTAATTCCACCAATCACTTCTGGTCGATCATAGAGCATAATAATTCCTTCTCGAATATATTGATATCCTTTAATATGAGAGGGAACTCCTAACTCATGAAGAATCTTCGTAATCGATATTTGCAAATTATTGTGATAAATATCTACTGATTTACTACCAAATTTAGAACCTTCCATAACCTCTTCTATTCTTTTTTCAAGTTCATCAAGTTCAAAAGGCTTTAAAATAAAATAACTGATTCCTAATTCTGATGTTTTTCGAATCATATCTTGAGCATTGTAAGAGGTAAGAATAATCACTTTTTTGTCAATTTTCTTTTTCTTCATTTTCTCTAAAACGTAGACTCCATCTTTTTTTGGCATAATCAAATCCAATAAAATAAGATCATATTCTTCTTTTTTCTTATCAATTAAATTAAACCCTTCTTCTCCATTATATGCATGTAATACAACTTCAATATTTGCGTGTTTGCTAAAATACTCGGTCACCATATTGACTAATTCAACATTGTCATCGATCATTAATATTCTTGTTTTTTCCATTTTCTCTCCTTCCCTATACTACCACGCAATTTTATTATATAACAATATGTCGGAAATTGGTAGAGCAAAAAAAGACAAGTTTTGTCGAATGACATTTTCTTGTCTTTTTTACTTACAATTATTGAAAAGTTCTTGTAATTTTTCTGGATTTAAACTAATTCCCCCTAATAAATATCCTTCAATATATTGACTTGCTTTCAATTCTCGAATGTTTTCTTCACTCACACTTCCTCCATATAAAACAGTAGAGTTGGGACAAATTTTTTTAATCATAGATAATGCAGAATCAATTTCTAATACACTGGGAATGTTTCCCGTTCCAATGGCCCAAATGGGCTCATAGGCAATGATAATTTCTTCTTTTTCAGATTCTGTAAGAGAATCTAAAACTTCCAAATCTTTTTGGATTTTATCTAGTACTTTTCCCTGTAATCTTTCTTCCTTCGTTTCTCCAATACATAAAATGGGAACAATTTTTACTTGCAATAATTTCTTTATTTTCTCAGCAATGACCGCATTATTTTCACCATGATACTTTCTTCGTTCGCTGTGTCCCACAATACAATAAGAGACTCCCAATGATTTTAATTGTTTGGCAATCACGTCCCCTGTATAAGAACCGAACTCATTGATTCCAACATCTTGTGCTCCTAAAGAAATTTCAGGAATTTCAAATAAAGGTAAATAACAAGTAGAAGGACATAGAATAAGATCATGAGAAGTATTGAGCGTAGATAATTTTTCCTGATAAGAAAGAAATTCACTTTTCGTAAAATTACACTTCTGATTTAATACGATTTTCATTTTTCTTCTCCTTTCATTTTTTCATGAATTTTAGATAAAAAACCAAATCGATATTTCTTTTTCTCTTTTATAGCATGTTGATATACTTCTAATACTTGATCGGCATAATGACTCGATCCACAATGTTCTGCCTGTACTCTTGCCTGTTTTGATAAGTAGATTCGTTTACTTTTATTTTTGTATAACTCTTCCACGCAGGCTTCATATTCTTGTTGATTTTCAAAAAATTTTCCATTTAGATCATCCGTCACAGTTCCAATAAAAGATTCATCTTTCATACAAAGAGGAACGATTCCAGCAGCCATGGCCTCTACGACAGTAAGCCCTTGAGTCTCCGTTTTAGAAGCCGTTGCGAATAAATCTGCAACATGATAATAATAAGGCATCTCTTCCCATTTTACTTTTCCAGTAAACAAAATATTTTTTGTTAATTTTTCCTCTTTGACATAGGCTTCATATTTTTCCTTATCAGGGCCATCTCCTACAATCAATAATTTTATGTTTGGATGTTTTTTTACTAAATTCTTATGAGACTCTAATAAAAATTCAATATTTTTTTCTTGGGCCAATCTTCCGACAAAAACAATTGTAAAATCTCCTTTGTTCAACTTTAAAGATTTCTTCAGTTGTGCCACTTCTTTTTCATTAATATTCTCTTTATAGAAACGTTCAACTTCAATTCCCGTTGGAATAATATGAATATTTTTTTCAAAGCGATATTTTTCCTTAAATAATTTATACGTCTTATTTGTAGGAACAATTAACTCTGTCGCCGTTGTTTCACAATAGAATTTCGTAATATATTCCACTAGCTTTTTACTCGATTTTTCAAAATACCCTTTGGTAATATAATAAATATAATCCTCATACATCGTATGATACGTGTGTACTAATGGGATATTGTACTGTTTTGCCAAAAGTCTGGCAAACGTTCCAATAGAAAATTCTGTTTGTGAGTGGATGACATCTAGCTTCCAACTTTTAATTGTATTTACCGCTTGAATTGGATAAATACTCGTTAATCTCGAATCATAAATTCCTGTAGGAATTCCAGGGATTCGAAGAACTCTTTCTTTCTCATCATAATCATACTTAAAACTTTCTAAGTTGGCCGTTACTACATAAACTTCATGACCTTTTTTTTCTAATGCTTTTTTTAACATCACTTCACTCGTGACTAATCCACTAATATAAGGGGTATAAGCTTCACTAAAAATCCCGATTCTCATTATTTTTACTCCTCTCATCGATATTAAAAACAATTGCGCCAACAATCATTGGTAAATAATAAGTAATAAATCTCCAGACAAGTAAGACAGCACTAGTAACACCACTACTTAAAAATGAATGGAAAAAGCATAAGAAACCATACTCAATTCCACCACTCGCTCCTGGAATGGGAACAAAGGAACCAATAATTAAAACATAAGCAGAAGAGACAATTGTGTTGATGAAATTTAGACTCGTAAAATCATGCATACTATAAACAATAAAAAGTGGAATGCTGTAAAAACAGGCAAGACTAATTAGATTTGCTAAAATCCCTCGAATAAAAAGTCCTTTTCTACTTTTTAATAATTTTGTACTTTCATGAAATTCTAAAATTCTTCTTTCCCATTTTTCTTGGGTTTTCTTTTTATCCTTAACCAGTTTTATGCGATAGCAGATCTGAATCATTTTCTCTATAAAAAACCGATTCGTCTTCTTAGCAAACGCAATAAACAACAATAAAACAGCGACAAACGTATTAATAAAAAAACCTAAGACTACTAAATTTCTCAAAAAAGAGATTTCTGGAAACAGATGAAAAAAAGCATTGTAAGTAACCGCAAAAATTCCAAATAATACGAGTGCAATTTGATAAAAAATAAAATTCTGAATGATAATATTCGTTCCTTTACTCGCATTAATCCCATGTTCTTTTAACATATAGACTTCCATCGGTTGTCCGCCAGTAGAAAATGGCGTAATTCCATTAAAAAATTGAACAATTAAAATGTGTTTCATCGCTTCTTTTAAAGAATATTTTTTTCGATCATTCACAGTATCATAAGAGACGACAGCTTTTAAGAATAGGGAAAAAACAAAGATAAAGAAAGCAAGAATAATAAAAGTGTAATCTATATGTCGAAGCGCATGAATCGTACTCGTAAAATCTTCTTTTAAAGATAATACTAAAACGAGTATCGTAACTATTAAAATAATATAAGTATTTTTTCTAATATTTTTTATAAATTCCATTTTACGGCCTCATTACTTTCTTTTGTCATCACATTATCTTTTACATAAAGAATTTTATTTCCTTTTTCTTCTATCTGTTCATATCCGAGTATTTGCAAACTATTTTGCATACTTTGATCCTTCTTTGATGCAAATACAAATATTTCTTCCATAAAAAGCGTATGAAAGGCATAATCGGTTGCTAAGGATATTAATTTCCTAGTCTTTAATTTTGTTTCTAAATTTGCAAAAGAAATCGTACACATCCGAGTATCTTTCAATCCTTCTATCGAACAACTGTCGATAATCTTTTCTTGATTGACTAAATATAAATGTTCCCGTATTTGATTTTTTTCAGAAGAATTACTCATAAAATTGTAAGATACGTTTTCTAAAGGAACTTGATTTCTTTCTTCAAATTCAGAGATTAGATCCTTATTTTTATCTTTTTCAACACTACCAATTAATAATTTTTCTTTGCTCATAATACCCTCTTAGGAAATACATTGAATTCCTGGTAATTCTTTTCCTTCTAAATATTCTAAAGTTGCACCCCCACCTGTTGATATATGATAAATTTCATTTTCTACTTTCGCTTTTTTTGCACAAGCTACAATATCACCACCACCGAGAATGGTTTTGATTTTATTTTTAGCTATATATTTTAAAATTTTTTCTGTCCCCACTTTATATTTTGAAAATTCATAGACACCTAAAGGTCCATTCCATAAAACAAAAGCAGCTTCTTTTAGATAATTTTCAAATAGAGCAATTGTATTTTTTCCTATATCCAGTCCCATTTCAGAAAAAGAAATATCAGAGATATCTTTTTCTTCTTTTGGTGTATCGTTGCTATATTCAGAAGTAACAGCAACATCTACTGGTAAAACTATTTTCTCTGGGTATTCTGCTAGAATTTTCTTACAAAAATCTAAATGATCATTATCACATAGAGAATTTCCAATTTCATATCCTTCTGCTTTTAAAAAGGTAAAAGACATACCTCCACCAATAAGTATATGATCTGCTTTTTTAATTACATTTTCAATAACGCCAATCTTATCTCCTACTTTAGAACCTCCTAAAATTACAATAAATGGTTTATCAGGACAATTTAGTTGTTCTAAGAAAGATAGTTCTTTTTCAATTAAGAATCCCACACACTTTTCTTTCATGTGTTTGGCAATTCCAACATTAGAGGCATGGGCACGATGCGCAGTTCCAAAAGCATCATTTACAAAAACATCACCTAGACTAGCCCAATATTTTCCTAATTCATCATCGCAAGTACTTTCTAATTTTCCATCTACATCTTCAAATCTGGTATTTTCTAATAAAAGTATTTCTCCGTCTTTTAGAGATTCTACTTTTTCTTCCACAAGGCTTCCTCTTGTTTGAGGCACAAAGAAAACTTCTTGTTTCAGCAATTTAGAAAGTTCTTCTGCTACTGGTTTTAATGATCGTTCTTTTTTATCTTCTTCTGTTTTTACACGGCCTAAATGAGAAAGCAAAATTATTTTAGCTTTTTCATTGATACAGTATTTTATAGTATCCAAACTCTTTACAATTCTAGTCGAATCTAAAATCTTTCCCTCTTTCATTGGTACATTAAAATCACAACGAATAATTACTGTTTTATTCTTCAATTTTATATCTTTTAAGGTTTTCATGTTTAGCCTCCATTTTCTAATTCATTATATCATTATTCTTTCCAAAAAAAAAGTTCTTACTAATAATTCAAGAATTAGTTCGTAAGAACAAGGCGAAAGCTAAGGTTGGAGTAGGAACCACCTGTACTCCTATGGAAGTAGAACTGACTTGTAATAATTCCATGGTCGAACAAGCCACCGCGATGGAACCACGAGGACGCCTCATCTACAAGGCCGGAAAGATCAGCGTACCAAGCATTATGTGATCGACTATATCCATCTTTATCTTTATAGTAATAAAATGGCCCCATCTCTCCTGTGGCATCTCCTAACTTTCGTTTACTGAAATCATTCCCGTCAGTAGTTGCTCCATAAACATCAAAATAATTCGCATAGGTACTTAACA
>CANQMB010000025.1 GCA_947624845.1 uncultured Bacilli bacterium
AACGGGATTTAAACCTTCTCCTATTATCTCTCCTATTTATGGTGTTTTAGATAAAAACTATAAAAAAGAAGAAGTTAGAGAGAAAAAAGAAGTTCGCCTTTCTAGTTTTTCTAGAGAAGATTTAGATTTGGATGCCGTTCGTAAGAAGGCCTATGGAGATTTATCAGATGATTTAATTAATCCACCTAAAGAAGAAAATATTGAGGAAATTTTGGAAGAAGAGGATAACTTATTGGTCAATCTCAATGATGAAGATACCCCTTCCGTAAATAAAGTAACTGTAGGAGATGCCGAAGAGTACTTTGAGGATTTGGGATTAGAATATAACAAAGATTATATTGATGCGAGCAGAGAAAAAGCAAGTGGAAGGAGAACTCAAGAAAAAAAAGAAGAGGTAGAAGAGCCCATAGAAAAACCGACACCTTCCAAAGAAGAAAATGATAATCTTTTTGATTTGATTGATTCGATGTATAACGAAGAAGAAGATAAAGAGGAGTAGGGTATGGAATTTTTAAATGTTTTGTTACCGGTATTATTATATATATTTGGGATTATACTATTAATAGTATTAATTATTTTAGGAATCCGTCTTATTCAAGTGCTGGATAAAGTAGATCGATTAGTCGATGATGCTATGGAGAAAGCCAGTTCTTTAAATGCTTTGTTTTCTATGGTTGATCGAGTAACGGATGGACTTGCTCTCGTTACAGATAAAATAGTTTCCAGTGCGACTGCGGTTGTTGCTAAAATATTTAAGAAAAAAAAGAAGGAGGATTTCAGTGATGAGTAAAAATGGAAAAGGTGTTGGAAAATTTGTTTTTGGAGCAGCACTTGGAGCATCTTTAGGAGTTTTGTTTGCCCCTAAAAAGGGAAGTGAAACCAGGAAGGAACTTAAAGTAAAAATCGATGAATTTGTTGGACAGATGAAAGAGATTGATTTAGATGAGGTCAAACAGGAATTTGAAGAGAAATTAGAAGAGATTCAAAAAGAGTTAAAAGATTTAGACAAAGAAAAAGTAATGAAAATTGCAAAGAAGAAATCTGAAGAATTAAAAGAAAAAGCTCAAGACCTCGTAGATCTTGCTGTCGAGAAAGGAACTCCAGTATTGCGTGATGCTGCCGAAGAAGTAAGACAAAAGACAATCGATGTTACAAAAGAAGTATTAAAAAAATTGGAAGGAACTAAAAAATAGTTCTTTTTTTTGTATTCCTAAAAAATGTATGGTACAATAAAAAGGCACTTGCAAAAGAAAGAAGGAATGAATAATATGGCATTAACAGACTTATTTAAAGAAGCCGGCGATCGTGTTGGTGAATTCACAGAACAAAGTGAAAGAAAAGATATTGTTAATCGGTTAAAAGAATATTTAGGGGAATTTGGCATTGCTGAAAAAGATTTTAAAGAGGAGTTAGATTACTTTAAAAATGATATTCATGGGTTTAAAAGTATTCTATTTGATACAGCTTATCCAGAGCATATTTTTAAGTGGATTATCATGCCAATTAAAATGTTAAACCCAGACTATGTAAATGAATATTATGATGAGCAAAAGAGTCGTTTTTCTTCAGGTACGAGTGATTATCAAGAGAAAAATTTATATCAATACCATCCTACATTATTTGAAATTCAGGATATGATGTTGGAAAAAGCTAAATTTTATGAGGAAAATCAACGACTTTTAATTCACATGAAAGAAGAATTTTTAGAGGCAGATTATTTTGAAAAAATTGCTTTAAAATCTAATAATTATCAAATGACTTCCTCTATTTTAAAAGAAATTAGTAATGATATGGAAGGATATGAAGATGCTTTAAAATATTATATTGAGTCTTGTCCTATTGAAGAAATTGAAGGATTAGAAGAACTAGAAAAAGAGGATTTTGTAGAACTTATTTTGAGTTATACCGATATTATTAAACGTTTCTTTGATATCAATAGAGAACAACTTTATGATGAAAAATCTACAATTGTCGGTAAGGATATCCGTTATTTATTTCCGCTATTTAGAAATATCTATATTACACCTGATGTCCTTGAAAATTATTTGCAGTTTGTTTTAGCAGAAGATGAAGAAGAAATTCAAACGCTAAAATTACAAATTGCCCCTGTTATCAGTCGGGCAATCAATGAGGATGCACTCGTTACAGAAATGTTGAAATTTACTTCTAATTTGAAATCTATTCCTCATTCTTTTCTCATTTATTTAAGTGAACATCAAGGAGAGATGGATGAAGAATTATCTGCAGTATTTCGAGATGCTATTGCGAAGGATCATGAAAGTTTCTTTGAACAGCTATGTACGAATGAAAAATATCAAAATGAAGATATTTATTCCTTATTATCTAACACCTATTATCAAATGTTTACCGATAAACAACAAGAAGTTATTCGCAATGTTATGTTAGAGATGGATGAAAATTCTTGGGGAAGAATATATGAAGATATTTTTGAATCCCAAAAAATAGACATCTCCTATTTATCCGAAGATGCTTTAAGAAAGACATTTCATTATTTAAATGTTTCTTCTAAAGAAGATTATGAGATGAGAAAAGCGTCTTTACAAAATGTAGAAGATCAAATGACAACTTCTCTTTTGAACGAATATTTTGATCGTTATTTATGGTATTTGGATAATTCAGATTTAAGAACTAAAGAAGAGTATAATGCTCATGGAAATTATTTTAAAAATCAAAAGATTTCTACATTCTTTCAACCTCTATCTTTCTGTGATGATTCTTATCAAGAAGAGTTAGGGAAAAGGGAAAGTTCTTTTTATCGCATGTTGAGAATGGTTACAGATAATGAAGAAAAGAAAGAGGAACAGTTAGAATTTATTCGTACTTTAGGAGATAAAAATTTATCAGATGAAATGATGGATGCCATTGTAAAAACTTTTGAATTTTCTGAGGATACTTCGGCGCTTCATCATATTGTAGAATTGACTTCTAATCCATTGTTTGCAAAGTTGGATGAGAAAATTCAAAAACAATTCATCGATTCCTATCTACTTGAACCTTATCAAGCGCAAGTAGAGGACCTTGATATTCTAGCAGAAGATTATCATAAATTAGTCACTTTATTAGATGAAGACCAATATATTAAATGTAGAGGATATAATCACGATGGCGAAAAAGTGGATGTTTATGTAAAGAAAAAAATGAAATAGTTTTGGCAAACTTTAAAATATATGATATACTAATACTATATTTTTTGATGAAAAACAAAGACTAGTTATTTAGATTACTAAAAAGAGACTCAGTGGTCGGTGAAAACTGAGAGTATATAAATAATGAATTACAGGTTTGGAGAAAAATCGTAGGTAGGCGTTAACTACTTGAGTGCACAGAATTTGTGAATTAAGGTGGTACCGCGAAATATTCGTCCTTATCTTTTGATAAGGGCTTTTTTTGGAGGTTTTATGAGAAAAATAGGTGCGAATGATTTATTGAAGAAGTTGGATTGTCATGACCGAATTCCCGATATAGAGGCGTTGGTAAGAGAAGATGGATTTGCTTTAAATCTTCTTCCAACTTATTCCTCTGCGGATTCTTCTTTCCTATCTAAAGAACAGTTGAAGTTTTTTGATAGCGTTCGGGCGGCTTTAATTGTTCAATGCTTGGATCTCGATAAAGAAATTTTTTATCATGAGAATCTAAGTGATTATGGAAAAAGATTTTTAATTGCCTATTTATTCTCCTATTATCAGCTAAAAAAAGATTCTCGTTCTTCATTTCATGAATTTGTCTATGAAGATACCTACTATGATCGTGCTTCCTATCAACTTGCTATCGATTTATTAGTTCCAGATGATTTATTTGAAAAAGAGGAGGAGATTAGTCCTTTTCTGTTAGCACCCAAATACCAAGTTTCTCCAGAAATTATAAAAAGAAAAATAAGAAAGAAAGGAAGGTAGTTCTATGAAGTTGTATGATGAATTAAAATGGCGAGGATTAATTAAAGATATTTCGAGTCCCGATTTAATTGAAAAATTAAATGAAGGCGGATTAACTTTCTATATTGGGACGGATCCTACTGGCGATAGTATGCATATTGGTCACTTTTCTTCATTTTTAATTTCTAAGCGTTTAAAAGAAGCCGGACATCATCCAATTTTATTAGTTGGAGGTGCTACTGGGCTAATTGGAGATCCGAAACCAACTGCAGAGAGAAGTATGATTTCTAAAGAGGAAGTAGAGCATAATTTTTCTTGTCTTAAGAAGCAAGCGGAAGAAATTTTTGGTTTTGAAGTAGTCAATAATTACGATTGGATTCAGGAAATTAATTGCATTGACTTTTTACGAGATTATGGTAAATACTTTAATATTAATTATATGTTAGACAAAGACATTGTCCGAAGAAGACTCGATACGGGAATTACGTATACAGAATTTTCATATATGTTATTACAGGCTCTTGACTTTCTTCATTTATATGAAAATAGAGATTGTGTGATGCAAGTGGCTGGGCAAGATCAATGGGGAAATATTACAGCAGGGATTGATTTGATTCGCAAGAAGACAGGAAAAGAAGCGTATGGATTTACGATGCCCCTACTTACAAAATCAGATGGAACGAAGTTTGGAAAAAGTGAAGGAGGCGCTATTTGGTTAGATCGTCAGAAGACGACGCCTTATGAATTATATCAGTTTTTGATTAATGCAGAAGATGACAAAGTAATCGATTATTTGAAGTTTTTAACTTTCCTTTCTGTAGAGGAAATTGAGAAATTAGAAAAAAGTTGTCGGGAAGAACCAGAAAAAAGACTTGCTCACCAAGCTTTAGCACGAGAAGTTATTACCTTCTTACATGGAGAAGAAGCTTACCAGGAAGCTTTAAGAATCAGTGAAACTTTATTTCAAGGAAATATTGATCAATTGACAGGACCAGAAATTGAAGATGCTTTTAAAGGTTTAACTCCTTATCAGTTAAAAGATGAAATGTCTCTTGTAGATTTATTAGTTCAAGTTTCTATTTGTAGTAGCAAAAGAGAAGCCAGAGAATTTATTCGTACAGGTTCTATCCATGTCAATGGAAAAAAGATCGAAGATTTCGATTTTCAAGTTACTAAAAATGTAGCTATAGAACAAAAATATATAGTTATAAGACGTGGAAAGAAAAAATACTTTATGGCATTATTTTCTTAGGAAGCAGGGGCTTCCTTTTTCATCCGTTTCAGGGAATTGTCATTGATATTAAAGAAAAAATTTGTTAAAATAAATACATATTGGAGTTGATATATTTGAATAAATTGGGAAAAAGAATTCTTTGTGGTGTTGTTGTTTTATGTGTTGTTGTTTTAATCGTAGATATTGTCTATGTCTGCTATCAAAAAATGGTAAATAAAGAAGAAAGTAAATATTTTGATAGTATAAATTCTTTTATTTCTAAAGATTCTTATTTAGTAGCAGTAGGTAGCAATAACGGGAATGATGAGCTTGATGAGAAAGCAAAGATTACAAAGTACAATAAAAATTATGAAAAAGTATGGGAAAAATTTTATAATCGTGGCTATAATAGTACTTTTTATAAAGTAGTTGCAGATGATGATGGATATGTTGCTGTTGGAAATTTTCAGAAGACAAAGAAAGAAAAAAAAGAAGGAACACATACGGCTTTATTCGTAAAATATGACAACGATGGGAACGAAGAATTTTATAAGACGTTACAAATTTTAGGAGATTCTACTTTTAAGAGTGTCGTTGTCGTCGATGATGGTTATATTGTTGTCGGTCAGAGTATTTATGAAAAATCTACTTTGGGGTTATCCGAACAAGGAGGGGCCATTATTGTAAAATATGATCAATCTGGAAATCTCGTTTGGCAAAAAAATTATGGCGGCAATAAATCAGGACTATTTAATGATGTGGTTGTTTACGATGGATTTATTTACGCCGTAGGAAAGAATTATGGTCGAGTTGGAATCATGAATAAATACACAAATGAAGGAGAATATATAACGACAGGTTCCTATGAATATACAGACACTTTAGGATTTACAGATGTGGAAATTGTTGGTGATGAACTGATCGCTGTTGGATCTAAAAAAATAAGTGAAGATGAGTATGATCATGAGACCGATGCTCTTGTCGTTCGCTTTGATGAAGATTGTGATAACATTGGATCTGTTACCTATAAAGGAAGAGGACTAGATCGTTTCAATACGATAACACATGATGAAAAAAATAATTTAATTATCGTAGGACATAGTGCTATTTTAGATAAAAACAAGTCGACAAAAACAAAAAATGTATATACGTATAATGGGATTTTAGCTAAATACAAACAGAATTTAAAAGAAATTTATGTGATGGAATATGGTCAAGATAAGAATAATAATGATTATTTTACAGATGTTCATTTGATGAATGGAAAATACTTAGTCAGTGGATATTCGAAATATAAGAAAGATGGCTATTTTTCTAAATTTATTACTTACAATACAGCTGGAAAAGTATTAGAGGTTCATTAACAAGGAGGGGGATCGTTTGAAGGAAGACATTGAGGACATCAATGACGAATATGCTCTTTCCTATCAAGATTTTGCCGAAAAAGAAGAGCAAATGGAACATATTCAAGATTTGTTGATCTCACTTAAAAAAATGGGAGAAGATATTCAAAACAAAGAAGATTTCTCTGATTTTTGCAAAAAAGCAGAGGATATTTATCCACTGGTGGATCAATTGGTGGATGAATGCATAGAAGAGCAAGTCGATTCTGTATCGGAGATGGTTGAGGAAGAAAAGGAGAAAATGGATTCCAAGCAAAAAACGATGGATTCCCTATTTCAAGATTATGATTTGCTTTTTTCAGATTCCAAAAAAACTGAAAGTATCATCTCTTATCATCTGAAAACTATCGAAGATTATTTGAAAAAAATAGATCAGATTCGAGCATATGAAGTCGTGGTTTATCGTTCTAACATTATGAATAAATCATTGAAATTTACTGAAAAATTGATCAAAAGAGCGATTGAATCTAAGATGATTGGGACTATTTTACCAAAACAAGTTGCAGATTTTTATCTGGCTCTTACTTTAATGAAAGATGCGAAGAAAGTGATTCACGAGGATATTGTAATTACGAAAAAAGAAGTCGATACTTCTTATTATGCTGATCTAATCGAAGAACAAAAAGGAGTCCAAAAACATCAAGAGGTGTTAGCAGATACTCTTAAAGAAATTCAAGGAATCCAAAAAGATTATCAAAAAATATGTAAGAATTTTCCAAATGATATTCTCTATTTAGAAAATATGAAAAAATTAGAATCTTTGGAAAATACTCTGATTCAGCAATCACTCAAATTAGATCAATTAGAAGATGATTATGAGGATACAATTTCTTATAATGAGAATAAAATTAAAATTTTAAAGGAATAGTAATTAAAAGGAGGACTATATGGGAGCGTATTACTATGGAGATGTTCGTCGTTTAATAGCAGAAGATGGAAAAGTGGTAGAGGATGTTGTCATTGCTAAGAATATATTGTTATATAGAAATTTTTTCCATGTGATGGAAACAGCGGACACCAAGTTTCCTCTTTATAATCGTACAGATGCACTCGATTTAATTGCAGCCAATTATTCTTATATGGATTATTTTGACTATGATTCTTTAGTGCCAGTTCAAAAAGAGGAAGCTAAAAACGTTTTAAAAAAGATGAAAACAAAAAATCGAAGAAAATAAGACGAAGAAAGAACCATAAAGAAAAATTTTATGGTTTTTATTTTGGTTAATTTTTGACTAAATTCCTATGAATAATACAAACTAAAAAAGATAAGTCGATACCTTGATAAAACAGCATATTTATTGTATAATTATTATGATTAGGATAAGGTGATATCTAGAATAATTTTAATGCTATAAAGGGATTACTTTATAGTTTCTATGGAAGTGATGACATGGCAAAAAAGTATCTAGAATATAAAAGAAAACAAGAAAATCCAAAAAATAAAAATATTGGGTTTATTTTGATATGGTTCTTTTTTGCTATTGTTCTTTTGGTTGGAGGAAGTTATGCCTATTTGAAAACGAGTACAGAGGGTGCCAAAAAAGTTAGTGTCATTGCGGGAATATTAAAAGTAAAATATGAAGATCAGGAAGTGATTCAATTAGAGAATACTTATCCAATGAGTGATGAAGAGGGAAAAGAACAAAAAAGCTATCGATTCAGTGTAGAAAATGTCGGTGATATGCAGGCAAAATATGATATTGGGTTAGAGGAAAGTAAGAAAAATACTTTAGATAAAAAGCATATTAAATATATTTTAAAAAAAGGTTCTGGTGAATGGAGCAATCCTCAATTTCTCTCTAGTTTGAATAGCCTTGTTATTGAAGAAAGTAAATCGCTTTCTGTTGGTGAAAAAGAAGAATATGAGATCAAGATGTGGGTTGATATTGATTCTGGGAATGATATTCAGGGAAAAAGTTACAAAGCGAAAGTTGTCGTTACCGTATCAGAGGATGCTGGTGTAACAAAGGATGTCATGCCTCCTATTATTCATTTAAAAGGAGACTTATCTGTTAACGTAGAAGAGCATACCTTATTTCAAGATCCAGGAATAGAAAAAATAGTTGATAATCGGGATCAATTGAAAGAGACCGATGTCAAAAGAAGTTATGAGTATTATGATGGAGAAAATACAGTTCAAGTAGAAAATGTAGATAGTAATCAACTTGGTGTCTATTATATTTATTACAAAATTAAAGATAAATCTGGAAATGAAGGAGTTGCAATTCGAAGTGTCAATATCTATCATAAAGATACTACTTCTCCAACGATGAAGTTAATTGGATCCAAAACTATGCGAGTAGAGATTGGAACGGAGTATGTTGAACAAGGGGCAACAGCCATTGATCGTGAAGATGGGGATATCAGCAATCGAATTGTGACGATTGGAACAGTCAATACCAAAAGAATTGGAACTTATCCAATCAAATATTTAGTTACAGATAGTTCTGGAAATACAGCTTCTATTGCTAGAACAGTCAATGTTGTTTATCCAGCTACTTTTATGGGACAAATTGAACTCGATATTACAGAGCATCCAAGTGAACAAATTACTTTCGAAGGAGATCATGGAAATTTAAGTTATGAAAGTAATAATTCAGATATTGCAACTGTAGATGCGAATGGAATGGTAACGGGTGTAAAAGTTGGAAAAACTGAAATTATTGCTCATAGTAGTAAGGGTTATGATTTAGAAATAGAAGTCATTGTCGAAAAAACAATTAAAGCTCAGTTTATAAAACAAGGTCTTGGTGTTACTGAAATTGGAGCAGAAGAAGATTCTTGTGTGATGTCTGATTTAGAAGAAGGGTGCTCTGTTACTTTACCTAAGATTAGTGTTAAGACTGGATATACTGCCGTTGGATGGAATCAAGAAAAAAATGCTTTAGAAGGAACAACAGGGGAAACTCAAATTTATGATCATACGACTTATTATGCAATCAGCTATAAAAATGAAGTGACTTATACAGTAAATTTTGATGCCAATGGAAATGAAATTGATGCGACAAGTAAAAGTTGTATTTTAGGAAAATCCTATAATGATACACCACAAGTTAGTAGTTGTGAATTAACAACACCGACGATTACAGCGCCACAACTGACTCCTACAGTTATTGGCTATAATCAAGATGCTAGTGCTACTTCTGCTCAAGTAGGTAGCAATGCCAAATTAGTTGTGAATGTGAATAATCAAGGAAAAACGTATTATGCAATTACCATGAAAGGAAAAGTAACCTATAAAGTGAATTTTGCACCTAATGGAAATGAAATCGATGCAACGAGCAAAACTTGTGATTTACCCGCCGTTTATAATGGAGAAGAACAAACTACAAGTTGTGAATTGACAACACCGACGATTACAGCACCAGCCAATACTCCAACCATTGTTGGCTATAATCAAGATGCTAGTGAAACTACGGCTCAAGTAGGTAGTAATTCCCAATTAACTGTTGATAGTAACAATCAAGGAAAAACGTATTATGCGATTACCAAAAGTGTTGCTCTTACTTACACAGTAAACTTTAATGCCAATGGAAATATAATTGATGCGACAAGTAAAAGTTGTGATATAGGAGAAACCTATAACGGTGTGGCGCAAGAGACGAGTTGTACAATAACAACACCAACGATTACAGCACCAGCCAATACACCGACGGTTGTGGGTTATAATCGAACCGCTACGGCTACGACATCGGAGATTGGGAGTGGCGAAGAGCTAGAAGTAACTAACGAAATTAAAGGAGCTACTTATTATGCCATTACAAAATCCGCAGGGCAAGATGTATCTTATGTAGTAAATTTTGCGGCGAATGGAAACATAATTGCTGCAACAAGTAAGAGTTGTACTGTAAGAGGAGAATCTTATAATGGACAGTTGCCATCTTCCTCTTGTACGGTAACAACACCAGTTATTACAGCGCCAGCAGCGACACCGACGATTGTTGGCTATAATCAAACAGCATCTGCCACTACGGCTCAAGTGGGAAGTAATGCATCTTTAACTGTAAATATCAGTAATCAAGGAAAAACCTATTATGCCATTACAAAACATGCCGCCGTCACAAGAACAGCCTATTTTAAAGCTAGTACAGGAGTTAGTGGTGTCGGTGCTGCCAGTAGAGCTTGTACGATTGCTGAAACTTTCAATGGAAGAGCACAAGGAACGGCCTGTTCCGTCACAACACCAACGATTACACCTAGTAGTTCTCATACGGTTGTCGGATGGGCAACTTCCACACCGACTTCTCTTTCTGCAACTGGACAAAATGTTAGTATTAGTATAAGTAGTAATCCTACTTATTATGCTTATGCTTACCGAATCGCAGCTTCGTCTAAAAAAACATCAGGAAGTTATGATTCTTGTAAAAAGAATGGACATAAATATCGTTATCGATTTACGATTACCGCAGTTTTATTTGCCGTAAATTCAGGAAAAATTTGCTATGCGAGCAGCTCTTCTAAGGCAACATCACATTGTTGTAAGTATAAAACAAATTGTGAATCAGGATATGGGGATGGTTGTTTTACTAGTACTACGACATGGGACTTTTATCGTGATAGTGCTTGTGCTTATGCTTATGTTTGTAATAAAGTAAATAAATGTACATCCAAATACCAGTGTTAGTTTCATTCTTATATAGAAGGGAGTAATTTTATGAAAAAAAAGCAATATAAAATCAATTTAATTGTCCTTATCTTCTTTTGTTTATTGATGCTTATATTGATACGTTTATTATTTCAGCAAGCAAAACCTAAAAAAATAACTCCCAAAGAACAGCTAGATCAATTTATCTATGAAACTATCTTTAATGATGATCATCTTACTCAAAAGGAAATTGAAAATAAATTGGGTGTTCCTATTTCAAACGAACTGTTTCTCTTTGGGCATGATTCCTATCTTTCTGATCAAATTGATGCTGATATAATCAACAAATATCATTTAAAAAATTATTTAAAAAAACAGAGGTCTTATATTGAAAGTATAAAAAAAGAATTTAAAGAACGATTCAATTTTAAAGTAGAAGAAAGAATAGAGAAAGATTATAACTATTTTGATTATCATATTGTTACTTTTTACTATGGAATGTATATTTCTGACTTGGATGAATTAATTTCCTATGGAGTTAAACAAAAAAATATCAATTTAGATATCTTAGAAAAAAGTGAAAAATTGCAAATTGATTATTATAAAGTAAAAGTTCGTGCTATGGAAATTTTGAATAATCATTTAGAAGTTTATAAAAATAAAGAAAATGAACCGATAGAAGTTACCATTATATTTAAAGATGGTAAACCGGAAAATAAAGATGAACTCTTTTCTTTGTTTTGTAACATTTATGGACTTACTTATTCGAATGCAACTCCGGATGATCCAGAAATTATAAAGATTGAAAAAAATAGGTTAAAAGAATATAAAGCGGAATTAAAAGAAAAATTAGTCAACTAAAAAAGAGAAATTATTCTCTTTTTTTGCTCTTATTTATTGTAGAACTCAACAATTAATGATTCATTAATATCGGCATTTAATTCGTTTCTTTCTGGTAGACGAACATAACGACCAGATAAAGTCTTTTCATCGAAAGTTACAAATTCTACACGTTTAGAAATTTTTTGTAAAGATTCTAATACTGCTTTATGGTCTTTAGAAGATTCTTTCAAAGCAATCGTATCTCCTACTTTAACACGATAAGAAGGAATATCTACTTTTTTACCATTTACAGTAATGTGACCATGGTTGACTAATTGTCTAG
>CANQMB010000026.1 GCA_947624845.1 uncultured Bacilli bacterium
ATTCTATTACTCCTGGACATCCCGAAGTTCATTTGACACCAGGTGTCGATATGACAACGGGTCCTTTAGGCCAGGGACTTGCAAGTGCTGTTGGTATGGCCATTGGAGAAGCTCATTTACGAAGTACATTTAATCATCGGAATCATTCTCTCGTCGATTTTTATACTTATGTTCTATGTGGTGATGGGGATTTGATGGAGGGAATTTCCTATGAAGCGGCTTCTTTAGCAGGAACGTTAAAATTAAATAAACTGATTGTTTTATACGATTCCAATCAAATTTCATTAGATGGAAAAACATCCCTTACTTTTACTGAAAATGTGCTTATGCGATTTCAGGCTTTAGGTTGGAATACACTCGTTGTAAATGATGGAGAAGATATCGCTGCCATCAACAAAGCAATCACGGAGGCAAAAGAAAGTGATAAACCTACTTTAATTGAAGTGAAAACAAAAATTGGTAAGTTTTCAAAATTAGAAAATACAAATCTTGTTCATGGAAAACCACTGGATAAAAAAGATGTTTCGCATATCAAAAAGAAAATGGGATTAAGAGATATACCATTTACTATATCTTCAGATACGATTGAAGATTTTCAACGATTCATACAAAATAGAAATAAAAAACTTTACAAAGAATTTGTAAACAAAGTAGAAGCGTTAGATGAAGATACTAGAGAAAAATTTTCTTTCTTTTTAGAAAAAAAGAAAAAAATAGAAATAAAAGACTTTACTTATCAATATGTAGAAGGAGAAAAAGAGTCACTTCGTCAGTCTTCTTCTAAAATATTGAATGAGATTGCGAAAAATAATGACTACTTATTTGGAGGCTCTGCTGATTTGTTTGGTGCCTGTTATAATTATTTAGAGAAAAAAGGTGATTTTTCGGCTTCAAATTACAGTGGAGCGAATTTATATTTTGGTGTTCGGGAACATGCAATGGGAGCGATTTTAAATGGTCTTTCTCTAGTAGGATATCGTCCTTATGGATCTACCTTTTTAAGCTTTTCGGATTATTTGAAACCAGCCCTACGACTTTCTGCGTTGATGAATTTGGGCGTAATTTATATATTTACGCATGATTCTATTTCTGTTGGAGAAGATGGGGCGACCCATCAACCCGTAGAACAATTAGTATCTCTTCGTGCCATTCCAAATTTCGAAGTTTTCCGTCCAGCGGATGCCAATGAATTAATTGGAAGTTACAAGACAATTTTGGAAGAAATTGAAGGTCCAGCAGCACTCGTTTTATCTAAAAACAAAGTAGATATTCTAAGCTCTACTAAAATTAGTGAAGTGCCAAAGGGAGGATATATTCTAAGACAAGAAGAAAGAAATTTGAATGGAATCATTATATCTTCAGGAGAAGAGGTCCATCTAGCTTTAGAAGTTGCCGACAGACTTTATTCGAAAGGTTTTGATATTCGAGTCGTTTCAATGCCTAATTTGGGAAGATTTTTAAAAATGGATGAAGCGTATAAAGAAGAAATTTTACCGGTTGGAATTCGAAAAGTAGTAATTGAAAAATCTTCTTCCTACTCTTGGAATAAATTAGTGTTTAATGATAAATATATTTTATCCGTAGATAAATTTGGAAAATCTGGTAGTAAAGAAGATTTGGATCAACAATATGGTTTTTCTATCTCCGAAGTAGAAGAAAAAGTAGAAAATTTATTAAAATAAAATAATTCGACAAAAAAAGACTTCTCTTTTTAGTAATCTAGTTTTAGGTGAGGAAGATGAGAGTCTTTTATATATTTGATATGAAAGAAGAATTTAAAACTTTATATCGAAATAATGAATCGAGTCTATATAATATTCTAAAACAGTTATATTACTATAGGCAGGATGAATTTCTTTACGGATTTCAATTATTTAAACAGTTGACGAATAAAATTGATAAAGGAAAAATAGATTCTTTATTATTTTTGAGAATGCATCAAGATATTCCCTATAGCAAAAGAGATGGGAAACATCGATTCAATAATCTTTATAAAGATGAAATTAGCATTCTAGAAGTAAAATACTCCTACATCAAAATTAAAGCAGAGCAAGAGAGCAGTTCTTTTTTTAAAGTTTTAGCAACACTTAGTAAAAATTTTTTTGTATGTGATTTTGAAATGCAAGATTATTTTTTCTTAGATGAAACAAAAATACTTGTCTAGGACTATAATTTTTAGTAGAATAAATATAAGGAGATGAAATTATGTTACAAGATATATTACAAGTATTAATGGGGTTAATTATTGGACTTGTGATTGGTTTTTTTGGAGCTAGAATGTTTATGAAGAAATATTTAAAGAAAAATCCTCCAATCAATCGCGAAATGATTAAAGCTTTAATGATGCAGATGGGTAGAAAACCAAATGAAAAACAAATTAATCAAATGATGAAATCTATGGAAAAATATATGTAAATAAAAGAAGGAGTTTTTCTTCTTTTTTTATTTGTTTTTTGGTATACTGAAGATAGGGTGATAGGATGTTAGATGAATATAAATATTCTGTTCTTCAGTGGATGTGTCAACAGGGATATTCTTTTGATGAAATGTTGGAATTTAATGTGACCTATTATGAACTTTTATATTTTTTTCAAAGAATGTACCGAAAGACAAAAGATCTAACTTACCTAGAAGAGTATTATGATAATTTTAATCGAATTGAAATTCCAGATAATAAAGTTTTGATTATTTCAGATTTACATATGGGCAGTAAAGAAGAAAATATGGAATATATTAAAGAAGCATTTAAACTAGCGAAGACCATGAAGATTCATACAATACTGAATGGTGGCGATTTGGGGGATGGGTTAGTCAATCCTGCTTCTAAATATGATAAATATATTAAACAGATCAATCATATTCTAGAAAGTTATCCCAGTAGAAAAGAAATGCATCATTATTTAACGTTAGGCAATCATGATGAAAAGTATCGGGGATGTGGAATGGACTTCGGTTCTATTTTAGAAAGAGAAAGGAAAGATATTACCGTTTTAGGAAAAGGGGTCGGTTATTTTAATTTATTTTCTCATTTTTTAACTTTAGAACATTGTAGTAATAAAATTCCAAGATTGGCATCTTATCCACTTCCCGAAAAACAGCTAATTGGACATTCTCATCGATTGGATCTGGATAAAAAAATAAAAATTCCTACTTTAAGTGATAGTAATCCCAATAGAATATATGAAGATTCTTATCGACCTGGCTTTTTAATTTTGACGATGGAATCTAAAGACATGATAGATATTTTTCATTTTGAAGCTTATCAATTTGTCGATGGACTCACTAAGACGAATGAAAAAGATTATACGTTAATAAAGAAAATAACGTAGTTTACAAATGATGTGGTTTTTGATATGATAAAATTATCATAGGCGGTGATAGTATGGATTTTGATACGAGAGAAATTAGGCAGATGGAAATGAAAGAGAGGAAGATAAAACCTCCAAAAAAGAAAAGTCCTTTTCTCACTTTTTTAATTGTATTATTAATTCTTTTAAACTTGGCGGCAGTTTCTTTTATTGTATATGATAAGGGACTATTGGACGATGTGATTGAAAAAATAACAAACACAGAATCGAAAAAGAAAAAAGAGGAGAAAAAACAACTTCCTTTGACGGATGAGAATGTTAGTACTTTGTATAGTTATCTTGCCCCATTAAAAGAAAAATTTGTCGTAAGCAAACAAGTATCTATTAAAAATATTTCTCAAGATGAAAGTAAAGGGTTGGGAATGGCTTTACTTCGTGAAGAAGATTTCTCGATTAATACCGATCAAGAAGAAAAGTCTTTATATCAATTAAAATCAATTGTTTTAGAAGATGCAATTAAAAAAATATTAGGAAGTAATTATCAAGTAGAAAAAGAGGATATGGAAGAATCTTTCAATCAACACTTTTCTAATAATTTAACGGGGAAGATGCGGCTTACTTATGACGATGTAAAAGATATATATCTTGTAGACATGGTTGAAGACGAAGAGGATATCATTAGTTCATATCAAACAAAATTAGTAAATGCCTACGAACAAGAGAAAAAATTATATTTAGAAGAAAAAGCCATTTATTTGTTAGAGAATAATGGAAAAATTGAAATATATAGTGACTATCAATTATCTAATTTAATTGACGAAGTAGAAGGAGACGATGTTCTAAAAGTAGATATATCGATCGACTCTTATTTAAAAAAGGCAAATAAAGTAGTCTATACCTTTCAAAAGAATGGGGATCATTACCAATTTATCTCTAGTAAAATTAAGGAGAAAAATTAGTTTTTCTCTTTTTTTTTGTAGGTAACTAAGATATAATAGATATGGAAGGAGGAAAAGGGATGGATGAGTTTTGGTTTTCCAGTAAAGAAGAATTGTACCAGAGGATAAAACCGGCTTTAAGTGCCAAATTAGCAGAGTTGCATCGTCTGGGTTATCCTTATATTCAAGAAGCAGATATTTGGAATTATTTGATTCAATCTAAATGGAAAAATGCAAAGAATTTAATGCTTTGTGATGTGGTTTCTGATATTTTGCATGTTGAAAATGAAAAGGTAGATCTTTATTTAAAAGAAAAACTGGCACGCCAAAAACGACAGGCCTTTTTCCAAAATGAAGTAGAAATATTATAGAGGTGGAATTATGACAAAAAACAAAAAAAGAGAAACAACAGGAAAGAAGAAAACAATTTTAACACTTTGTCTTTTGATTATTTTATGTGTAGGAATTGGATTTTCTTTTATTCCGCTGTTTAAAAATTTAAAATTTGGTTTAGATTTACAAGGAGGATTTGAAGTTTTATACGATGTGAAGTCCATCGATGGTTCCAAAATGAATCAAGAGAAGATGACAGCAACTTATAAGACTTTAAGTAAAAGAATTGATTCCCTTGGAGTTACAGAACCAGAAATTATCTTAGAGGGAAATAATAAAATTCGCGTGAAGCTTGCTGGAGTTACCAATCAGGATGAGGCGAGAAGTCAATTATCAACGGTGGCAACTTTATCTTTTAGAGATAGTAATGACCAATTGTTAATGGGAAGTGAAGTGTTGAATGCAGGAGCCGCGAAAGTAAGCCAAGATTCTTCTGGAAGACCTGCAGTGGCACTATCAGTAAAAAATAAAGATAAATTCTATGAAGTGACCAATCGCGTAAAAGATATGGAAGAAAATGTGATCGTAATTTGGTTAGATTATGAAGAAGGAACAGATCACTATCAAACAGAAAAAAATAATTGTGGAACGAGCGGCTCTCGTTGTTTGTCTGCTGCTACTGTTTCTCAAGGCTTTGCAAGTGATGTCATTATTCAAGGAAATTTTGAACAAGAAGAAGTAGAAAATTTAGTAGATTTAATTAACTCTGGTTCTCTTCCTTCCAAATTGACGGAAGTATCATCTCGAACTGTAGGTGCATCATTCGGAGATGCTACATTGACGAAAACGTTAATCGCTGGAATTATCGGTGTGATTGCAATTGCATTGATGCTTATTTTAATTTATCATTTTGCTGGTGTAATTTCGACAGTTTCTATTTTCTTGTATTCTTTCTTAGTATTTGCTACTTTCTGGGTAGTAGGTGGCGTTCTTACTTTACCTGGAATTGCGGCTTTAGTTTTAGGAATTGGAATGGCTGTCGATGCCAATGTAATTACTTTTTCTAGAATTAAAGAAGAATTATACAAAGGAAAAAGTTTACCTAGTGCTTTCAAAGAAGGATCAAAATCAAGCTTAAGGACGATTGTTGATTCGAATGCGACGACTTTACTAGTTGCCATTATCATGTTTATTTTTGGTGAATCTAGTGTTAAGGGATTTGCGACTATGTTAATTATTACGATTGCAGTAACGATGTTTACGATGGTATTTTTAACCAGAACATTATTAGAATTATTTGTTCGTACGAAGTTCTTTAATAATAAATTAAATGCTTTCATTCATGTAGATCCAAAAGATATTCCAGATGTAAGCAAAAATGAAAGTATTAAAAAAATTCCATTTGCGAAAGTTGATTTTTTAAAACACTCTAAAAAATTTATTGCAAGTTCCATCATTATCGTTCTTGTTGGAATTCTCTCTTTTATGATTCAAGGATTGAATTTAGGAATTGATTATCAAGCAGGATCAAATATTACTATTAATACAGAAAAGAAAATTTCTAAAAAACAATTAAAGAGTGATTTAGATCAATTAAATCTAAAAGAAAATGAAATTTCTTATAGTAACGAAGAAATTGATATTCGCGTTTTAAATGTTTTAAATGCAGAAAGTATTCAAAAAATAAATAAATATTTTGAAGAAAAATATCAAGCAAAAGTAGATATTGGAGTTGTTTCTAATGTCGTAAAAGAAGAGTTGACAAAAAATGCCATTTTGGCCATTATTCTATCTATTATTGGAATGATTCTCTATATTTCCATTCGATTTAAACCAAGTTATGCGCTTGGCGCAGTCATTGCTTTAATGAACGATGTATTTGTAATCTTTGCCATCTTTTCTATTTTCCATTTAGAGATTTCTGTTATGTTTATCGCTGCCATTTTGGCCATTATCGGATATTCAATTAACGATACCATCGTCTCTTTTGATCGAGTAAGAGAAAATTTAGGAAAAGAGAAGAATAAGAAGAATTTAAGGGAAGTTGTCAATCGAAGTATTCGTGAAACGTTTACACGTTCGATTTATACTTCAGTAACGACAATTCTACCAGTAATTGCACTAATCTTTTTAGGATCAATCGAGATTTTGAATTTTAATATTGCGATGTTCATTGGATTAATTGAAGGAACTTGTTCTTCACTATTTATTGCTACTGTAATATTTTACGCATTAGAAAACAGAGGATTTGGAAAAAATAAAAAGAAAATAAAATATATTGAAGAAAAGGAAGAAAAAAAGATCAAAGGAATTAACTGTTAAGATTAAAAGGAGTGATTGGCGGTGTCTAAAAAAAAAGAAATTACAAAAATAGAAGAACTAATTGAAAAAGCACAAGCCTATATCGAAGATAAAGAAGATATTGAAAATATAAAGAAAGCTTATCAGTTTGCAAAAGAAAAACATCAAGGACAATTCAGAAAAAGTGGAGAAGAATACATTATTCATCCTTTAAATGTTGCTCTTATATTGACAGAGATTTATGCAGATGCTGCTACATTACAAGCGGCCTTGTTGCATGATGTTTTAGAAGACTGTGATTGTACAAAAGAAGAGATGGAATCATCCTTTGGAAAAGAAATTACGTTTTTAGTCCAGGGAGTAACCAAATTGTCGAATATTAATTTTTCTACTGAAAACGAATATTTAATTGAGTATTATAAAAAAATTATTGTAGGAATGAGTGAAGATGTTCGTGTCATTATCATCAAATTAGCAGATCGACTTCATAATATGCGTACTCTTTGGGCATTACCAGAGGCCAAACAAAAAACCAAAGCGAAAGAATCTATGGAAATACTCGCTCCTTTAGCACATCATTTAGGTATTCATAAACTGAAAAGTGAATTAGAAGATTTGTCGTTGCGGTACTTAAAACCAGAGGTGTTTTACGATATTGCAGAAAAATTAAACAATTCTAAATTGGAAAGAGATAAAACTGTCTACGAAATGCAAGAGATTGTTTCCAACCTTTTAACAGAGCATCATATTACTCATGAGATTAAAGGACGAGCGAAAAGTATTTACAGTATTTATAATAAGCTGGATAAAGGAAAAAAGTTCAGTGATATTTATGATTTGTTAGCCCTTCGAATTTTGGTGGACACGGAACAGGAATGTTATTTGGCTTTGGGAATTATTCATTCCAAATTTAGACCGCTTCCCAATCGATTTAAAGATTATATTGCCATGCCAAAAGCCAATATGTATCAGTCCTTACATACGACTGTTTTCGGTTTAGATGGTTATTTGTTCGAAATTCAAATTCGGACTCATGAAATGGATGAGGTTGCCGAAAATGGAGTGGCGAGTCACTGGGCTTATAAAGAGAAAAAAGATGCCAAGGCCATTATGCAATCAACAACAGAACAGAAACTTCAGTTCTTTAAATCCATTATGGATCTTTCAAACGATAAACTTTCCAGTGAAGAGTTTGTAAATACAGTAAAAGATGAAGTATTAAATGACAATATTTATGTCTTTACTCCCAAAGGAGATGTCATTGAACTTCCTCGAGGAGCAACGCCGATTGATTTTGCTTATAAAGTACATACAAAAGTCGGGGAAACCATGGTTGGAGCCATTGTAAATAATAATATTGTACCGCTAGATTATGAATTAAAAGATAATGATATTGTAAAAATAAATACAAACAAACAATCCAAACCTTCTAAGGAATGGATTCAAATTGTAAAATCTACTCATACGAAAAATAAAATTCGTTCCTATTTTACTAAAAATGAAAGAGAAATCTATGTAGAACGAGGAAAAGAATCTTTAGAAAAATGTTTGCGGAAAAGAAAACTTTCTTTTTCTGAGTTTTTAAGTGATGAAAACATAAAAAAGATTACAGAAGAGTTAAAAATAAAAAATTTAGAAGAAATTTATTTGAATATTGGTAATGGAAAAACACCACCTAATGCGGTAATTAATGTCATTACAAAGGAAGAAAAACCGGTCGTTAAAGTAGGAAAGAGCACGCCTCAACAAGTAGATAGTAATGCGGATATTATCGTCTCTGGAATTGATCAGGTAAAAGTAAATTTAGCTCAATGCTGTAATCCCGTTTTTGGAGATGAAATTATCGGATATATCACTATGGGAAATGGAATCACTGTTCATCGCAGTTGTTGCCATAATTTAGCGATGTTAAATAATCGGCACGTTGAGGTTAGTTGGAATCAAGTACAAAATGGAAATCGACGTTATTTAACCTGCCTAGTTGTTTATGCAACCGATGTTTCAGATCATATGCTAGATATTATTCAAAAAATAAGTATGTTAGATATTTCCATTGACAGTCTGCATACAATCAATAAGACAGATGAAGTAATATATGAGTTAAATATATATGTTAGAAATTTGGAACACTTAAATAAATTGTTAACTGAACTCAATAAGCAACCTTATATTGATAAGGTAGAAAGGATCCAAAAATGAAAGTTGTTTTGCAGAGATGTAAAGAAGCACAAGTTTGTGTATCAGAGAAAGTGGTTGGTTCTATAAAAAAAGGAGTCATGCTTCTCGTTGGTTTTACTGAAGGCGATGGAGAAGAAGAGATTATATGGATGGCAAAAAAAATTGCCAATTTACGCATTTTTCCAGATCAGGTGGATGTGATGAATCTTTCGTTAATGGATGTGAAGGGAGAGATTTTAGCCGTTTCTCAGTTTACTTTATATGCAAATACAAAGAAAGGAAATCGTCCGAGTTACATAGAAGCTTTGGAAAATAAAAAAGCAGAAATTCTCTATGAAAAATTTTGTTTAGAATTACAAAAATATAGTAAAGTAGAAAAAGGAATCTTTGGTGCCGATATGGACGTTTCTTTTACCAATTGGGGACCAGTTACGATTCTGTTAGAAAGGAATGCTTATGAAAAATAAATTAAATTATCGTCTATTAAATTTAACTATCTTTTTACTTTGTCTTTTATTAGTGGCTGTCAATATCACGACATGGGGTGGTTTTTTAGCAACGATTATTCAAATTATGCTTCCATTTATCATTGCTTTTGTCTTTGCATATGCATTAACACCGTTAGTTTTAAAGCTAGAAGAAAAAAATGTCAGACATGGTCTTGCAGTGGCTGTAGTCGTTATTGGTGCTGTTTTGATTTTAGGTGCCTTACTTGCGGTTACCTTACCATTAGTCTATGAACAGTTGATTTTGTTTTCTAAAATGATATTGGAAGTTTTACAAGATATTAGTATTAAATTTGATATTAATTTAGGTAGTATTGAAGTAAAAATTACAGACTTCTTCAATGAAGCAATAGCAGGAATTGGCAAAGTTGTCTCTAATGGTACAATTACCATATTATCTCGGTCCATTGGTTTTTTGGGATCGTTCTTACTAGGTTTTATTGCTTGGATTTATTTTTTAGCCGATATGACCAAAATACGAAATACAATTGCCCAAGGACTTCGCCGGTTTCAACAGAAACTTTATCATTATTTAAAAGCAGTAGATACTGAAATTGGAAACTATATTAAAGGACTTTCCATTTTTATGATTATTCAACTGATTGAGTATAGTTTATTATTTTTCTTAGTTGGACATCCAAACTGGCTCCTTCTTGGAATTTTGGCCTGTCTTACAACGGTCATTCCTTATTTTGGAGGATTAATTACCAATATTATTGCCGTAATTACAGCGAGTGTCGTTTCTACATCTACTTTTATTGGAACTGCCATTATCTGTTTGATATTTCCACAACTGGATGGATATGTCATCTCTCCTAGAGTTTACGGAAAAACAAATAATGTCAATCCTTTAATTACGATTATTGTCGTATCGATTGGTGGAACTCTTGCTGGTGTTTTGGGAATCATTGCTGCCTTGCCAGTTTATTTGTTCATCAGAACAACCTATTACTTTTATATTGGAGATATTAAAAAAGGGGTAAAAAAAGTAACAAGTACAGATTAAAAAAAGTGGGGATTCGGAAATGATACAATTAAATCAAGATTATGCAGATATAAAGAATCAAATTGAATATCTGATGAATTTGGATCAAAAATCATATAGTAAAATAGAAAATTTAAAAAATAAATCGACTTATCAGGTTTTAGCAGGAGTCTATCTTTTGATGGCAAACGATGAGTCGTGTTTTCGTATGCCAATTGGTCTCCTTGGCCAAATCCCCTTATTTATAGAAGAACAAAGGCTTCATACTCAATTTCATCGTAATTTTTTGAAAAATCAATCCTTTCATCAACAGATGGTAAAATCTTCTTTAGAAATTTTAAATCCAATTTTGGAAGAAGATTGGAGTTCAAATAAAAAATATAATTTAGATTGTCTAGATAAAAATGAAGAAGAGACTGATTTGTTATATTCTTTTTTTAAAGAAGTAAATCCATCCTTAAAAGATATTTTTGAAGATATCGTAAAACAGAAACATCTATATGCTAGCAATGAAACTTATCAAAATTCTTTTCTCATTCATAACACGGCACAAAAGACATTGAATATTTTTATTTATGATCAGGGGAATTTTTTAATTAAGCTAGATAGCATTATTCATGAATTGGGACATGCGTGGGATTGCTTTAAATTAGATGAAAAGAAACCTTCGGAATTGAAAAGCCTATACTTTTATCAATCGATTTATACGGAAGTTTTTTCATTTATGTATGAAGAACAATTTTTAGAGTATTTAATTGAAAATCATAAATATCAAGAAGAGGCCAAATTTTATTTACAGAGTTTATGGAGGGCCTATTATAATTCTTTATATGATCTTCATTTATATACAGAACTTCCAAGTCGAAAGTATCATAAAATTATTCATAATTCCTATCCTCGCAGCTATGTGAGCTCATTAACTGCTACTAGTTCTTGGGAGAATATAGAAGATTATGATTTTATAGAGCCAATGAAAAATTGTATTCGTTATAGCTATGGATTTTTACTTGGTAATTTTTTAATCGAACATCCAGAAAAGCGACAACAATTTTTTAAAATTCACTATGATCTTTTTCAACCTCAAAAATTAGAGGAGTGTGGCATGGGAAAAGAAGAGATCAATAAATGTTTAACTAAGAAGTTCGATACTTATTTTGAATGATTTAGGGATTGTGAAATTTGAAATTTTATAGTATAATTTTACTAACTTCTAGTAAGAAGAGTATTTTTAGAAGTAGAAATAGAGACAATGTGGTTGGTGGAAACATTGCTACGAATAAAAGGAAGACACTTACGAAAAAAAGAAGCGTAGAAGATGCGTTAAATCTAATGAAAGAAAAAAGTAAGGTGGCACCACGGGGTAACTCGTCCTTCGTAGGTGTCATCTTTTTATGTAGGAGGGATAAA
>CANQMB010000027.1 GCA_947624845.1 uncultured Bacilli bacterium
AGAAGGTTTAAATCCCGTTCTTTCTGGTTTCTTTTCATAAGCTCCTCTAGGTTCTCGAATATAATCATCATATGAGGGTTCTTCCTCTCTTTTAGAAGCTTGATAAAGCGGTCTTTCCTCTTCCTTTGGTGGAAGTTCTTTTTCCTTTTCGACTTCTGAAACATCAATGGGTTGAGTTACCGAAAAATCTTCTTCAGCCATTACGGGAAAACGAAACTCAGCCTCACTTTTCAACAGCTCTCTCTCTTCAAAAACTTCATCCTTTTCCTCTTTGTCATCCTCTTCTACTTTTTCGGCGATAGAAATTTTCTTGGCGATTGGTTTTTCTGGTTTTACCTTAACTTTTTCCTTCTTTGGTTTAGCCTTTGGTCTTGGTTTTTCTTCTACCTCTACATATTCTTCTTCAAAAAGTGCATTTTTTAATTTATCCATTAATTTCATAAAAACACCTCTTTCTAATTTTCTTTATCGATTTCTACTTTATCCTGATCTGGTAATTGATTATCTTTATCATAGTATTTACCATATTCTTCTACATAATCCAAAAAGTCTCCTTGTTCCCTTTTAGACTTAAAGATATTAAATTCTTCTTCTTGATAATCTAAAACATTTTCACCTATTAATGTTTCTAAGATGTTGCGATTGTATTGAATAGAAGAAAGCAAATAACTAATATTACAAACAGCATCGACAATTTCATTTTCTTCCACATAAACTTCTACTTTAGCATAATGATACATGGCTTCAATAAAATACTTACCATCCACCTCATTGATTTCTAAATAACCGAATTTTTTTCCATTTTCCAATGATTTGGAATAATAAGGCCCTGTATTTTCACCATATTCCTCTCTTACTTTATGATAATAACTGACCACATCCACATACAAATAATACTTATTTTGATATTGATCTTTTAAAGTAGCATTAAACTCTTCTTTATTAATGAAAGTTAACCCTCTAGGAACATAATATTTATAACCTTCAAAAAACGTATTGCTCAGTTTATTATTCTTTAACAAAATTTCATCTACTAGAGTATCAATCGCATCTGTAGAATTAGGTACGACGCTGCAACCAGTAAGCAGCATAACGACAAGGAATCCTAATACGATTTTCTTTTTCATAATTCACCTACTCTTCTATCATCATATCATAAATTTTAAAAAATAAAAATATTTTATCTAAGTTTTCTACTGATTTGACTGTCTTTTGGCAATGAGTGCTTTAATTGGAATTTGTTCACTTCGGAATTTATCCTCATATTCGGTCGTAATGATTTTCTCCTCAGAAAAATGAAGATCCACTTTTTCCAAAATATAATGATGCTGACTGAGAGATTCAATAGAATAAGAAAAGAGATCCTCATTATCCGTTCTCATATAAATTTTAGCGTCCTCTGTTAAAATCGAATCATATTTATCCAAAAAAATCTTACTAGTAAGTCTCCTAGAATGATGTCGAACTTTTGGCCAAGGGTCAGAAAAATTCAAATAAATTCGTGAAATTTCTCCTTTAAAAATCAAATCAATATTTTGAGCATTTTCTGAAATAATATACAAATTCGGAAGTTGTTCTAACGATGCTTTTTTTAGGGCCTTTGCAACAATACTTTTCTGTTTTTCAATTCCAATATAATTAATCTCTGGATGAGATTTTGCATTTTCAATTAAAAACTTTCCTTTTCCCATACCAATTTCTATATAAATCGGATGAGAATTTCCAAAAAGATTAGAAAAAGAGCCCTGATACTTTTGAGCATCCTTTAAATAATATTTCGAATTTTCCATGATTTCTTCTTTATTTTTAACATTGCGAATTCGCATAAAATCACCATATTTATCATACCATAAATTTTTAATATCGCCTATAACAAAACATGGAAAATAAAATCGGAGTCTGAAAGAGTCTTTTTTGGTGAAAATGAAAAATCTGTGGTATACTAAAAAAGAAAGTGAGGATTCATTATGAAGCTTGTGGAACTAGAAAAAGAGAAGTTCGATTCCTACGTTTTAAATCACCCGCAAAAATCCCATTTCTTACAATCGGCGATTTGGGGAGAATTCTCTGAAAAAGAAAAAAAACAAACACCTTTTTATTTAGGTTTATTCGATGATGAAAACTTAGTAGGGGCTGCATTACTTCTCCAAAAAAAACTACCTCTTGGCCTTTGTTATTTTTATGCACCTAGAGGTTATGTGATTGATTTTGATCAAGCAAACTTAGTAGAAGAGATGACGAAGGAATTAAAAAAATTTGCGAAAGAAAAAAAAGCAATTTTTATCAAAATCGATCCTGATATTTCACTTCATAAATTAGATCAGGATGGAAATATTTTAGAAAATGAAAAAAATCACTATGAATTAGTAAATTTATTAAAAAAATTGGGATATCATCACAAAGGGTTTAATAAAAATTTTGAAAATAGTGAACCTCGTTATACGTTTCGGTTAGATTTGACAAATTCGATGGAAGAAATTGAAAAAAATTTTCATCCAACAACTAGAAAGATTATTCATCGGGGAAATCCATATGATCTGATCTGTCATAAAAATGAAGAGGCAAAAATTGAAGACTTCTATCTTACAATGATGGAAACATCCAAACGAGAACAAGTACTCTATCATCCACTAAATTATTATAAACACTTTTATGAAATGCTTCATCAAGAAGATCATTCAGATCTTTATGTCGTAGAAGCAGATATTTCTAAGATCAAAGCTCAATACGAAAATAAAATGCAAGAAATTAAACAGGAAATCAACAGCTTACAAGAAAAGCAAACAAGTAAAAGTAAAAATAAAATAGAAGAGTTAAAAATGCAAGAAATTAAACAGGAAAAAGAGTACCAAGAACTTTGTGATATTAAAGAAAAACACTTAGTTTTATCTTCAATTTTAACTGTTAAGTACGGCAACAAAGTATGGACTGTTCACGGAGGAAATCACAGCTTATTAAGATTTTTAAATGCCAACTATTTTATTTATTATACAATTATTCAAGATGCCAAAAAAGAAGGATATCAATATATTGACTTTTTTGGAACCACAGGGGATCCTAAAAAAGAAAATCCAATTTATGGAATTCATTTATTCAAAAAAAGATTGGGTGGAGAATACTTAGAATTTATTGGAGAGTTTGATTTAGTGATTCATCCCTTTTTATACTTTTGTTTTGAAAAACTGATCCCTCTTTATAGAAAAATAGGAAGAAAAAAAGCCAAGAAGGAGATAGATTATGAAGCTAATAGAGATAAGTAGTAAAAGATTTCAAGAACTAGCAGATAAAAGTGAGCAGATTACCTTTCATCAGACGAAACAGTGGGGAAAATTAAAAGAAAAAAATGGATGGCATTCTTATTTCTTATCTTTAGAAGAAGATGGGAAATCCTTTGGATGTACTTTGATGCTTACGAAAGATATTCCTTTGATTCGAAAAAGAATGTGCTATTGTCCAAGAGGTTTCTTAATTGATTACAAAGATGAGAAGACCTTGCAAATTTTTACAGAAGAAATTAAAAAATTCGCCAAAAGTAAAAAAGGTATCTTTATTAAAATCGATCCTTATGTTCCATATAAACAGCGAGATATCAACGGAGATTTAGTGGAAGGTGGATTTGATCATAGTGAAGTAGTAAACAATTTAAAAAAATTGGGTTATCGCCATTTTGGATTTAATTTAATGCAAGATACCCTTCAACCACGCTGGATGCATGTCATCCCACTAAAAAATAAAACGATGGACGAAGTGATGGCTGATATGGAATCAAAAACAAGACAAATCTTGAGAAAGAACGAACGTTGTGGAATCATCACAAGAGAAATCACAAGAGAAGAGCTTCCTAAATTTAAAGATATTATGCAACATACGAGTGATCGTAGAGATTTTGTAGATCGTCCCATGTCCTATTATGAAAATATGTGGGAAAATTTACATAAAGATGGTATTTTAAAAATTTTAGTGGCAGAAATTGATTTTGATTTATACAAAAAAAATACAGAACAAGAAATAGAAGAAATAAAAAAAGAAATCGCTGACCGGCTTTATAAAAAAGAACACAACATTATCAAAATGAATGAGAAAAAATTTAATAACAAACAAAAACAAGAGGAAGAAAATCTCTCTCGTTTAGAAAAACAATTAAAGACAATTGAAGAATACCAATTTAAATATGGTCATAAAGCTCTCCTTGGAGGAATCTTATTTCTAATTTATGGAAATGAAGTATTATCTCTATATGGAGGTAGCCTAAAAGAATTGATGCAATTTCAATCTGCCTACACTCTACACTTTGCAGGAATCGAATATGCTTATAAAAATCACTACGATCGTTATAATTTTTATGGAATTACTGGAGACTTTAGAGAAGAAAATCCACTATATGGACTTTATTTATTCAAAAAAAGTTTCGGAGGCGAAGTCGTAGAATTAATTGGAGAGTTCGATTTAGTCATTAGCAATTTTTGGTATCATCTCTATAATGGAGCTTTCAAAATATATCATAAAATCAAAAATAGATAATTTATAAAGGAGCCTTTGGCTCCTTTATTGTATCAAAAAAATCGCACCAAGTGGTGCGGTTGAAATTTCAATTTCAAAAAATAGTTTAATGCCTCAAGCAATGAATCAAACGAAATAAAAGGTTTTTCCCTGGTAAAATAACCAGTTCCCATTCTCCAATTAACTCTTCTACATATCCAGTAAAACCTTTTTTAAAATCATAAACTCCATAACTTGCATCTTTCGGATCAAAACAACCACTAATGCCATAAAAATTATATTTCTTAAAACCATTTTCTTTTGCATAGCGAATCATTTCCCATTGAATAAAATGAGGGCCTCCAAAATGCATGAGTTCTTCTATATTTCCTCCAAATAAATACAACACTTCATCTCCATAAGTAATGAAAATTCCAGCTGAAGCAGAAACCACATCTCCATATTTTTCTCTTAGAATTTTTACTTCTTCTAAATGCTTTTCTATTTGGTCTATTTTTTGTTCATGAAGTTGAATCTTCTCCTCTTTAGATCCATTTTTTTTCATCTTTTCAATGATCGATTTTTCTTCGTCGATTTCTCTTTCTGCATCATCCACGAGTTCTTTTAAAGGAAGATCGGCAACGACAAAACGAGCTAAATTCTTTTTTCCAAGAAGCTCATATAAATTTTGAAAATAACTTAAATCTCGATTTGCAAAATTCTTTCTAGAACAAGTAGCATCTAAAATTTCTTTTAATAAAGGAAGTTCATCATAAGAAACATCTCTCAAAGTCAAATGATTTTTTAACGCCTTTTTAATACTTCGTCTTGTAAAATTACGCATATTTTTTAAAAGTTGATCTAAATCTTGATCTAAGTCTAAAGAAAAACTCCAAGAGATCTGCTCATTTGTTTTACTCTTGCGAAAACCTAATTTTTTTAGATTCGAAAGAGCCTGTTCGTGGTTAAATCCACCTTCCACTATATCTCCGTTGATATCTCGTTCTCTCAATACATAGTAAGGATCAATTCGCAACAAATAACCTTTTTTCTCTTTAATAAACTTTTTTAATTCTTCAACAAAAAATTGAAGAAGGAAAAAATCCTCATAATCGACCAATAAACCTCTAGGTGCATAAAACTCATAACAATGAAAACGACGAGGATGAGAAAGAAGTAACGTAGCGGCAACAATTCGATTCTCTTTTAATACACCAACATAATATTTTTTCCATCCATTTTTTTCGCGTAAAGCAGCAATTTCTTTCGTCTGCATAAAATTTTTCAAAGGATGATGATCTAAAAACTGTTGAAAATCTTCTTCCTCTAAAATCTCAAATTTCATTTAGATTCCCCTTTCTTTTTTCCAATAGGCAATCTTTTTAATAAATTATCTCCAAAAATATTTTGAATTGTATGAGTTTTCCAAGTATATAGGAAATAGACAATCATTCCTAAAACGGCATAGAACATAATAACAAAGATATTCATAAAGCGATGAGAAACTAAAATAGGAACAAAAGATTTCGTAAGGAATAAAACAAGAATCATGGCAACAGTCGCTCCAAAAATATGAACGAGTTCTTTTATCATTGGCTCATAACTGACACCACACTTTTTATGAAGAACGATTAAACAGATAATAAAGGATACTCCGTAACCAATAACAGTAGCTGTAATCGAACCATAATAAGCAGGAAGCCCCATCTTATGAAAACCGGAAATTAAAGAAACGTTGAGCATAGCTTTTAACAACACACCAGAAGCCAAAGACCAAAAAACAGTCTTATAGTACTTCAACACTTGAACAATGGTCACAGAAGTCGTAAACAAAGAAGTAACTAAAGCCACAAAAACATAATACGACAAAACAGAAGGACCATATTTAGAAGGACCATAAAATACCATCCAGACAGGTTCAGCTAAAAAACTAAGTCCTACCGTCATCGGAATTGTTAAAAATAGAAGAATTTGAAAAGTTTGATTAATTTTATGATGAACATCTTTTTTATTATTCATAACAAAACTAGAAGTTAGATTGGGAATCAAACTGATAATGACACCTGTAGAAATAGAGATAATAATCATATTAAATTTTGCACCCCAAGTAGAAATAATTCCCATGACAGTCTCAGCATCTTTAGTTGCATATCCCACTTGAGACCCCAGAGTCTTTACTAGCGTAAAGGTATCAATAAAGCTATATAGGGATTTAAAAATATCGATCATAATAAAGGGTAAAGCATACCAACATAATTTTTGAAAGATTTCTTTATTTGTAATCTTAGGTTCTTTTTTATCTAATATTTTTTCATTTAATTTTTTCTTGTTTGTTAAGGTTTTTTCTAATAAATAAACATAAGAAGCAAAAGCACCAATGGTCGCACCAAAAACAGCAACACCAACGGCTGTCGTCAATGATAAATGAAAGACGCGAAGCGTAACAAAACTTCCAACGACAATAAATAAAACCCGAACAATTTGCTCCAATACTTGAGAAATGGAAGTTGGCGTAATAAATTTATGCCCTTCCAAAAATCCTCGATAAATACTTAAAACTGGTACCACTAAAATTGCAGTAGCAATGACACGAATGACAAAAGTCACTTGTTCAATTGTATTTCCACCAGTTAATTCTCCAAGAATTGCATGGGCAAGTTGAGGGGCAAATAAAAATAGCACAATAAAACAAACCAAACCTAAAATGAGAGCAATCTTCCTTGCTATTTTAAAAGCACGAATTTTAGCATCATAGTAACCCAGTGTTTGATATTCACTAATTAATTTACTGATTGCCAAGGGAATTCCCGCAGAAGAAAGCGCTGTAAATACTAAATAAATCGTATACGCATATCCGTATAAAGCGCCTCCCTGCTCTCCAATAATTGCATGAAATGGAATTACATAAAGAATTCCTAAAACTTTAGTTAATACAATTCCCAAGGTAGCAATAAACGCTCCTTGAACAAATGTTGACTTTTTCATTACAGTATGTTTCTTTTTTTCCATAATTTCACTTCCATATCGTTATCCGTATTCATCATATCACAAATCGAACTTTTTGAAAACCAGATTATTTTAAATAAATAACCATGGCAGAGAAACAATAAATTTGCTCTTCTCCAAAAGAAAAAGAACTGACTTGATATTTAATATCGAGAACTTCATTTTCCAAATTTTCCAAAAATTCATTCATTGCATTTTCTAAATCTTTTTCGTCTTCTTCATCAAATAATTTTACTTTCATCGTATCACCAAAAGTATTATAAAAAAAGTTTTCCACAAAAATTGTTGAAAAAACTTATAACCCACGGGTTATAAGTTACATTTTCACTTTTTTAAATTCTTCTAATTTAGTATCCATAAAATACATTGTATCTTCTGCTCGATTTAAATTAAATTTAAACCAATTGTCCCAATGATCATTATTGGGCTCTTTCGCTAAATCCCAAATTAATTTTCGATAATCGTATTGAAATGGAAAATAAGATCTCGTTCCAAATAAAGCTGGGCTTTGTAAAGATTGTTCCATTGTTTTATTGGTTAATTCAGCCAATTTAATATTTTGAAGAATTCTAGCATACCTAGTGTTTCCATCACTAAACATTTGCAAACTAGCAATAATTCCATGAATTACTTGTGATTTTAAAAACAATAAATCATCTAGACGATCTGAATTATAAAATTCTAGCATTTGATCTATAGCCTCATCTATTTCCGTATAAGAGATTGGAAAATAATTAATCACTAATTTTCCTTGATCTAAATATCCAACATAGGCTGTATTATCATCTCGATAATCTTTATTAGAAAGATCTTCACTTTTTGTTCCTTGAAGTAAAACTTTATGCCCTTCAATAAATGTTTTTTTATCCAAAATTGGATTTGCTCGTTTTAAAACATAATCAATAGCACTTTCTTTATCCATCTGCTCGTAAATACAAATCAAGAAACTATCTTCTTTTTCTAAGGCTTGATTATCAATTGCCTCCATCAATTTCACCGTTTTTAAAAAAGGATATTGCTTCTTAGAATCTAAATCATAAATAGAATTCAAATATTCTTGATATAACTCTACCGTACTTTGATGATGACTTAAAATATAATCCGATACATCCAGTTTTCGAATGGAATCAAAAACCTTTAAACTGGCAATTGGAAACTTTCCACTGTTTCTCATCTGAATAATAAAACTATCTTTTTCTTCCATGCATACCCCTCCCCTAAAATTGGCTAAATTATAACATAAAAAGAAAAAAAAAGCAAGTTTTAATCCACTCACTTTAATTTTTATTTAACGACAATGTTCACAATTTTTCCTTTAATGACGATTACTTTTACGATTTCTTTTCCATTGATATGGCGAATGACATTTTCATCATTCAAAGCTTTGTTTTTGATAATTTCTTCCTCATCAGAAATATGAATATTGATCGTAGATCTTACTTTTCCATTTACCTGTACGGCGATTTCTTTTTCTTGATCAATCGTTTTAGCCTCATCATACTTTGGCCAAGGGGATTCACAAATTGGAGAATATCCCAATTGTTCATTTAATTCTTCTGTGAAATGAGGAGCAATTGGATTTAATAAAGTAAGAAGTACATGATAATCCTCTTTGGTAATTTGATTTTGCTTTTCATAGGCATTGGCTAAAATCATCAACGAAGAAACAGCAGTATTATAAGCCATACTTTGTAAATCGTTTTCTACTTTTTTTATTGTTTTATGGATCAAATTTTCCAAAGAAGGAGTATATTCTTCTCCAGATACCACTTTATCTTTCAATCTAATTACTTTATCAATAAAACGTTTGCATCCTCTTAAAGAGTCCGTAGACCAACTCGCATCCTGTTGATAATCACCAATAAACATTTCATAAATTCGTAAGGCATCGGCACCATACTCTTTGACAACATCATCAGGATTGACCACATTTCCTTTTGATTTGCTCATTTTTTCTCCGTTGGAACCTAAAATCATCCCATGGCTAACTCGAGTCCAAATCATTTCCTTATGAGGTACAAGCCCAATATTATATAAAAATTGAACCCAAAATCTTGCATATAATAAATGTCTAGCCGTATGTTCCATTCCCCCATTGTACCAATCTACTCGATTCCAATATTTCATAGCATCCATAGAAACAAACTCATGGTCATTATGAGGATCCATAAATCTTAGGAAATACCAACTAGATCCAGCCCAGTTTGGCATCGTATCTGTTTCTCTCTTGGCATCATGACCACATTTTGGACATTTACAATTTACCCAATCAGCAATATTGGCAAGAGGACTTTCTCCATTTTCCGTTGGTTCGTATTCAGCAACATCCGGAAGTAACAAAGGTAAATCTTCTTCATTCATAGGAACCCAACCACATTTTGGACAATCGATCATTGGAATGGGTTCTCCCCAAAATCTTTGTCTAGAGAAAATCCAATCTCTCATTTTATAATTGTTTACTTTTCTTCCAATTCCTTCATTTACTAACTTCTCAGTAATCTTTTCTTTGGCCTCTTCTACAGTAAGACCATTAAATTCACCACTGTTGATTAACTTACATCCCTGATTTAAATAATCCTGTTTTTCAAAAGCACAAGTTTCTGTACTTCTTCCTTCAATCACTTGAATCATTGGAATATGATGAACTTGAGCATATTCAAAATCTCTTTGATCATGACTTGGTACTGCCATGACAGCGCCCGTACCATAATCACCTAAAACAAAGTCTCCTAAATAAATAGGCACTTCTTTTTTGTTCACGGGATTGATTGCCGTGATACCCTCTACCAAACAACCCGTTTTTCCTTTATTAAGTTCCGTTCGATCCATGTTTGATTTCTTTTTGGTCTCTTCAATGTAGTCCATTACTTCTTGTTTATTCTTTACGCGTGGCATCAATTCTTTTATTAGTTTTCCATCTGGTGCAATAACAAAAAAAGTAATACCATAAATCGTTTCAATACAAGTAGTAAAGATAGAGAACTTTCCACCACCGACAATTTCAATATCTACTTCTACTCCAGTAGATTTTCCAATCCAATTAATTTGGCCTAATTTTACTCGATCAGCAAAATTAGTATCATCCAGTCCGGTTAATAAATCTTCTGCATAGTCGCTCATCCGAAGCATCCATTGACTTTTTTCTTTTTGAACGACACTACTTCCACAGCGTTCACATACACCACCCGCAGCATCCTCATTCGATAGAACGGTTTTACAATTTGGACACCAATTGACTGGGACTTTCTCTTTATAGGCCATATTGTGTTTATAAAATTGTAAAAATTGCCACTGAGTCCATTTATAATATTCTGGATCTGTCGTTGAAAATTCCCGATCCCAATCAAAAGAAAAACCTAATGTTTCCATCTGCCCTTTAAAAGTTTTTATATTTTCACGAACGGCATCCTTTGGATGAATATGATTTTTGATAGCATATTGCTCTGCAGGTGCACCAAAAGCATCCCATCCCATTGGAAACAAAACATTATACCCTTGCATTCTCTTCATTCTAGCAATGGCATCTTGAGCTGTATAACTTCTAACATGGCCTACATGAAGACCGGATCCACTCGGATAAGGAAATTCCACTAAAATGTAATAAGGTTTCTTTTCTGAACCATTTACGGCCCTAAAAGTATTGTGTTCCTTCCAATAATTTCTCCATTTTTCTTCTATTTTTGTAAAATTATTCATTTTTATTCATTCCTTTCTTTTCATAATAAATTCCAATGAAGTGATAACTACCGAGAATTAACGGTATTACCAAAATGAGGGCTGCTAAAATCGATAAAAAATAATTAGAAATCAGCATGACAATAGAGACTAAAAGTGCAATATCAAACGAAGACACCAAAGATATAACCAAAAGTAAATTCTTATAATTGATATTTTTTATATTAATATGATAACGTGTCTCTAAATAGCGAACTTCCATTGGTTTTTTTGTAGAATTTCTTCTTTTTGCCTTAGCCATTATAAAAATTTGATAAATGAGAAAGACAACCGTAAAAGTCATCATAAATAAAACAAACTCTTGCATAATTCCTCCATAAAAAAACTTCATCAATATAAGGACGAAGAATTCGCGGTACCACCTTAATTCACAAAGTATGTGCACTTAATAGAGTTAACGATCTTACCCGAAATATTCAAAAGAAGTCAAGTTCGTTATCTTCTTATATTTGTTTTCACCAACCACAAATTCTCTTTTAATAAGGATAAATAACTACTACTACTTCCCATATTTGAAAACTATTATTAGTATAATATTAAAGACAAAGAAATGCAAGAAAAAAAGAACCTTAACTTTTGGTTCTAGTTTTCTTTTCTGGTTTTAAGATCCCCTCATAAAACCATGCGGCAAGAAAGGCTCCAATCAATGGTGCTAAAATAAACACCCAAATTTGAGCCAGTGCATAC
>CANQMB010000028.1 GCA_947624845.1 uncultured Bacilli bacterium
CTTCTTCTGTAGTAACAAAACGTTTTACCACTTCATTATTACTATCCCGAACGACAATTTCTGCTCCTGCTAGAGGCTTTTGTGTCTCCTTATCTATTTTTAAAATTTGAACCACATTGGATTTGGGTTGATTGGGAATGGAAATGGTCATTTCTTTACTTTGATCCGTAATGGAAAATGTAATGGATTCTTTTTGTAATTTATATCCAAGTGGTGCTTTCGTCTCTTTTAAAATATAAGTACCATTTGGAAGATTCCAAATTTCATGTGCTTCCGTCGAAGTCGTCCAAGTTTCGATAATTTTTCCTTCTGCATTTTTAAGTTCTAAAGTAGCGCCCTCTAGTGGTTTTTTCGTATTTTGATCTATTTTTAAGAATTGAACTGAAGAAGCAGCTGCTGTTAGTGAAACTGCTGATTCTACGTTTTTATTTTCTTTATATAAGACCGTAGAAACCACATTTTGTAAACTGTTATCTTGAGGACGGAATTCATACGCTTTTGCTACACTTCCAGTTGCAGATGCTTTGACTCTCATCTGAACTGTCTTTACTTTTTTCATCGAATCTATAGGAATTCTTACCTGAAAACTTTCGCCAACAGAGAAACTCTTCTTTGGTACTTGGGCTTGTGAAATAATCTCTGTATTTTGAGGGGCATTTTCTAAAGTTAAATTCACGGCACTAGATACATCGCTACCCTGAATTACAATAGGTTCAGACTGATAGTATTTGAAATCACTCGTAGGCATCAACTGTAAATTTTTAGCACTAAGCGTCAAGGTTGGATTTTTATAGCCACGATTTTTGGCTTCAATCGCTCCATTTACTAATCGTTGAATATGAGGTCTTAAATGATTAGGATCTGAACTTGTCGTTTTAAATTTATTAGATAAATTAGAAGCGTTTTGAGTACGATCTAAATACCACCAAACCGCAGTTTGTGTAATATAGTAATCCTTATCCCCATTGCCAACAAAACTTTTTTTCGGATACCCATTTTCCATTAAGTAGGCAATTCCAGCATCCAATTCTCCTCTTCGATACATAATTTTTGAACGAGGAACATTTTTATGAATATTTAGGCAATAAGTCATCGTTCCATCAGTTAAAGGAATTTTATAAAATTTCGTTCCTCCAACATAACCGGATAATAACTTGGGATTTCCCGATGTCTTTACAGTACTTGGCACTGCCTGAACATCAGCGAAAAAACCAAAAAAAGTAAATAAAATCGTAAACATTACTAATAGAATTTTTTTCATAGACAACTCTCCTCACATTAGTTTCTTATTATAGCACAAATCGTTTGATTTTGCAATACGAATCCTTTAAATCATCGCTTTTAATTTTTTATTTTTTGGAACTCATCTATTGATAGTTGCGTATAATATTTTGACTTTGAAAGGAGGATAAAAATGAAAAAAGTTTGGACGTTTGTACTAGGACTATTTATTATTTTAGTTATCGTATCTTTGGTATTTTTTGATTTTAATAAAAAAGAAGACAATTCCTTAGCAAAAATTCGCTTAGCAGAAGTGGCTCATACTATTTTTTATGCCCCTCAATACGTAGCGATTGAAAAAGGTTTTTTCAAAGAAGAAGGAATCGATATTGATCTTATGTTGACAGCGGGAGCCGATAAAGTCACAGCAGCCGTTTTATCGGGAGATGCAGATATCGGCTTTTCTGGAAGTGAAGCGACAATCTATGTTTATAATGGTGGCGAAAAAGATTATTTAAAAACTTTTGCACAATTAACTCAAAAAGATGGATCATTCCTAGTATCTCGTAAAAAAATAGATCATTTTACATTAGATGATTTAAAAGGAAAAACTGTCATTGGCGGAAGAGCGGGAGGAATGCCTGAGATGACTTTAGAATGGGCTCTGAGAGAACACGGAATAGATCCTAAAAATGATTTAAATATAGACACCAGTGTTGCTTTTGCCGCTATGAGTAGTGCTTTCATTGGAGGTCAAGGAGACTTTGTTTCACTATTTGAAGTATCGGCAACAAAAAAAAGTTCCCTCTTTAAAAAAAACTTTTTCTATACTAAGAATTAAAAATAAAACTAGAAACATTGGCTGTAAAATGAGTTTCTATGTAAACACCACTGACAATTAACAACATAGCAATTATGACGATGGCAATAATCGAATACCCCAGTGATTTTTCAATCATATGCATCCCTCTCTTTAATGGTCTCTATCATACTCCAAAATTTCAATTATGGCAACTGATTTAAAATTCTATATCTTCTTCTGGTTGTGGAAAAGATTTTTTACTTTTTATTTTTTCTATAATTATAAAAATAATCTTTACTAAAACAATTCCAATAAGAAGAAAGAAAATTCCTTCTAAAATATATCGTCCCTTCAATAGATCATAAGAGATATAATCCGCATCCAGAGGCATATTTTTATTACTGATAATTTCAAATAAACTGACATATTCCTGATAAGTCTCTCCAGCAAAACCACCACTCACGATCACTGGAATCCATAGTAACATTTTAAGTAAAACCAAAATGCCTGGGACAAAAATACAAATATTCTTTTTATATTTTTCCATGAATATTTCCTCCCCTTTTCTCGATTATAACATATTTTTTAAAAAAGGATGACTTATTTATAAAAACAGTTTACTTGATATGTCATTTGGTATCTTCTCGTTCCCTTCGTATCATAGCCTCTAGGAAAATTGTAAGTTCGATTTAAATTTTGATTTTTACTCTCTCGGTAATTAAAATAAATTTCTAATAGAACTTTATCCTTTTGATTTTCTATTTTGGAGACGACTATTTTTTCTAACACAGAAGAGATGATTTCATTCCAAATCTCTTCTGTTTTTAGTTCCTCTTCTATTTTCTTTATCAATAAATCTTTATCCATCCCTTGATTTTCTATTCGTTTTAATCTTTCCTTTATTTTTTTCTCTTCTTGAGATAGACTCTCGTTTTTTCGTTGAAATTCTCGATTCGAAATTAATTTTTCTAAACTGAGATCTAACAATTTTTCTTTTTTACTTAAAATTTTTGCCTCTCTCTTTTTTAGTTCCCTTACTTTTTGATTTTCTTCTTTTCGATTCTCCATCTTACTATAGTTTTCCATTAATAAAGGAATAACTTCCAATACATTCAATTCCCATTTTTCTATAATATCTTTTAATATTTCATTTAATTCGTTTTCTCTAAGATTGGGAGAATCACAAATCTTTTTTCCCTCTTTTAAATAAGTAGAACAAAGCCAACTCCCCTCTTTCCCAATTTTTCGAAATTCTCTCCGATGAAAAATACTCTGATCGTTTTTACAGAAGATCTTGGCACTATATAAATATCGATTCTTATAAATTTTTTTTGTTTTTTTTCGTTTGGCAAAAGCCTCTTTTCTCTCTTCTAATCTTCGATTGGCTCTTTTCCATAGTTCTTCACTGACGATGGGAGGAATTTTTTGTTTATTTTCATAGACAATCCACTCCGTATTTTTAAAATATTTTACTTTTTTCGTCATATAGTCGACGATTTCGCTTTTTCTGGCACAATAATATCCCTTATACTTGGGATTTTCTATCATTCTAGAGAGTGTGGAAACACAAAAATTTTTATTTTCCTTCGTTTGAATATGCCTCTGTTTTAAAATTTTTGATATCTTAGATAAAGAATACTCTCTAATTCCATATAATTCATAAATATATTTTACCACTTCTGCTTCCGCAGGAATTTGTTCTAAATTTTTTGTCACTTTATTTTTTTGGTATCCATAAAGATGATTGTTTCCTAGAATCTCCCCTTTTTCCATGGCCCGATTCATTCCAAATTTCACTCTTTCAGATAAGCGTCTAATCTCATCTTGAGCCATTGAAGCCATAATCGTGAGTCGCAACTCAGAATCGGGAAGTGCTGTATTAATATTGTCGTTTACAAATAAAACAGCAACTCCATCCTTTAAGAGTTCTCTTGTATATTTAATACTATCGAGCGTATTTCTTGAAAATCTAGAAATTTCTTTCGTAATAATTAAATCAAATTTATCCTGTTTTGCATCTTCAATCATCTTCATAAATTGATCCCTTTTAATATCGCTCGTTCCTGTAATTCCAGCATCGACATAACCTTCGATATAAGTCCAGTTCGGATTCGACAAAATATAATCTTTAAAATGTTCTATTTGATTTTGTAAAGACTTTTTTTGTTCTTTATGATCTGTGGATACACGCGCATAATCCGTCACTCGCAGCGATAATTGATCTAGAGTTTTCCCAAGTGCTAAATTCTGTCTAATTTGATATAAATCCATCTAACTATCGCCATCCTTTAACAGTTTTTCTAAAGTAACTTGATACATCTGATAAGAAATTTGCTGTTCTTCATAAAGTTTTTGATTGATAAGAAGGGCAAGTTTTATATATAACTGTTTTTTTTCCAAACGACTTCACCTATTAAACTCTATGAAAGAAAAGAAAAAAAAGAAACGTTTTTTACGTTTCTATCCCATGATTTCTCCTCCATTATTGTGAATCACTTGACCTGTCATATAACTAGAATCATCACTTGCTAAAAAGACAAAAGTAGGTGCAAGTTCATAGGGCATTGCTCCTCTTGCCATGGCTGCATTACTTCCTAAAGAAGGGATTTTCTCTTTTACCCAACAAGCCGGTTGTAGGGGTGTCCAGAAAAATCCAGGGGCAATTGCATTGACTCGAATATTTTTTAAAGCTAAATTTCTGGCAAGGGCTCTAGTAAATCCAACAATTGCTACTTTTGTCGTCACATAATCTATTAACTGTGGATCTCCATAAAAAGTAGTCACTGAAGTCAAATTAATAATGGATGCTCCCGATTTCAAATGAGGCAATACCTCTTTGGTTAAATAAAACATTCCATATACATTCACTTTCATCGTTCGATCAAATTGTTCATCTGAAATGGATTCCAATTCATCTTGTTGATACTGAACTCCTGCATTATTTACTAAAATATCGATTTTACCAAAAGTGGCCAATGTTTTTTCTACAACACTTTGACAAAATTTCTTATCAGCAAGATCTCCAGACATGAAAAGACAGTTTCCACCTAAGTTTTCAATGTATTGTTTTGTTTCCATCGCATCCTGATGTTCATTATAATAAGGAATCACTACGTTCGCTCCCTCTTTCGTAAAGGCGATGGCACAAGCTCTTCCAAGTCCACTATCTCCTCCTGTGATAATGGCCACTTTTCCTTTTAGTTTTCCACTTCCCCGATAATTAAGATTATCAAAAATTGGTCGTGGATTCATTAAATATTCCATTCCCGGTTGAACACTTTGAGATTGCTCTTTTGCCATCGTCCGATACTCCACATTTTTTATTCCAAGTGGATAATCATAGTAGTAGGATTGATTCCCATAGCGATAATCCGCATTCATTTTATTCCTCCTCCCTATAATATATGACATCCTAATATTTTTGTGTTTCAAATAAAAAAAGAGATTTTCATCTCTAATTTTTTGGAATCGAATACTGAAGGGTAACAAGACCATTTTCTTTGATCAACATGGCATCATCGATATTACTTGTCTTGGCAAAATATTGATCTAAAATAGAAACAATATTTTTTATTTTTCCTTTTTCTTCTTCAGTTACTTCTGCTACATCCATAGAACCTGTCAATGTTAAAGTGACATGAATTTGACTTTCGTCGTTTATGAATTGAATATTATCAATCATTTCTCTTGTGATTGATGTACTATCTATTGTAAGTGTATTGGAAGAGACTCCATCCGAAGAGGCCTTGGTAATCAAATAGTTATTATTTTCCTCATCCAACACCATAAAGTAATCAGAAAAAGCAATTTTCATCGCTGACTCATTACTATTTTTTGTCATCGAATTTCTAATATTGGAATCTTGTTTTATTTTCTCAATCGCAGAGTTTGATAACGTGTACTCTGGATGAAAAGTTCTTATTTGTCCCATGTAATTTTCAAATGAAGTAAGCATTTCTTCCCGTGTCGCAAAAGGAATAAAATCTTTGAGTTCTTCTATAGAGGGATTTTCAACTACGGGTGGCTCGGAAAGAGAATTTACATAATTTTGGGCTTGTGTATATAAATACTCTGATGTGATAATATGTTCTTCTGAAATATGTTCAATTCCTCGTACTGCAGGTGTACCTGTTAGAATATAAGTTGCTGCATTAAAATTTAAAGATGACAAATATTTTTGAATTACTTCAAATTTTTCAGGCTGATCTGGATAAATATAATTTTGATAATAATACGAAAAAGCAGAATTCAGTGTACTTTCATCCTGAGTTGAAAAATACATATGTTGTGCCGTTCCCCTATCGGCATAATAATTGGCTGTTCTAGCATAACCAACAAAATTTTCGGTTAATTCAAATGTGTATTTATCTCTTCCGGAAATCGTCTCTTTTTTTATAGATAAACCAAGAAGTCCATCATCAAAAACATTATTTTCATACTTTTTTACATAATTGAGAACTGCACTCTTTATTTCTGTTAACTCCTCATAATCACGAGAAGCGTATTCTTTTGAAATATAAGCATCCAACCACTGACAAAGTTGTTCATATACACTGCTTTCTTCTCCGCTCCATATTTCTTTTTTCGTCGTCGTATCTGGTGGAATATCTTCTCCTGGTTTCGATTCGATATGAGCATATCCATAGTGGTATAAGAATCTTTCCTCGTCGCCAACTTTTTCATAAATTCGAACGGGAATTCTCCAGTGTTCATGATTTCCCTCATAGACAATATTTGGATTATCCGTTGGCGAAATGATATTTACTCGAAGTGAGCCAGATATTTTCAATTGCAAATCATCATCCGTTTCCCATAATACATTCGTATCATCTGGAATCTCAATATGACACCCTTCAGGAATTTCTAAAATATATAAACTCTCTTCATTCGTAGCACCGATATTTTGATTTGGTTCTAAGTAAAAAAAGGCCATAAAATTTTCACTAGTCGAATTATTTATACTATAATGAACCTCAATTTCACTACTTGTCATATCATAAAACTGATTATTATATATTAGAGCATAATCCTGATCACTTTTATATTTCGAATGTGTTTTTGGAATACTACTCCATTGACTTGTTCCTAAAAATACGAAAAGAACAAGCATTAGGATGATTTCTTTATACGTTCTTTTTCCCATTTTCTTTCTCCCCCTATTTGTTTAATTGAATTGCAGAATAACCAACTCGAACAATATCATAGTTTTTGTTACTATCGACATTTCCATAATCGTCGACTGCTTGATTTTTAAACTTTACTGTGACTTTATATAATTTTTCTTGTTTACTCTCATCCTCAGCTTGATAAGTTATGGCTTTTAAACTGTAAACTGTATAAGTTTCTACATTTCCATCTACATAAATAGATTGACTTTTTGTATCAAAATCTGTAATGGATTCTTCTTTTCCTACTTCTTCAATTTTTTCTAGTGTAAATCTTTGATTGACCATAATCGTTAAAAAGAGATTGGTTTTTACTTCTAAGTTGGTGTTTAATTTAAAATAATAATCAATCGTTTTTGTCGCTCTGTTTTTTCCAATATTACAGTGAATTCCATCTGAGGTTGGGTCGGTACAGTTTTGGGCTGCTACAGAAACATCAAACTTCGCAGGACGGGCCGAATCTGTTGCCATCAACTTACTCACATACTTTGAATAGGTTATTACCGTAGTAAGTAGAATCATAATTCCTACGTACATAAATAACCATTTACCTAAATTTTTACGAAATCTCTTACTATGGAATAATCCTTTCACAATGTCACCTTCTTTTTTTTCTGTTCCTTTTTTTCTTTGCTTTCCTCTTCTTTTTTTGACTCTTTCTTTTTGCTTTCTTTTTATTCTTTTTCCTTGTTCCCTTTTTCTTCTTTTTTCTTTTGAATTTTTCTTTGATGCGTTCTAGAAGAGTTTTCTTCTCTTCTTCGTTTTCTTCTTTTGATTCTAAAAATTCTTGATATTCCTCTTCTTTTTCAAGCTTTTCTTCCTGTTCTTTTTCCATCGTAATTAAATAACAGATTAAAATACCAATAATTAAAATCATCAAACTGACAAGTGGATTTTTTAATGCTTTTAGAAAATTTCCTAAACCTCCAATTTTAAATACATATTTTCCAACAATACTCTTCGTTTTTGAAGGTTCATCTTCCGTATTGTTATGATCTCCCTTCGTAATCATCTGATCTTTTTCTAAAGACATAATTCGATGAGTTACAAAAGAGCCATTGGTATCATAAAATGTAACAATATCTTGTTCTTTATATTTATAATCTTTTGTTTTAATAACAATTAAATCTCCAACATGAATCGTAGGTTCCATGGAACCAGAGACAACTTCTAATACTGCATAACCGCCAATGGAAGTTAAATCTTTTTTTAATATTTTTAAATTAATTAAATTATAAATATTAAAAATGAAGATCAGCGATAGAAAGAAAACTAAAATACCTAAAATTATCTTCTTTAACAGTTTCATTCTAACCACCATTTTCACAAGCTGTCTTCGTTGCTTTATATTGGATACTTACCGTTAACTTATAATCTGTATCCACTTCAGATGCTCTATTTCCAATCCAAGTATCTACTTTATCATTTTGACTGATCCATTTCCATAATAGAGAAAGCTCTGTTTTTTCTCCCTTTTTAATAGAAATAGGAACGGAAATTACATTTTTCGTTAAATTCTCTGTTTTTTCTGTTTTGGAATGTGTATTTAAAATTTCATATTGCTCATTTTTATTACCAAAGTAATACTGATCTTGATAATCTTTTAAGATATACCCCATATTTAAGCAATCGGTATCATTCATGCAGATAGTTTCTTCCTCTAATGTAACACTTGTAATTTCAATATCGCGTGAACTATTATTTGAAAATTCAATTCGATAAGAACCAAAAGCGCCTGGATATATGATTTTATCTCGATTATAAAGTTTGAAATATTCTTCATTATGGAAAATATCAACTTCTGTTAAATAAACATTATATTCTTCTTCTATGGGTTGATCACTGGATTCTTTAGCATAGACCGCGTATAAAATCGTATCTTGATCGATTGTAATTGTTTGATCATATTCTACTTCTGTTGCCCCTTTGACAGTGCTAAATCCAATGAGTGGATAATGAAGACAATTCTCATCTTCTCGATATCCTTGAATATAGGATGTCAAATCAAAAGGCATATCTTCTTCTCCCAATTCGAATTCATAAATTGTCGTCAACAAATCGAAGTAACCATCAGCGGCATCTAACGTCAATACATATTTTTTGGAAACATTTAAGGTTAACGTTAAATCACTCACTTCTTCCCCGTAAGCATATGCTTTCGCTTGAAGAGAAAGTTTTCCATTTTTTAATGCTTCTACGACCACATCTAAGGAATTACTTCCCATGACGTCTTGAATTTTCAATTCATCTTTATCAAAATATAAATCTAAATAAACATCGTCATTTCCTTCTTCGTAGATACGAATTCCACTACCATCTTCTAAAGCTTTCCACTTTACTTTATCAGGATTACTAAATAAATTATTCTGAAATACAATATCTCTTTTAGATTCCTCTTCTGTCATATTCATATCAAAAGTATCAGAATAAGTATTTACATAATAATTACTAAACTTGAAAGAAACTTGGGCAGAAGAGGTTGCATAATCTTCGCAATAATGAACGGTTAACGTCAATGTTTGATCATTCATTGTATGATCTGGAATTACCGTAATATATCCTTCATGAACTTCGACTGTTCCTTGAAAATCTGGATTCCAAGTTACAGTCACATCATTTAAATTGTATTCTCCTGGTTTTAATGGTTTTCCATCTTCATAGACGGTATAGGGAATATCATAAGATTGATAGATATTATACTCTTTATTATCCATTTCAATCGTTCTTTTTTTCTTATGAACAGAAACTTCATACGTATTTTCTTCTCCGCTTTCACTCGTCACTGTAATTTCAATCGTATGATCTCCGGCATCAAATTCTAAATCTTTTAAATTATCCACTTCTTTTCCATCTACTTTATAAGTCACTTTACTTTTAGAATCTTCTACTTGCTCTGTCATGGTAATAGAATCTTGATCAAATGGAATTTCCAAGTTATATTGATTTTTATTTTTGTCAAAGTTTTCTTTAAAACTTCCACCTTCTACTTGTAACTCTTTCAAGTAATTATTTTTACTCTTTTCTTTTTCAATCGTTACGGTATACGTCCTTGATTTTCCATCCTCATCCGTTACTGTAATTTCTACTTTATTACTTCCTGTTTTTAATTCTAAATCTTTTAAATCCTCTACTTCTTTTCCATCTACTTTATAAGTCACTTTTGCATTTTTATCTTTGGCCTTTGGTGTGATATCCACATGCTCTACAGTAGAGTCCACCGTTACATGATAGTCTAAGATATCTTTATCAAAGTTTGGTTGTAATTTTCCCTCGCTTACTGTTAAACTTTCTAACGCATTATCTTTGACTGGCGTTTTTTTACTTCTTTCTACAGTAATCGTATAAGTCGATTTACTTCCATCTTCGGCAACAACTGTAATTTCAATCTCATTTTTACCTACTTTTAATGGAATATCATTTAAAGAAGCATAAGTTTTTCCATTGACTTTATATGTCATCGTCGCTTTCTTACTATTTGGAACTGCTTTTAACGTTAGATGATCTGTTTCATTTTCTACAGATAAATAATAATCGTAAACACCACTTTTTACAGTCAATCCTCCTTTAGAAGAAGTAAGCTTCTTCAAGGAACTATCTCCATCTTTTTTTACAGTACTAGAACTAGGTTTACTAGCCTCACTTTGAGTAGAACTAGCACCTCGATTTGAAGAAGAACTGCTTTTTTTACTCGGAGTATCAGAGACCGTTACATAGTATGTACTAGTATGTGTTCCTGATTTATCAGTGATGGAAACTTCTACTTTGACACGTCCTTTTTTCTTTCCAACAATTTTAATTCTACCATCTTCTACATAGATACTAGCAACACTTGGATCACTCACTTTTGCAGTGACATTCCCAGAAAGACCAACCAATTGATAAGAGACATACAATGTTTTATTGCACTTTAAATAAATCGTTCCACTAGTACTAGAAAGACGAATATAACTTCTACGTCCTTTAATTGTTACTTTCGCTTTGGCACGATAAATTTTTCCATTCGTTTCCGTATCTAAAATTACATCTACTTTTCCCGTTTTCTTTGTTTTTAATAGTACATATCCATTCTTGACTACACAGGTTGCAATTTTAGAGTTACTCGTTCTACAAGTAAATTTTTTGGGATGAATATATTTATAGTAATAAGTAAGTTTCCCATCTTCTTCATTTAAGAAAAATTCAAACTTCTTCGCATCAAATTTTAAATATTTATTTAAAATAATCTCTTTGTCATTTGTTCCATCTTTTATTTCTACTTCACCCTCATTCATATAAGGGTATCCAATTCTTCCCCAAAACTTAGAGGTACAACTTGTTAGAAGTAAAAGAATAATGATTATAATAATTATTATCATAATGATTATTTTTCTT
>CANQMB010000029.1 GCA_947624845.1 uncultured Bacilli bacterium
CCTCGAACCCCTGCTACTGCCATTGTAACTAATATTCCTAAAATGGCAATGACCGATAATAACTCGACCATTGTAAAACCCTTATCCTTCATTTTTTCACCACTAAAATCCCTATTCTCTATTATTAATATACAACAAAAAACTTTTTTTATCAATGTCTCTTTTTTAGACTAAATACAAAAAAAAGATAAGAATCAAATTCTTATCTTACCTCTAGGCAATTAACAAATTGTACTACCTAAAATAATTGCAAGCAAAATATATAAAACTATGATAATGACATAACTACCTCTACCACTATGGCAAGTAGTTGTGTGATTTGTTTCACATGACATAATTTACACCTCCTTCACTTTTTAGATAGAAGCCCCTAGAATAATTATTAAAAGAATAAATAATACTAAGACGATTGCTGTTGATGATACATAGTTTCCCATCTTAATTCCTCCTTTTTTTAGTATTCACATTATTTTATGGCAAAAGTGGAATTTGTGTGATTACATCTATCATAAATATTTTAAATTATTTGCATTAAAAGAAATAATTTGATATGATAATTAAGAATTTACAAGGAGGGCTTATGAAAAAAGCAGGAAAAATTATTGGAATATTTTTAGTTGGAATTTTACTACTTTCTGGTTGTGGAAATGCAAAACTAAAAAATGGAGAAGAAAAAGTAGTCAGTTTTAAGAAAGGGAATATCACCGCGGATACCTTATACAAAACATTAAAAGAAAAATACGGATTAGAAGTATTACTCGATTTGCTAGATCATAAAATATTAGATAAAGAATACAAAACAACAACGGAAGAAACGACTCAAGTAGAAAATCAAATAAATCAGATTAAACAAAACTATCAAAATGATGAAAGTTCTTATCTTGCAGCGATTCAACAATATTTCGGGGTAGATAGTGAAGACGATTTAAAAAGTTTATTATCTTTAGAATATAAAAGAAGTCAAGCCGTTGAAGATTATGTGGAAGAAAATATTGATAAAACAGAAGTTGAAGAATATTATAAAAACCACACGGTTGGAAAAATTAAAGCGAGACATATTTTAATTAAACCTGAAACAACAGAGGATATGAGCGAAGAAGAAAAAGAAAATGCAGAACAAAAAGCATTAGAAGAAGCAAAAGAAATAATAGACAAATTAAAAGATGGTAAAAAATTTGCATCCCTTGCCAAAAAATATTCTGATGATACAGGAACAAAAGAAGATGGTGGTCTTTTAGAAGAATTTGATAATAATAGCAGTATGGATGAAAACTTCTTAGAAGCTGCCGCAAAACTAGAAGTTGGAAAATATACGGAAGAACCAGTAAAAAGCCAATATGGATATCATATTATTCTAAAAGAAAGTGAAAAAGAAAAACCAAAATTAAAAAAAGTAGAAGATGATATTAGAAAAACTTTAGCTAACGAGAAGTTAGATAATGATAATTCTCTATACTATGAAAGCCTTATGGGATATCGTGAAAAAAAGGGATTAAAATTTAGCGATAGTCAAATGAAAAAAGAATATAAAAAGCACATGCAAAAATTAATAGAGAATGCTACTTCAAATTCATCAAATAATTAAGAGCGAATGAATCGCTCTTTTCTTTGGTCTTAAATAAAATTGTCTTTCCCCGTTCTAATAACACTTCATAATGATCATTATTCTTTAAATAATAAGTAATAGGATAGCCCTTCTCTACTAAGAAATAATCAAATTTATACTTATTTAAGATACTCAAGTAATTTCCATTTAAGTAAGATAAATTATAATAATCTTGATAATTATATTGGCTATATAAATCAGCCCTACCATCTATAAAAACAGGAATATCAAAATAAATCAAATATCCTCCATAATCATAAGAATTATAAAGTCGCTTCGGTTTTTCCTCTTTCAATATCTGAATAAATTGAGAATCTACTTTTTCCTTCTTTGGCAATTGAAAAGAACCAATACTAATTAAAATAAGAATACAAGAAAATACTGCCATTGCCGTTGAAAATACGGAACTGAAGTTTTTCTTACCAACATAATTAAATACAATATAGGTAAAAGCAATATAAGAAAGAGGACAAAATCGAACACTTTTAAATCCTAAGAAAACAAACATACATATTAAAATAAAATCAGTCAGGTCTATCTTCTTAGAGCTAAAGAGAAGCGGAATAAAAGAAATGACTAATAAAAACAAATAAACCAAACTACTTGTATCATTCAAACTAAGAGATCTCCATTCGCTAATAGTAGAAATCATATAAATATCGTGCATATTTTGATAAGGATATAGGAGCATTCTCCAAGTATGAGGATTGATACAAATAGCAAAAATTGTCAGAAAGAAAGCAAAAAGATACTTTCTCTTTTGAAGTTTTGTTCCTTCTTTTGCAATAACTTTTCCTTTATTAAATTCAAAATGAGAACAAAAGTAAAAAACAAAAATTAAAATATAACTAAGATTGGAAGAACCTCCATGAATATTCGCCCATAAAATAGCAAAAAGAGGAAGTATATATATTTTTTTAGAATTTTCATTTTCTTTCAAATCATATAAAAGATAAAACGTAATCGCTAAAAAAATATTACTTACTAAGAAAGGCCGCGGTGTCGTATTTAAAACAAAAATAATACTAGCCAAGAACCAAAAAAAGGTATAGTAAATATTTTGTAACATTTTTTTTCTATTCGTAAAAAATAAAATGAAAAACAAAAGTAAAAATGAAAGAAAAATCCAAACAACACCGGTAGCATCTCCTAAAAAAAGGCTACTTTGATATAAGAGAACTTCAAACAACCATTCATGAGAAATCCAAAGAGGATGAAATGATTTTAAATACCAAGAAAAAACATCTGTTCTTAATATTAAATGGTTTCGGATCATATATTCTCCGGATTTTAAATGCCAAAAGAAATCATTGCCAAAACGAGCAGTTAGCATCAATAAAGACGTAGTAGCAAAAATAATCAATACAATGAATAACTCTTTTCGATATTTTTTAATCTTCATTTCGAAATCCTTTCTGATATAGTCTTTGCTTAATCTGATATTCTAAAGTATCCCCTTGATACTTATTTTTTAGTCGTTGATAAAGTCGATCGTACTCTCTTTGATAGATAGCTTGATCGGATTGAAAAGAAACTTCACTGAGTACTTGTTCAATATTTTTTTTATGAAATCCTTGATATAATAAATCCTGTTCTATTTTTCTTTTTAAAAAAAGAGTACTTTTATTTCGATTCCTACGAATCATCTGAGTCACAAGTTTTCTAATCTTTTCTAATTCTATTTCTTCCCGATAAGAAAGAAGAACTTGTGAAATAATTTCACTGGAAATTCCTTTCTTTTCTAATTCATAAGCAATTTTATTAGGACCTCTAGAAGTCGTAATCAATTGATTGTTTAAATAGCTATTGGCATAATTTAAGTCATGAATATATCCCTGTTTTTCCAATTTTAAAATTGCTTTTTCCAAAGAAGCAGGAGGAAATTCTTTTTTAACAAGAAAATCATGGACTTCCTTTTTACTTCTAGGCTTTACTTTTAAATACTTTAAGGCCGTATAGTAGACATCACATTCCTGATTATAAGAAATAATATCTAATAACTTTTGTGCATCGATTTCCTTTTTTAATAACAACTCATATTTCAAAATGACTTCTTCATATAAATCCATTTGTTTATGATTAGAAAAGGTAACTGTATATTGATTATTTTTTTTCTTTTTATATTTTTCTACATACATCGAAATCACCACTAACTATATTGTACTAAATTTGTTCAAAAAAATCTTGCAAAAAAAAGAAAAAGTATTAAGACTTTCTCTCTACAGTTATTAGGCCCTCTGCTACTTCTTCTAATGCTCTACCAATATTTTTTGTACACTTATATTCATTATTTGACATTTGATAATGACCTGTCTTTGACATTTCTTTGCTACGTCTAGCTGCAATGTGTACAAGTTCATATTTAGATTCTACAACGAGTAACAGTTTATCAATTGATGGATAAATCACACTATCACACTCCCTATTTTAAGAATAGCGAATGGATGTAAATTAATCAAGCAATATGACAAAATTAGACATTATTTTTTACATGTTATTTTTAATTACTTTACTTTTTCTTTACTGTAAATTATCGATATTGGCAGCAAGAGCCTTCTTGAACATTACTTACAACATTTTCCTCGCTGCAAGTGTATTCAGGACGATAAGTATGACGATAAACATGATGATTAATGATTCGAGTATGTATTGGACATACATGAGGTACTTCATGGACAAAAGTACGATGCACGCATCTTTCTCTAGTTGCCTCTGTTATTGGATTTTGAACACACCCTGGATTCATATCATAATCTGCAAAATTGTCATTTTCATTATTTTCAGCAAAATCATTTTGTCTATTATCATCTACATAAGTCATAAAATCTCTTCCGAACATATTATTCCTCCTATCTAGTCTTATCATATTCAAACAAAAAGAAATTGCCTATAAGTTTAGCCTAAACAAAAAAGTCCAATTTGGACTTAAAATGGAAGTTTCATATTTCCATTAGACATTTGCTTCATCATCTTTTTCATTTGATCAAATTGTTGGAGCAAGCGATTCACTTCTTGAACGGAAGTACCACTTCCTTTGGCAATCCTTGTTTTTCTACTCGCCTTGATAATTTCTGGCTTTCTTCTTTCTTCTTTTGTCATAGATAGAATAATTGCTTCTATATGAGCGATTTGTTTCGGGTCAATTTGTACATTGCCTAATCCCATTTTAGAAACTCCCGGAATTAATTTTAATAAATTTTCAAGCGGTCCCATTTTTTTGATTTGCTTCATTGTCGATAAAAAATCTTCCAAATCAAATTTTCCACTTTGCATCTTTTTCGCTGTCCGCTCTGCTTCTTTTTCATCAATGGCATCTTGTGCTTTTTCAACAAGAGAGACAATATCTCCCATTCCTAAAATTCGTCCTGCCATGCGCTCAGGATCAAAAAAATCAAGTCCATCTAATTTTTCACTTACACCAATAAATTTAATAGGAACGTGCGTAAGATGGCGAACAGATAAGGCAACTCCACCTCTGGTGTCACCATCCAACTTCGTTAAAATAACTCCAGTTAAATTCAACTTAGAATGAAATCCCTCAATGACATGAATGGCATCTTGCCCCATCATAGAATCAATCACCAATAAAACTTCTTGGGGATGAAAGACATTCTGTAACTGACTTAATTCGTCCATTAATTCTTCATCTATGTGAAGTCTTCCTGCTGTATCGATCAAGACATAATCAAAGTGATTTTCTTTTGCATAAGATAACGCATGACGAACAATTTCTACTGGATCTTTTTTTCCTTCCTCATAAACTTCAATATTTAACTGCTTTCCTATTTGTTTTAATTGATCAATTGCCGCAGGTCGATAGACATCAGCAGCGACTAAAAGTGGCTTTTTTGAGTGCTTTTTACGAAGAAAATTTGCTAATTTTCCAATTGTTGTCGTTTTACCACTTCCCTGTAAACCGACAAGCATTAATGTGGCAGGATCTCCTTGAAGATTGAGTGGAACACTTTCCCCACCTAAGAGTTCTACCAATTCATCTTTGATAATTTTAACAAACAAATCACCTGGATGAATACTTCTTTTTACTTCTTCACCAAGAGCTTTTTCTTTTACAGTTGTAGTAAATTCTTTTACCACTTTATAATTAACGTCGGCTTCTAATAAAGCAAGACGAATTTCTCTCATCATATCAGAGATATTTTCTTCTGTTATTTTTCCATATCCTTTTATCTTATGAATTGCATTTTGTAAACGGTCTCCTAAACTTTCAAACATTATAATCACCTGTTTTCTATTATATAATAAAACCAAGCAAAAAAAAAGAGGTCTCGAAAGAACTCATTTTTATTGTGGTTGTACAATATTGACAACAGAACTCGTTGGCTGCGTTGGTGTTTGAGGTGCTGCATTTGGCACGGAAGCAGGAGTCTGTTGAACAGGGGCACTGGCTACCGGTGTACCAACATTTGATGGAGGAGTTGTCGTCTGCGGTTGTTGAATTGCCTGAGATGGTGCAGATTCTACCTTTGGAGTTTCTACTGTTTTCTCCTCTGGTTTTTTTGGATTGCCATCCCATATCGTTACAACATCACAGTTTCCACTCATTGGTTGTGGACTTGGCATCTGCATTTTTACAATCAAAGGAATTTTAAATGCTCGACCAAAGGCAAGACAAGTTCCCGCTTGTAAACTTTTCTGTTTTTCAACGATTTCTTCACTGATATTCGGAACCATTTTTTTAATATAATCAATATCTGTCGGATGATTCATTCGAAAGATTAAGAAATTAGAACATTGAGAAATTACAGTATCAGAAAGCTCTACAGGTCGCTGGGTAATAAGTCCTAAAATTAACCCATATTTTCTTCCTTCTTTCGCAATTCGATCAAAGATGTTAAACCCAATTAAGAAATTATCGGTATCTTTTTGAACATATCGATGAGCCTCTTCTACTATGATATGGAAAGGAATGCTAGCACGATTTTTCAATCCCTTGACAAATTCAAAAATTAATCGAGAATAAATTTTCGTAATTACTTTAGCAAAATCATCATCAACATCATCTAAATTAATATTTACAATCTGATATTTTTTTCCATCTTGAATCAACAAAGAAGAAAGATAACTATCTAAAGAAACATATTGATCTACATCAAAATATTTAGCATAGGGACCAATAATTAAAGAGTGTAAGCGAACACGAATGGTAACAGCATCCCCATAAGTATTCTCATTCCGAAGCCACCCTTCACTAATCAAAGTGAAATTTAATGCCTTCTCTAAATCAGATAAAGTATAATAAACATTTCCAGTAGGTTCATAAGTATCATATTCCTCATGAATAAAACTAGAAACATATTCTGTTAAAAGAACACTTTCTGTGAATTGTCCCTGGGAATCGATCAAGAAACAATCTCGAAATTTTCTCGTATATCCAACTCCTTGTAAAACAGCTTCTAAGTTAAATTCCTCTGTAGAACAACTAGCGATAATTGAGAAGATATCATTCCTTTTATTAGGTCCTGTTTGATTGGTATATAAAATAGATATAATTGCTTTAGCAATTAAATGATTTTTATATTTTTGCGCTTCTTTGTCATCTTCAGCAAAAATCATGGCAAGTTTTAACATTCGTTCAATAATTGGTAATTGAGAATGTTCTGTCGCTTCTAACAATAGAGCAATATCATTAGAATTTAAAAGCCAAATAGGAAGTCTTAATTTTTCGCCAACAGGATCTGTCTCATTGGTTGTATAAAATTTATAATTATAATTCGGATTAATTTGATTAATATCTTTAAATGCATTGTAATATTCTCCAGAAGAATCAATTAACAAAATATTAGATCGATAAGGGAAAAGTCTTTGGTCTTGAAACATATTTTGAAAAATTCTAGAAACACCACAACTTTTACCAGCACCACTATTACCTATAATAGCAAAATGATTACTAAAGAAACCATTCACATCTAAATAGACAGGATAATCATTATAAAAGGGGCTGACACCTAAGAGCATATTTCCTTTTTTATCTTCGCCTAAAATCATTGGAATTTCTTCTTTTTGAATCGTTCGAATTTGAGCATCTAAAGTAGGTTTTCGGATAACTCCACCAATTAGTTTCCCATTCGATATTTCTCCTAAAAAACGAACACGGACACTATCCCCATCCATATCATCAATTTCGCCAAGGATTTTTTTATCTTTATCTTCAAAAATCACATGTAAATTCATCAAATTCATTGTAATTGGTTGTGTACTATTCAATTTTACAGTGGCCACATGATCACTAATATAAGTTATTTTATCAAACATAGCAATTCCCCTTACTCTTTATCCTATCATAAAGTATACTATCTTTTACTCATTTTTGCAAGACAAAGAAAAAAGATAAGAGATCTTTTTAGATCCCTTATTTTTCTATAAACTATCTCTAATTTTTTGTTGTAATTCCTGATCATCAATTTTATTAATTAAAATTTCCATGGTACTTTTTCTTTTAAAAAGACCTAATTTTTCTTCATATTGATCTAATTTTTTAATAACAATTTGTAATTGTTTATAAATTGCATTACGACTCACGCCATAATTTTCAGCCATTTCACTTAAAGATAAATTATTAAAATAATAATCTTCAAAATATTTTCGTTGTTTCGGAGTTAAAAGTTCTTGATAATGATCATACAGATTATTGTAATAGATCAACTCTCTCATAGAATCACCCCGCAAGCACTGAGTATTCCTAAGATTAAAATAATAATTCCAATTCCACCATCCACATAAGTCATGATTTTTCTTTGATAATATTTTTGATTATTGATTGCCATGAGTAATAAATCAAGGCCCAAAAAAATCTCTAAATAAGAAAAACAATCGATGAAAAAGAAAGAAATAATAACAAAAACAAGAACTACAAGGGTCAATAACAATTGTAATTTTAAAGTGATTTTTTTATCTTTATTCATGAAATTACTCCTCTCTACATCATATCTTTAAATAAACCATAGATATATTTTTCAATATCAAATACTTGTAAATCTTCTTTTCTTTCTCCAAGACCAATATATTTTACAGGAATTCCAACTTCTTCTTTAATGGCTAACACTATTCCTCCTTTAGCGGTTCCATCTAATTTTGTCAAAACAATTCCAGTAACGGGGGTAATTTCTTGGAAACTTTTGGCTTGTTGTATCCCATTTTGGCCCGTAGTCGCATCGATTACTAATAGTGTCTCTTGAGGTGCATTCTCAACTAAAGAAGAAATCACACGATTTATTTTTTCTAATTCTTTCATCAAATTGACTTTATTCTGTAATCTTCCTGCTGTATCAATTAAAACAACATCAAATTTTTCAGAAATTGCTTTTGAAACGCCATCATAAACCACACTAGCAGGGTCTGCTCCTTGTTCTTTTCCATAGAAAGAAACACCTACTTTTTTACTCCACTCTTCGAGTTGTAAAACAGCCCCTGCTCGAAAAGTATCGGCACCAACTAATAAAACTTTCTTTCCTTCTTCTTTGAGCTTACTAGCAAGTTTGGCAATTGTCGTCGTCTTGCCTACACCGTTTACTCCAACAAATAAAATAATCGTAGGTCCTTCTTCATTATACTGAATTTTACTAGATAAGACCTCTTCGTCCACATAAATGATGAAAAGTTCATCCACAATAACTTCCTTTAAATCGTCTGGTCTTTCTATTTTTTCTTTCCGAACGCGGTCTCTTAACCGATCCATAAATTCCATTACTGTATGAACCCCAATATCTGCCATAATTAAAATCTCTTCTAACTCTTCGAAGTAATTTTCATTTACCTGAGAATATTTTTTGGTTAAATTGGTAAGTTTAGAGACAAATCCATCTCTAGATTTTGTAAGTCCCTTTTCATAGATTGCAATTTCTTCTTGTTTTTCCTCTGTCTTTTCGATAGAAAGATCTTTTTTTTCTTCATGAAACATCGTTTTTATTTTATGAAAAAATCCCATTGTAATCACCACAAACAGTATATCACAAAACAAAACACAAGAAAAGATTACCAATCTCAATGATTGATAATCTAGCGATAACAAGTATAATAGCAAGTTCGATAACAAGTTTTAGAGACATATTTACTACAATTACAAACATTACCTAGCGTCGTCCCGCCACCACTAAGCGAACATCCTTTACAGCAGTTACATTGACTTTGCGTAAATCCATCACAAGACCAGACCTTTCCCAATGCACCTTCACATTTTCCCGTTTTAGTAGTCCCACAATTGTATGGACGACAGCGATAACTTCCACAACTATAAGAAGATACACTAACAGTACAAGTTCTGCTGTTTCCAGCTTTATCTGTAATCGTTCTGCTCCATGAACTTTTTCTAGTAGATGTAGAACTTTTAGTTGAACATCCACTATGACTATCACTACATCCTATAGTAACTCGAACACCACTTGTACTTCCCTTATTTGTTTTTGAAGTCACACAAGTTGGTTTTGTTTTGTCGATTCTGATTTGTTGTTTTGCACAAGCAACTGAATTTCCTGCTTTATCTTTAACTGTTCCTGGGGAATAGCTTCCATTAGTATAACTCGTGTATTTTTTACTGACATTTCCAGCACAACCACTTCCACCTGTATCACTGCAAGTTCCTTTAATTGTTCGATCCGTCTTATACCAACTACTACTTCCACCACTAGATTTACAAGTAGGTTTTGTTTTATCGATTCGAATTGTCGTATTCGCAATATCTGATTCATTTCCAGCTTTATCTACTACTTTGATATATACTGTTCGATTCATATCTTTATTAAATTCTGGAGTAAAGGAAGATTTTGCTGAGTTATCAAATTTCGTCCACGTCTTTTGATCATAACTATATTCCCAATAATCCACTCCAGAATGGACTTCAGTCGTATTTAACGTCAATTTGAAGTTCGCATTTGTCCAGTTTCCCTTACTCGGATTGGTAATGGTTGGTTTTGTCGGTTTTACTTTATCTATTTTATATTTTTCTAAATCTTTACTACACTTTCCTCCAGCACTATTATAGGCTTCTATGCTAATTTGATGTTCTCCATTATCACTTAAAATAAAACTCTTCTGTCCTTTGGCTGTTCTTTTCATTAGGACATTTTCCGTGGTCTTTTTACTAGAGTTATTGTAATAACTATCTTTGACTGTCCAGGACTCTATACTAGAATCTGTCTTCTTTAAGGTGATACTTATATTTTTATTCTGCCATGATGTGGAGTTTGGACTTGCAGTTAGAGTAATTCCATTACAGTTGGCAGCGATAATATCAACTTCATATTCGCCACTTTCTTTACTTGCTCGATTTCCACTCGTATCATAGGCATAAGCTTTAATTTTATATTTTCCATTTTCGTTTAGTTTAACAGAAACTTGTTTCTTATAATTTTTATAACCCGTATCTTTATACTCTTTACCATCTTTCGTAATGACATATCGATAACTTAATACTCCAATATCATCGGTGACTTTGATATTAACGGTAAGAGCAGTCTTAGAGGCCACTGCTGTTTGCATGGGACTGATTGTGATAGTTGGTGGATTTGTATCATTAGTTCCGGACTCTTCTCCATTACAGTATAAATATCCACTATACTTATATTCTTCCTCGTTGATCTTTTGAACGTAGACTTTGCTCACCTTATCTCCATCGGCAATGACACACTCATTTCCATCGGCATCTTTTACAGGATCAATGTATTTTAACCCAACCAAAGTCTCCAATGTCACTTCATGAATCGGTCCAATCACTTTTGGTAATCGACTCCGATGATCGGCATAATAACTTTTCCCGGCCAAGACGACCATCTTATTTTGACTATCTAAATAACTTTCTTTGGTCCGATTCAAAATTCCTCGAACCCCTGCTACTGCCATTGTAACTAATATTCCTAAAATGGCAATGACCGATAATAACTCGACCAT
>CANQMB010000030.1 GCA_947624845.1 uncultured Bacilli bacterium
AGAGTCGCAAGTGCAAGGGCTATTGTTACCGATCCTAAACTAATTTTAGCTGATGAACCAACTGGAGCATTAGATTCTAAATCTTCTAAAATGTTATTAGAAAAATTTAACTATTTAGATGAATTAGGATCTACTATTCTTATGGTTACCCATGATGCTTTCACAGCGAGTTATGCCCGAAGAGTAATTTTTATCAAAGATGGCAAAATTTTTAAAGAGATCCGTAAAGGAGAGTGTTCTCGTAAAGAATTTTTTGATAAGATTATTGATGTTGTAACTTTACTTGGTGGCGATTTGAATGATGCTTTATAAATTATCGCTAAAAAACATCAAGAAAAGTATTAAAGACTATGCCATCTATTTTTTTACACTTATTCTTGGTGTAGCAATATTCTATGTTTTTAATGCCTTAGATAGCCAAACTGTGATGATGGATGTTTCATCTTCCACAGAAGAGATCATTGATCTTATGATGACAATGTTATCCGGAGTTAGTGTATTTGTATCATTTATATTAGGATTTCTTATTATATATGCTTCAAGATTTTTAATTAAACGAAGAAATAAAGAGTTTGGAATTTACTTAACTTTAGGGATGAGTAAAAGAAAAATATCTTTAATATTATTTTTTGAAACCTTGTTTATTGGTATGATTTCACTTCTAGTGGGATTAGGACTTGGAGTGTTATTATCGCAAGGTATGAGTTTAATTGTTGCAAATATGTTTGAAGCAAATCTTACAAAGTTTGCCTTTGTCTTCTCATCATCTGCTTGTATGAAAACAATTATTTATTTTAGTATTATGTATTTACTTGTTATGATCTTTAATACTTACAGTGTAAGTAAATGTAAGTTAATTGATTTATTAAATGGAGCAAAGAAAGTAGAAAAAATTAAACTAAAAAATCCTTATTTATGTATGATTATTTTTATCATTTCCTGTATTGTCCTTGGAAAAGCATATCATATGGTAACAGTTGAATTTTTAACTTTACAAGAAGTTACTGATGCAGTAAAACCAATTATCATGGGTGCAGTATCCACCTTCTTTATTTTCTGGTCTTTATCAGGGCTCATTTTAAGAATAGCAATGAGTATCAAGAAGTTCTACTATAAAGGATTAAATAGTTTCACATTAAGACAATTTTCAAGTAAAATTAACACAACTGTGTTTTCAACGACAATAATCTGTTTAATGTTATTTATAACAATTTGTTTATTATCTGCTTGTCTAACTATGAAAAATTCTATGAATGCGAATATTCAAAAGTTAGCTCCTGCTGATGCTGATTTTTCAAAAGTGATAAATATGGAAAGATATTATGAAGATTTTAGAAGTTTAGGATATAGTGATCTTCAAATAAAAAATTCTAATTATGATGTAAAAGAAAGCTTTGAATTATTTAATTTTGATATTACTTCCTATTTTAAAGATTATATTGAAGTAAATATTTATACAACTCCAGATTTAACGTTTAATCATACTTTAGGTTCCAATTTAAAAACGATTAGAACAGAGTTCCCTTTTTTAGATTATGATGATTCAGAAGCCATAATGAAAATAAGTGATTATAATCAAGTGGCTAAATTTTATGGAATAGATGAATATTCTTTAAATAAGGATGAATATATGATTGTTGCTGATTTTAAATCCATGGTTAATATTAGAAATATTGCGCTTGAAAATGGTGAGGTTATTCATTTGTTTGGACATACTCTAAAACCCAAATATAAATCATGCCAAGATGGATTTTTAGAGATGTCTAGTCAACACATTAATACAGGTATTATTTTAGTTTCAGACGAAATAGTAAATGAAGAATATTTATATGAAAATCATTTAATAGGGAATTATAAAACAACAGATAGAGAAGAAATCATAAATATAGAAAACAAAATAAACAAGTTAGATCAAGATCCAAAAGCGGATGTTTATTTACTTCCAAATGGATCAACGAAACTTGCGATTAAAGAAGCAACAATAGGATTATCTGCTATGGTTACATTTATTGGTCTTTATTTAGGAGTGATTTTCTTAATTAGTAGTGCAGCCATCTTAGGATTAAAAGAATTATCTGAAAGTAGTGATAATAAAGAAAGATTTCGAATGTTAAGGAAAATCGGTACAGATGAGAAAATGATTCATAAAGCATTATTTAGACAAATTGCTATTTTCTTTATCTTACCTTTGATCCTTGCTTTAATTCACTCAATATTTGGAATCATGTTCGCAGTTAAAATACTTGAAGTATTTGGAACCGAGGAGTTATTACCATCCATTATTGCAACAGCTATATTTATTGTACTCATCTATGGAGGATACTTTTTGATTACTTATTTTTGTAGTAAAAATATCATTAAAGAAAAGATTTAAAGAACAATTGTTCTTTTTCTTTATTGACAAAAAAAGAGATTATGCTAAGATAAAAATGAGAGACTAGAAAGGAGATTTATGAAAAAATATTCGATTGCGAATTTAATTTCAATCCTTTTAGCGAATGTATTTTTCCTTTTTATTTTTATTAGCATCCAAAACAGGACGGCTCAGTTCATGTTATTACCATTTTTTATATGTTTTTTAGCTAGTTTGTGGAAAGAAATTTTATTTGTCATGGGGAAAGAAGAATATACAAAAATATTTTCAAAAATTTATGTACTTAGTTTTTTTGTTTTTTGGTTTTCTTTTTTAAGTATTTTTACTTATGATAGTATTCAAAAACAAAGCTATAGCCTCATCCCTTTTTCAATTCCTTTTTGGCTAGCAGGAATTTATTTCTTTTATCAAGAAATGATAAAAAAGAAAAAATAATTAAAGTATGATAAAATATAAAAGAAGGAGATTCTATGGAGTTTAATTGTAAGATTGATAAAAATTTTTGGTCATGTTTTAATGAAGCAAGAGGCGTCGCTCTGTTTAAAAGAAGCGTGTTAAATTCAAAGAAAAAGTTGATTCCGACTTATCTTGGTTTTATCCTTTTTCTTTTGGGAGTTGTACTGGGATTAGGAATATTATTTTCTTTTTTTACAAAATTAAAATGGCTTTTTTATTTATTTTTTCTACTTGCAATTTTAATTGTATTGTCTCATTTTTTCTATTTGATAGAAATTTTTTACTATCATCATAAATTAGCGGGAAAAACGATTATTGATGAAAAAGGAATTACAAATAATTCTTATCGTAATATTACCATTATTTTTAACTGGAATAAAATTAAGGCGATTGTCATTACAAAACACGCGGTAACTATTTTAACAGATACGCCTTATTACTTCTTTTTTTCAAATGATCAAAAAGAGGAGTTATTAAAAGTAGTGAAGAAACAAAAAAAAGAAAAACTAGTTTTGGATTATTCTCAAAACTAGTTTTTTGTCAAAAATTGTAAAAAAGGATAGGTCCTTTTTTTTAGGTATGATACAATGAAGAAAAGATAGAAAATAGGAGTGTTGTTGTGAGAATATTGCAATGTTTAAATTGGGATTTAAATGCCATTTCAAAACATTTAGAAGAAATCGCAGAACAGGGGTTTGATATGATTCAAATTACGCCAGTGCAACCGTTGAAAGAAGAAGGAAAAGAGCATTGGTGGTTGTGTTATCAACCTTGTGGATTTCATATTGGAAATCAATATGGGAGCAAGGAAGATTTAATTTCTCTTTGTCAAAAAGCAAGTCTTTATGGAATTGGTATTATACCTGATGTCGTTTTTACTCATATGGCCCAAGGGGAGAAGATGCAACCCCATAAAAAAGTGGAAGAACGATTGGTAAACAATTCCTTTGTATGGCGTGAAAAGAAAAATTTAGAAGGGGTTTTAGATTATGATGATCGATATAAAGTTACGCATTACTGTGCAGGAAATTTGCCGGGATTAAATCTTTATAATTGGGATTTACAAGATATGATTGCCAATTTTTTAGAGGAGTTAATCCAATGTGGTGTTGCTGGCTTTCGAATTGATTCTGGAAAGAGTATTCCTCTTCCTACGGATTATTTTTCAGGAGATCATCGCCCGTATGAGTATCCTTGTGATTTTTTACCTAGAGTAATTGAAAAACTTCGTCATAGAGCGGTTGTCTATATTGAAGTTTTAAATGTATCTCCTGAGTTAATTGAACAATACGCAAACTATGGACTTGTATTAACAGAGATGAATTATACCCATATGGATTCTAAAAAATTTGTTGCTTTTGCCGAAAGTCATGATCAATATTTTAATTGGAGACCCAATGTGATCAGTCCTCTTCATGAAAAAGAAATTACAAATATGTATGTTGGAAAAGCAAGACACTATGAAAATACACTTTATTATGCTAGACCTTATTCAGATGAATGGAAAAGTATGGAAATTAAAGATGTTCATCGAGAAGAAAAAGAAAAAAGATTATTGAGGAGGTAATTGGAATTGAAAATAAAACAAGGGTATCTTCTTCTTTTTTTGATTGTATTTTTTCTTCTTTTTGGAACTTTTTATGAAGATGATTTTAAAGAGTTAACTACTTATCAAGAAGAAAATAAAAAAAGTGTTCAGACGCTTTCGGATATTCCCCCTTATGAAGGAGAAAGCTATGTGAACATCAATCAAAATAAACCAGAATTTACAGAAGAAGAATTAAAAGCGGAAAGTTTTGAAAAATATAGTGACTTGGATACGCTCGGAAGATGTGGCGTTGCTTTTGCTAAAGTAGGGATGGAGACGATGCCAACAGAAAAAAGAGGAAGTATTGGCATGATTAAACCTTCCGGATGGCATACAGTAAAATATGATATTGTCGATGGAAAATATCTATATAATCGTTGTCACTTAATTGGTTTTCAACTCACTGGAGAAAATGCAAATCCTGAAAATTTAATTACTTGTACTAGATATATGAATACAGTGGGAATGTTACAATTTGAAAATAAAGTAGCCACGTATGTAAAAGAAACAAAAAATCATGTTCTCTACCGAGTAACCCCAGTTTTTCAAGAAGATGATTTATTAGCGAGGGGAGTAGAAATGGAAGCGATGTCTGTTGAGGATCATGGCGAAGGAATTTCTTTTCATGTTTTTGTCTATAATGTTCAAACTGGAATTCGAATCGATTATCATACTGGAGATAGCAGTTTATTAGAAAGTAAAGTTGAAAATTAGAGACTTTGATCAAAATAAAAAAGTCTCTTTTTTTGTGGAGAAATTAAAAAATTCGCTAGGAAAAAACGAGAAAAAATAGTAAAATAGAAAGTAGAGTAGAATAAGGTGGAAGAGAATATGAAAGATTGGTATCAAAAAGAAAAACAAGAATTGTTTGATCTCTTAAAAACGAGTGAAAAGGGGTTAAGTACCCAAGAGGCGAAAGATCGTCAAAAAACCTATGGACTTAATATTTTACCGAAAAAAGAACCAGATAGTCTCTTTCAAATCTTTTTTAAGGAATTAAAAGATCCGATTGTCCTTTTGTTGCTGATCGCCGCCTGTTTTTCTTTTTTGTCAGGAGAAGCAATCGATGGGTTTGCCATTATTTTCATCGTATTGATCGATTTGATATTGGGAACCTACCAAGAAAATAAAGCCAATCATACGGCAGAAGCGCTTTCAAAATTAGTATCGGTAACTTCGAAAGTAATGAGAGATGATCGAATTGTGGAAATTCCTTCTACTGATTTGACCATTGGAGATTTTGTCTTATTGGAGTCTGGGGATAAAATTTGTGCTGATTTACGAATTATCGAATGTCATAATTTTTTAGTAGATGAGTCTATTTTAACGGGGGAAAGTGTCTCTGTCTTAAAAAAAGCAGAGGCTATAAAAAAAGAAAATGTTGGATTAGTAGAACAAGAAAATATGGCTTTTTCTGGAACGACAGTAGTAACGGGACGTGCCAAAGCAGTTGTTGTTCAGGTAGGTCTAAAAACAGAAATTGGAAAAATTGCTCAGACAATTAATGAAACGGAGGAAGAAAAATCTCCCCTTACGATTCGAGTAGAGAAATTATCGAGGCAAATTAGTCTTTTCATTTTAGTGATTGCCATAGGAATCACGATTTTATTGATAAGTAAAGGAGAAAGTTATCAGAACATCTTTTTGTCGGTGATTGCCCTTTCCGTATCTGCCATGCCAGAAGGATTGCCCCTGGCTTTGACGATGGCTTTAACGATTGCCTCCAATAAAATGGCTAAAAAAAATGTAGTGACAAAAAAGTTACATTCTGTGGAATCCTTGGGCAGTTGTACAGTGATTGCCTCTGATAAAACAGGAACACTGACTGTCAATGAACAAACTGCAAAGAAAATTTTGTTACCAGATGGCCAAATGTACAATATTACTGGAACTGGTTATAATACACAAGGTCATGTGCAGGGAAAAAATTTAGAATACGCCAAAGAAATTGCGCTATTGGGAACAATCAATAATGAGGCTCATATAGAAGAAAATAAAGGTTTTGGAGATTCTATTGATTTGGCATTTCTAGTATTAGGAGAAAAATTAAAAGTTCAAACAGATAATATTGAGATTTTAGATGTGATCCCTTATGAATCTGAAAATAAATATTCAGCAGTATTTTATAAAGAACAAGAAGAAACTTATTGTACTGTAAAAGGCTCTTTAGAAAAGGTACTCAGTTTTTGTAAATCTGTTCAACGATTACCTAAAATGGAGAAAGAGAAAATATATGCCCAAAATGAAATGTTAGCAAAAGAAGGCTATCGTGTGATTGCACTTGCGAAAGGAAAGGTAAAAAAGAAGGGCCCTTATAAAGAAAAAGAAATTAAGAATTTGACTTTTATGGGATTTGTTGCCTTTATTGATCCAATTCGCAAAGAGGCAAAAGACTCTATTGAAAAAGCAAAGAAAGCGGGAATTCAAGTTTTGATGATTACGGGAGATCATCCTCTAACGGCGTTTTCGATTGCTAAGGAATTAAAATTAGTAAAAACTTATGATCAAGTAACAGAGGGGAATGAAGTGGACTTTTATTTAAGACAGGGAGAAAAAGAATTTGATCAATTTGTAAAAGAAAAGATTGTCTATACGAGAGTGACCCCTCTACAAAAGTTAGAAATTGTCAATTCATTAAAAAGACAGGGAGAATTTGTGGCAGTTACTGGAGATGGAGTCAACGATGCACCGGCTTTACAGAGTGCTAATATTGGGATTGCCATGGGTAGTGGAACAGATATTGCGAAAGAAACGGCTAAAATGATTATTATGGATGATAATTTTACTTCGATTGTATCTGGAATTGAAGAGGGAAGAGTCGCTTATGCCAATATTCGAAAAATTTTATTCTTTTTAATTTCGTGTGGATTGGCTGAAGTCCTATTCTTCTGTTTGGCAATTCTTTGTAATATGCCCATGCCTCTAGTAGCCATTCAACTATTATGGCTCAATGTAGTGACCGACGGCATTCAAGATTTGGCCTTATCCTTTGAACCAGCAGAAGAAAATATTATGAAAGAAAAACCTGTGGATCCTAAGGAATCTATTTTTAATAAAAGTTTATTTGAAGAAATTGCCGTTTCTGGTGTCATCATCGGTTTTGTTGTCTTTGCTGTTTGGTTTTATTTAATCGATGTTTTGCATTTAGATTCTATTTGTGCAAGATCCTATATCTTGGCGTTAATGGTATTTATTCAAAATATACATGTCTTTAATTGTCGAAGTGAAAAAAAATCAGCCTTTCGAGTCTCTCTTTCTAAGAATTGGTTTATTGTCTTTGGTGTCATCGCTTCTGTTCTTCTTCATTTTATTGTTATGGAAGTGGACTTTTTAGCAGTCTTATTACAGACGATTCAAGTGCCATTAACTACTGTGTTTATTTTGTTTCTTGTTGCATCTTCTATTTTGTTTTTCATGGAATTATATAAAAAAATGAAGAATACTTGATTCATTTTGGTATAATAAAAATAAAAAAAGGATTATAATAAAGAAGGAGGAAAAATTATGGAAAAAGCAAAAGTATATTATGTAAAAGAAATTACACCAGAAAATATTGTTAAAGTTTATAATGCTTTAGGAGTAAAATTAAAGGGAAGAGTGGCAGTAAAATTGCATTCTGGAGAAAAAGGAAATCAAAACTACATTCGACCAGAAATGGTAAAATCTATGGTGGAATACGTCAATGGTACGGTAGTAGAGTGCAATACGGCTTATGAAGGTGCTAGAGATACGACAGAGAAGCATCAGAAGTTAATGGAAGAACATGGATGGAGTTCCTATTTTAATGTCGATATTATGGATAGTGAAGGACCAGATAAAGTTTTAGAAATTCCAAATGGTCGAGTAATTTCTAAAAATTATGTTGGAAAACATATAGAAAATTATGATTCTCTACTTGTATTATCTCATTTTAAAGGACATCCTATGGGTGGATATGGAGGTGCTTTAAAGCAGTTGTCGATTGGAGTTGCTTCTAGTGCCGGAAAAAGATATATTCACTGTTGTGGACAGAATGGAAGCTATGAGGATATGTTCCATCAAGATCAAGATCGCTTCTTGGAATCTATGGCAGATGCCGCTTCTAGTGTTGTCAATTATTTTGGGGACAATATCGCCTATATTAATATTATGGCGAATATGAGTGTCGATTGTGATTGTTGTAATGTAGCAGAAGATCCATGTATGAAAGATATAGGTATTTTAGCAAGTTTAGATCCTGTAGCAATCGATCAAGCTTGTATTGATTTAGTAAAAAATTCGAATGATCCAGGGAAAGAACACTTCTTAGAGAGAGTAAGTTCTAGACATGGAACACATACGATCGATGTGGCAGAAGAATTGGGAATCGGTACGAAGGATTATGAACTAATTTCTTTAGATTCCTAGGAAAGTGTAAGATGAAAAGTATTATTGTTTATTATTCCTATACTGGAAATACCAAAAAAATTGCCGAAGAGATTCAAGAAAAAACACACTTTGATATATTAGAAATTAAACCAGTAGTTCCTTATTCTTCAAATTATCAAGAAGTCGTAGATAGTGAAGAGCATAAAATCGGTGAAGAGGAAATTATCGATATTGAAGAAGAAACGATAAATCTGGATGACTATGATCGAATTATTTTAGGAACACCGGTTTGGTGGTATACGATGGCACCAGCAGTACGAACCTTTTTATATAATCATGTGCTTGATCATAAAGTGATTGTACCATTTATTACCAATGGTGGATGGATTGGACATACTGTCAAGGATATTCAACGTTATGCAGAAAATGCGACTTTTGAAAAGGAGATAGATATTCCATTTAATCAAGATCGACTTGTAGCAAATAAAAAGGATTTGGAGCAGTGGATAGAAAATTTAAAAACAGAAGAAAGTTAAAAAATGGTATTTTATAGGGGATGTTTTTAGATGTTTAATGATAAACTCTTTGAGTATTTAGTGGCAACAGATCAGTTAGATGAGTTTTTAGGACATGAAGAAGAAAATAATGAAGTAGAAAATGAACTTGCAGAAGAGGAAGACAAAAATGATAAATGAAAAAGATAATGAAATTGGAATTCATTATCTTTTTAGTTTGTTTTCAAATTTGAGTATGATGATTGTAAATGAAAAAAAGGCCTATGCCTTTTTAAAATAATAGAGGAATCCAATTCCACTTATGAACATAAGAATGATATAGAAAAAAATATTAACATCGGAAGTATCGGGATTTTGTTGATTTAAAATATCTTGTGCAATCTCTGGAGACCATACCGTTTCTCCATTGGTAGAGAGTAAGGTGATTTCTTTAGGATCAATTTGAATAATTACATACTGTTGAGGACTTCCATCTTCATTCCAATCAAATGCATACTGATAAGTGAGAACTGTACCATTTAAAAGAACTTTTTTCAAATTATCTGGGGTAATACCAACATAATCTCTATAGTAAGAGGCTTTTATTTCTGTAACTTGATTATCGGGTAAGGTTACTTTAAATTTAGAATCTCTATCATCTGTTGGTTCTGTAATTTCAAAACCAATCCAGGCTGCAGGACCAGGTCGAGTTCCATCTGAGGCATCAGCATCTTCATCTAACATTTTAAAAGTGGCTGCAGAATAGCGAATAGTAGTTGTATTTCCTTTTGTTTCCATTGTCCCTTTACCCGAAGTAAGGGAATCTCCTGCTTGTTTTGTAATGTCTTTGACTTCTCCGTAATTTTCCGCTGCAAATACATTGGAAGAAATCGCTAAAATTACAATTAAGAATAGAGAAAAAAATATATTTTTTTTCATAAATAAACTCCTTTTTTCATATCAATAATTTAGTTATCCTTTATGATTGAGGTGATAAGATTGAAAAAATATATGACTGTAGAAAAATATATACAACTTCGATCTATGGATAAAGAGAAAGATAATAGTCGAAAAAAAGTAAAAAAAATAGTTATCTTTTTATTTATGAGTATTATCTTATTCTCATTATATACTATATTTAATTGGCTTTCTGATAATTCCAAAATTCAACAAATAAAAAGAGAAATCGACAAAAATATTGAAGTTGAAAGAAATTATCATTATGGAGAGTTAGTTAATCCACCAAAAGATAAAAATAGTAACTACTATTATTATGTATCTTTTCCATTTTATAAAGTAAGTTTTTCTATTTTGACTTCTAAAAATAAAGATACTGTGGGATTTGTTCGAGTTCGAAATACAAATATTCATTATCCAGTTGTACAGACTATAGACAATCAATATTATTTGAATCATGATTTTAATAGAAAAGAAAATAAAGCAGGTTGGATTTTTTTTGATTATCGAAGTAATTTAAAAAAGCTAGGAGATAATACGGTTATTTATGGACATGCTAGATTGGATGGGTCTTTATTTGGGTCTTTAAAAAATGTATTAACATCTTCTTGGCAAAAAAATAGAGATAATTATGTGATTTTTTTATCGACGTCAAAAGAAAACATGGTTTTCCAAATTTTTTCTATTTATACGATTGAGAGTGAAGGATATTATATTACTCCTAATTTTGACAATCCTGTTAAAAAACAGTTGTGGCTAGATACTATGAAAAAAAGAAATATAGCACCTATAGATACAGAAGTTCATACGAGTGATAAAATTTTGACTTTATCAACTTGTAAGGATAATCAAGGTGGTCGTGTTGTTGTACATGCAAAATTAATAAAAAGACAGAAAGCAGTTTAAATATGAAAAAATAGAAGAACACAAAAAAGTAAGAAAAACATACATTATATTAGGTGAATGAAATGAATGAAAGAAAAATAAAGGGGATTGTTGTAGATGCCGGACATGGAGGTATCGGTTAAATCCAAAAATAGAAGAAATGACTATTTTGGTAAGTAAATACAAGAGTT
>CANQMB010000031.1 GCA_947624845.1 uncultured Bacilli bacterium
GTATTTAAATCTACAGCCAACACTACTGTTGGACATAATAAAAATGTTAGAATAATTAAAAATATCCCTTTTTTCATTTGAACCACCTCTTTTTTACTTTCTCTATTTAATTATATCACATCATAGTGAAATAAAAAACTATTTTACAATCCAAAAGACAGGAAGTTTACGAAGACCATTTTTTCCACCACCGACAGGTTGATTTATAACTTTCCCGTGAATTACGAGAGCTGAGGAAGATCCGCCATCCATATTAACAGCATTATAAGCACCATAATTTTCCATAATTTGAATTAAATCTTTCATGCTTGCACCAATACTAGAAGGAATTCGTCCATCGATTACAACAAATAAAACCGTACCATCTTTTCTCTGACCGATTGCCGTACGAGGGGCTCTTCCCCAACCGCCATTGCCGACAACGGTCGATTTTTTTCCATTCATGATTAAAAACGGTCCAAAAGAAACGCCCTGAACAATTCCTTTCTTCAATGCCTCTTCTGTTGACACATCCCCTAAAAATAATTTTCCATCTTTCGTAAAACCGGCAATGCCACCACCAACAGAAGAACGAGCAAAATTACTGACTACCTTTCCATTTTGAATCACTGGGCCATGAGGAATTCCACCATTACTCGACCAATCGGGATCATAAAATCCCACCGAATTGATTGCAATTTTCGCATGAGTTCTTTTCACAACATCGGTAATCCATTCCCCTTCTTTTCCTAATTTAGAAGAAATTTCTAATGAAATCCTCGTCGAATCATAAATTTCTACCACATACCCTGAATAGCCAGAACCATGAATATTTTCTTTTTTATATAATTTTTTTGAACCCACTTTTACTTTTATTTTATCCAAATTTGTCATTTCTTTACTTTCAATAATTGAATTTTTTAAAAAAACTTGCTGAATATATTCCTCTTCATAAAAAATCGTCGCCAAATATTGATGCGTTTTCGTTCTCATCGCAGTAGTAATTAAAAAATCACGAAAAAAAGGAAGAGGTCCATAAAATAAAAAAAGAAAGCAAAAAAGGCCAAAAAATAATAAAGTGCAGATATGGATTCTTAAATTTTTCATAGGATCACCTCAAACTAAATTAAAGTGTATTATTATCAATATCTTCATTTAAAATTTTTTCAAATTCACTTTTCATTCCTTCTTTATTTAAAATTCCCTTAACTAATTGATAATTATGCCATCCAGCCCAACTGTTTCCTTCGACTAAAATAGGACCATCTTCCGTTATGGCAATGTCCCAACCGACATAACGAATTTGTGGAATTACTTTTACACATTGATCGATAAGATTTAAAACTTGATCCCAATATGGAATTTTAAAATTCTCAAATTGTACTTTTGTCTTAGGATGAAAATCATACAAATTTCGATCTTTATCAATTCCATAAGAAGACAATTTTCCTGTTTTTGGATTTATCTCGACAATAATACCACCAGTAGAAAAATTATCGATTTCATCACTGGAATATCCCATTCGTAAAATTGCCCCTATGATGTGAATTTGATGATTCCAATATAGTGTAGTAATACGAATCGTATTAACAGCTGGAGAAAATTTTTTCATAGAAGAATGTTGAGCAATATAATCTTCAATCACTCCATCTTTTTGATTCATAATTTCTTGATATATATTATTGATATTTTCTTTAGATAAATCATAAATTTTAACACCACGACCTTGAGATAATCCGCAGGGTTTATATACAATTTTATTTTTTCCTTGAACAAATTTTGTAAATTTTTTCTTTGTCAGTCCTTTTTGAATTAAAAAATCCCGACCTAAAAATTCTTTAAAATTTTGATAAAATAAATCTTTTTCCACGAAAATCGGATCATATTTCATATCATTTACTTTAGCAAGCATTTCTTTCCACCAAGCTTTTGTAATAAAGGTTTCTCTTTTCTCATCAGGAAGTTCATAAAAACCAAACATTTGATAATCTTCAAAACTTGCCCCATATAAATTTTCACATTTTTTTACATCTTCATAAATTTCTTTTGCGCTCATATGGAATTCTTTTTCATATGATTTATATTCCTTAATTAATTTTCTTCTTTCTTGATGTTTCTTTTTGTTCTCTTTCCTATTGTGTAAGTTTTGATATATTTTACTTCGATAAATTTTATCTAACAATTGATATCCCTTAGAACTTTTTATTTCTTGGATCTCATTCCATAATTGTTCTTTTTCTAATAGTAATTGTTCGATTTCTTTCTGAGGATCTTGAACTTTTTTCATTTTTTCACCTACTATTTTTTATTTGTCATTTAAAATACTTTCAAATTTATTTTTCAATCCTTCTTTTGTCTCTAATCCTTCCGTTAATTGATAAATATGCCAAGATCCCCAACTATTCCCTTCAACTAAAATAGGTCCATCTTTCGTAATGGCGACATCCCAACCGACATAGCGAATCTCTGGAACGACCTGTGTACATTCTTGAATTAATTTCAAAATCTCTTTCCAATAAGGTATTTGAATATTCGCTATTTTTATATGACTTTTCGGATGAACTTTACAACAGTAACTATCTCTAGTAATTGCCACAGGTTTGGCCTTACCCGTCTTTTGATTTAGGGCAACGGCAACTCCACCAGTATCAAAGTTATCGACTTCTTGGCTTTCAAGAGCCATCCGTAACGTTGCAGAAATAATATGAAGTTTATTATGATAAAATAATGTCGTTACACGAACAGTATTAACTGCAGGAGAAAGTTTTTTCATATATGGATGTTGTTCAATATACTCATCCAATATTCCTTCCTGTTCTTTCATAATCTCTTGATAAACTTGATCTAAATCTCTATTTTTTAAATGGACAATATGAACTCCAATACCACGAGCTAATGCTGCCGGCTTATAGACAATTTTTTCTTTGCCTTTGGCGAATTTTAAAAATTCTTCTTTGGTTAAATCTTTCGTAGAGATACAATCTCTATTTCCCATAAATTTTTTAAATTTCTCGTAAAATTCAATTTTACGAATAAAATAATGATCGTACTTCATGTCATTTACTTTAGCAATTAAATCTCGCCAATACTTTTCTGTAACATATGTTTTTCTTTTTTCATCGGGAAGTTCATAAAATCTTAATAGTTCATAATCCTCAAAAGATGCGCCATACAATTCTTCACACTTTTTAACATCTTCATAGATTTCTTTTGCGCTCATATGAAATTTAGATTCATACTTTTTGTATGTTTTCATTAATTCTCGTCTTTTTTTGGATTCTTCTTTCCGTTTTTTGCTAGTTTGCATCCGATTTTGAGTTCCTTGATATAATTTACTTCGATATACTTTATCTAAAACTTTATACCCTTTTGAATTTTTTATTTCTTGTAGTTCATTCCATAAAGCTTCATTTTCTTTTTTTAATCGTTCAATTGTCTCATAATCTTTATTATCTTTTGACATTTTTGAATCCTCCTAACATGATTTTATTTCTAAATCTTTTTCTGTCTCCTTCACAATATAGTGTGGCCGATTTTTAATTTCCATATAAATTTTTGATAGATACATTCCAATAATTCCCATAAAAAGAAGTTGAATACCACTAACAAACATAATAATACAGGCAAGAGAAGGCCATCCTCCAACAGGATCTCCCCATAATAGTGTTTTTATAATAATGAACAGAATGGCAATAAAAGCAAAAAAGCAAAAAAGAACTCCAACAAATGCAGAAAAAATGAGTGGTGCGGTAGAAAAAGAGACAATTCCCTCTATCGCATAGCGAAATAATTTCCAAAAATTCCATTTGGTTTTTCCAGCGATACGTTCAGGGGCTTCATATTCAATCCATTTGGTATGAAAGCCAACAAAGCTGAAAATTCCTTTAGAATAGCGATTATATTCTCTCATCGAAAGAATGGCATCGACCATCTTTCTTTTCATCAATCGAAAATCTCTAGCCCCAGGAATCTGTTGCATCGAAGAAATTTTACTAATCAAAAGATACCAACATTTCGTAAAAATTTTTCGAAAGAAAGAGTATCCAACATGAGAATTTGTCCGTAGGGCAATACAATCATATTCTAAAGTTGTAATCTCTTCATACATCTTCTCTATCATCTCAGGTGGATCTTGTAAATCGGCATCCATAATGGCTACATAATCTCCAGTAGAATATTCTAATCCAGCAAACATCCCAGCTTCTTTCCCAAAATTTCTAGAAAAAGAAATATAGCGAACTCGCGGATCTTTTTTCCGCATTTCTTGAATCTGATTCAATGTTTGATCGATGCTTCCATCATCAATAAACAAAAACTCAAAATCGACCATTTTCATTTTTTTAGATACCTGGTTGATTCTTTTATAAAAAATTGGAAGGGATTCCTCTTCATTATAACAAGGAACCACAATAGAAATTTTCGACTTTTTCATGAGTACACCTCTTTATACTGAATGATTCATATCACGAATATCAATTTTTTTCACATCATTTTTATGAACTAAATAAGCTTCTTGCGCATATTCGAACATTGGCCAATCGGCACGAATAGAATCTGAATAAAATCTTTTTATTTTTTTATGGGGATAAATTTCTTCATATCGTCTGACTTTTTCTACATCATGACAATTTTTGGATTCAAATTTTCCATTATGCTTATTTACTACTGTTGCAATCACATGAACATCTAATTTTTTTTCTAATGGTTTTAATAAAAATTCTGGAGAAGCAGAAATAATTAAATCCGTTTTTCTCTTCTGTTTTAAATACCATGGTTTTATTTTATGAATACCCGCATTCCAAAACTCTTCAATATAAGAATCTATAGAATCAATTTTCTTTAAAAAAGAAAATACTTTTTCTTTAAAATAAGTCTTATCTTTAATCTTTAATAAGTAAAGAAGAAATCCATACATTTGAATAGGTAGACACAACAACACTTTTTTATTTTTTTTCAAACAGAAAAAATAAAAATCAACACTAGAATCTCCATCATAAATTGTCTCATCAAAATCATAAGCATTCATTCCAAAAAACTCCCATCTTTTTCTTTATTATAATACTTTTTTCTTCTACAGAAAAGAAAAAAGACAAATTGTCTTTTATAATTCTTCTGCAAAATGTTTTTGCAAATGGTTAAATATTTGATAACCGACCATCATTAAAACAACAGAAACCAACAGTAACATCACTAAGCCTTGGACATCGGGCATTTGTTGATAATATAGGACATCACGATAACCTTGAATAATATAGGCCATTGGATTTAATTTAAATACCCATAAAAATCTCTCAGGAATCGTGCTTAGAGAATAGACAATAGGAGTTCCATAAAACAAAGCTTGAATTACTACACCAATAATGTGTTCTAAATCTCTCAAATAGACAGTGACTGAGGATAAAATCAAAACGATGCCAAGTAGAAAGATATATTGAACTAAAATAACAAATGGTAACAAAATTAAATATTTTGAATAACCAATTCCTGTAATCATTAAAAAGATAAAGATAATAATACAAGAAATTAAAAAGTTAATTAATCCACTTGTCACAATAGAAATAGGTAGAATCTCTCTTGGAAAATATACTTTTTTTAAGATATTTCCATTCGCAATAATCGTACTCATTCCCTGCGTTACCGTCGTTGTAAAAAATGTCCATGGAATTAAAGCCGTCATCAAAAACATCACGTAATTTTTCTCTGGAGATTTTAAAATGATAGGAAAGATAATCGCATAGACCATCAACATCAATAACGGATTTAAAAAGGACCACAAGATTCCCAAAAATGATTTTTTATATTTACCACGAATTTCTTTTTTAATACTTGTACTTAAGAATTCTCGGTATTGAAATAGTCTTTTAAACATTAGTTACCAACCTTTCTCTTTACTACTCTAAAAACTTTAGAGCACAATAATATAATAATTTGATAGAACATATATAAAATTAATAATGGGATTTTAATGACAGCGATGAAAAGTCTTTTTACTTGCCTCAAAAGGGAATATAAAATTTTTCCAATCACTCTCGCTTCTTCCAATAGATGAAGTTTAAAAAATATCTGTTCAACATTCCATTTGATTTTGCGAAGAAAGGCTTGTTTTTTCCCAATTTCAGGAGTTCCCCGAACGCCATAAACTTCTAGACGATACTCTTCACAATACCAAGAATACACTTTTTGCGTTTGCATAAAATACTCTACTAAGAGTTCTTTGGCAAGGTCGATATGAGAACTTAAAGAAGAATCGCTCTTTTTATTTTTTAGAACCTGTTGAAATTCTAAATCCATTCTCTCTCCCATTTTTGAAATAGTAAATTTCTCTAAAATTCTCTTTCGACAATTCTTTTTATAAACATCCAACTGATTGGCAATTTTTTGTAAGGCATCAACATATGATTGAACCTCTTCTTTTGAATACGTCGTCACATAGACATCTTCTTCTTTTTGAAGACAAGGAACAATCATACCGACTTCATCATTGATTAATTCCTTTTGTCCACCAACATCTGATGAAACGACAGGAACCCCCATCGCTAAAGATTCATAGGAAGTAAGGGCCAATCCTTCTTTAATAGAACAATTCAAAGTAATATCACTAATTGCATAAATTTCATCTGGATGATTGGTTTTTCCTAAAAAGTAAATAGCCTGTTCAATTCCATACTGTTTTGCTTTCTTAATAATCGGTTTTAGAAGTTGTCCATCTCCAGCGACAACAAAGACAAAATCTTTATTTACTTGTAAGAATTGATAAATAATTTCAATTAGTAAGAAAGGTCTTTTTTGGTAATCAATTCTTGCGGTTAAAGAAATGACTTTTTTATCTTCTGGAATATCATATTTTTCTCGTAACTGATTTCGATCATAATTTTTAGGATCAAATTTCTTCTCATCAACACCAATATAGACGGTACCCAATTTTTCTTTGGGAACACCAAAGTATTCATGCATAATTTTTTCACTATTTTGATTACAAAATAAAGTTTTATCAATTACAGAAGAAACCCCACTAGAATCTCTGGAATAACCACCATTTCTGTTATACCACTCTTCCATGTGAATATAATCCATAATGGCAAGACTTGGATATTTTGCCCGAATGTAAGGTAACATCATATATCCAGCAGTGCTATTCGTATTAAGCAACAAATCAATTTCTCTACTTTGAATTAAATAATCTACAAAAGCTACCCACTGTTCTTGATCTAAAAATGAACTCAAATCAAAAACTTCATCACACACTTCTTCAAATTTTTGACGCCACTGATAAGTTGTTGGTTGCGTTGATACTAGAGTAATTGTATACTTTTTAGAATCTAAGAGGCGGAATAAATCTAAATTAAACTGATCCGCACCTCCTAAAGTCATCCATGGGACAAGGACAAGTAAGTTTGTTTTCTTTGAATCCCGATATTTAGGGATGACAATATCTGAAGGTAAATCTGCAATGGAGTGAAAATGAAACTCACTTCTTGGAAATTCCACTGCTTTTACGGGTTCTTTCACTTGTTTCCGTGTTTCTTTTATCTTTTTTAATGCCTGCTTTTTATTTCGATTCGCACGACTTAATTCCCCTTTTTGATCGATTTTGCGATACCAATGAGCAAAATAACTCATATGAATTGGGAATTTTTTTAAAGCGAGCAATTTCAACCATAAATTCCAATCTTCATATTGATTTTTTTCTTCAATTTGAAATCCTCCAACCAATCGAAAATCTTCTTTTTTTATGAAAGAGAATATTGTCAATAAATTTTCATACTTCATTCGATTACTGTCAAATTGTTTTTGCCATAAAAAATTTTGATCTCCAAAATTAATTACATCTCCATAACACCAACTGGCATCTGGATGCATTTTCATCGAAAAATAAGCAGTTTCGATGAACGTTTTATCCATCAGGTCATCAGAATCTAAAAAAACTAAATACTCACTTTTAGGATTGGATTTTTCTACACCATAATCTCTCGCCTTGGCAGGCCCGCCATTTTCTTTATGATAAACCACAATACGTTCATCTAATTTTTCAATTTCCGCTAAGATTTTTAAAGCTTTCTTATCGGTAGAACCATCATCGACAATCAACCATTCAAAATAAGGGAAAGTTTGATTTAATACACTATTCGCTACTTCCTCTAAATAACTTCCATCATTCCAAAAAGGTGTAATAATAGAAACAATGGGATCTTTTCTTGTTTGATAGAATCTTTTTTCTAATTTTCGTCCAGGGGTTAAGTGATAATCTACTTGCATCTAAAACGCCTCCTAACCACAAACTTTTAGATATTCCTTCACAACATCTTCAGTAGATCCATCCATACGGATTCGTCCTTGATACAACCAGATAGCCCGATCACAATATTTTTTTACTGCTTGCATACTATGAGTAACTAAAACCATGGTTTTCCCCTGCTTTTTTAAATCCATCATTTTCTCATAGCACATCTCTTGGAAATGTTGATCTCCTACAGATAAAACTTCGTCCATTAATAAAATATCAGCATCGACATTAATGGCAATCGAAAAAGCAAGACGCATATACATTCCAGATGAATAAGTTCGTACTGGATTATCAATATAACTTCCTAACTCAGAAAAAGCAATAATATCATCGATTCTATCATCAATCTCACTTTTTGAAAGACCGAAAATAGAAGCGTTGAAATAAATATTTTCACGGCCAGAAAAATCTGGATGAAATCCAGCACCTAATTCCAATAAAGATACTAATTTCCCGTATGTATGAATACTCCCCTTATCTGGATAAATAATCTGGGTCATCAATTTTAAAAGTGTACTTTTTCCAGAACCATTCACTCCAACTAAAGCAACAGTTTCTCCTTTGTTTATAGTCAAACTAATGTCACTAAGTACTTCTCTTACTTCATGACGATTTCGATTCCAAAAGAGAATTCTTTCTTTTAAGGTATTCGCTTTATCAAAATAAACTTTAAAGGTTTTATCAATGTCACATACTTCGATTGCAACTTCTTCTGTTTGATCGTTTTTTGTCATTTTAACACTCCATTCTAATTAATTATAACATAGAAAAGGAAAAGGATACAACTTTATCTGTTATCCTTTTCATTTCTTTTCACCCGCAATTAATAAATCTAATTTTTTCATAATCTCATCATTAAACTTTTTAGGATCAAACTTTTTCTTTATTTTATATCCTGAATCAAGGAAATTCTTCATTCCCTGATAAATACCACCTAAACTATTAGAAACAACAATTCCATATCCTTTTTCCACTTCTTGATAATCAGAAACTTTCGTAGTAACTAATGGTTTATTCATCACCATCGCCTCGACAAACACCACTGGATATCCCTCATACTTAGAACTAAGTAAAACAGCATCACACTTATTATAATAAGGGAATGGATTTTTTTGAGAACCTAAAAATAGAATCGTATCCTCTAGTTTTTTCTTAGCAACCATACTTCGATATTTAAAATTGTCGATTCCATCGCCAACAAACCATACTTTAAAATGATATCCCTCTTTTTTTAAACGTTCACTGGCATTGATAATTCTGGATAATCTTTTCTGATGCTCTTCATGTCTGCCGACATTTAAAAAAGTCACCGTCTCCTTTGTAAGATTAATTTTTTCTTTTCCTTCTTCTTTCATCGATTTATAATCAATAATATTATTACATACAATACTCTTATCTCGAAATTCTTTAAAATATTTACAGAGAGCCTCTTTATTGTCATTCGATACAAAAACTAAATGAGAAAATTTCCACGCTTTGACAGTTCGAAAAAATTGACGCATTTTCTCTTCATTACGATTATAAATTTCTTCATAATTATTATGAATCCAAAGAGCATTATTCGAAGATGCATTCAAGGCAATACGAGCCCCTGGCCTAGAATAAGTAGTAAAGCTGATTGCAAAATCATATCGATTGTGATGTTCTTTTTTCCATTGTAGTAAATGAATGCGATTTTTTATCTTTCGAAGTAAAATATTTTTATCATCACAAACTTTATATTCGACAATTTTTATCTCTTCAGGTACTTTCTCTAAAAAAAGGCCCTCTTTTTTTTCTAATACTAATGTAATATCATAGCGATCTTTATCCATCATGCATAATAAATTGACTAAAGCTTTTTCAATTCCACCTAATCCAAGGGAATAGGCACTAATTAGAATTTTCTTCTTCATAATTTTCACCAAACCTCTTCCTTGACATCATTCTACCAGGAAAATAAAGAATTGTAAAAAGAATTTTATTCCATCCTTTCGGATATTTTACCATCTCAAAAAAATGTTGATGACAAAGATAGCCAAAAAGAATAAAATGTTTCACATTATAAAGTCTTTTAGAAAATAGAATATGTCTCTGGGGATAAGAGAAGACTTCCTGAAAAAAAGCATAATATCCATGAGGATATTTTTGAAACATTTTTTCAATATTTCTGCTATACCCTGCCTCCTGATATTGACAAATCATAATTTGTTCATCGCGAATTAAAAATCCTCGTTTTTTTTGATCCATTTTATAGTACATTCGAGCCTCTGTTATAAATCTTTCATCTGCTTCTAACTCATAATAAAACTGTTTTCGATAATCGGCTTTGAAAGTCAAAGCCATATCAAAATCTTGTTTTTTCTTATAGTGTAAATCATAAAGTCGCATTACTTTTCCAGAAAGTTGAGAAGGAATTGTTCCACTTTCTTTTCCTAAATCTTTTTCATAAATAATTCCATAAATATCGTCTTGGTATTTGATCGTTTCATAATCTTTAGCAATAAGAGAAAAGCAATTAGAAACAAAATAATCATCATCGTCCATCTCAATAATAATATCGCCCGTTACTTTAGGAATTAACTGATTTATCGCTGCCATTTTTCCACCATTTTTCTGTTTATAAAAGAAAATAGGAAAATCCGCTTGTTCCATAAAATGAGAAACTGTTCTTTTTATATCTTCTTTAGAACCATCGTCCATAATGAGCCATTCAATATTAGAATACGCTTTACTGTTTTCTAAAATGCTTTGAAATAATCGTTCTAACAAAGAAGATCGATTATAAGTCGCTGTTACTATCGATATTTTCATTCTATCACTTCTCAATCACATCTATTATATCATAAAGAAGATATTCTGTTTGAAAGGCATGTTCTTTTTCAGGTTCTTCTTTTTTAGTCAGTACATTTTTAATACCATGATAAATGC
>CANQMB010000032.1 GCA_947624845.1 uncultured Bacilli bacterium
TCTATTTTTCTTTTTTTATATATACCTGCTTTATATCTAGAAATTGTGGAATGACTTATTCCTAGTATTTCTGCTGTCCTTCTCATTGATATTCCTTGTTCTAGTAAAATATCAATTTGGGCTTTCTTTTCTTTGGTTAATTGTTTATAATTCATATAGGAGCCTCCTTGCTGGGATTTGGCTCCTTTATTGTATCAAAAAAGCCGCACCAGGTGGTGCGGTTGAAATTTCAATTTAGGAAAAAATACTGATTCATTTCAGTATTTTTTTTTAATATGATTTTCCCCAAATAACTAAGTGTTTTGCTTCCTTTCCACAATAGATACACTTGTCAGAAATCTTTTTCTCATCAAAAGGGATGCAACGAGAACCTGCGCCACCTGTTTGATATTTAATTTCATCTTCACAATCTTCTGAGCCACACCACATTGCTTTTACAAAGCATTTTTTTTCTTGGAATTTTTGAATCATTTCATCCATTGAAGTAGCAGACTCAATGTGAGTATCTAAAAATTTCTTGGCTTTATTGTACATATCTGTTTGAATTGTTTCTAGAATCTTTGGTAATTTTTCATTTAATTCATCAATTTTGATTATAATTTTTTCTCTGTTGTCTCGACGAACGATGACCACTTGGTTTTCTTCTATATCTTTTGGTCCTAATTCGATTCGAACAGGAATTCCTAAAATTTCTTGTTGAGAAAATTTATAACCTGGAGTTTTATCTGAATCATCCAGTTTTACTCGAATTCCATTTTCTTTTAGAGTGGCAAATATTTCATTCGCTTTTTCTAATACACCTTCTTTATATTGGTTGATTGGGATTATCATTGCTTGTGTTGGTGCAATTTTTGGTGGAAGAACTAGCCCTTCGTCATCACCATGAACCATAATGATAGCTCCGATGACACGAGTGGATAAACCCCATGATGTTTCGTAAGCACTGTGCAATTGATTGTTTTTATCTAAATATTTAATACCAAAAGCATCTGGGAATCCATGACCAAAGTAATGGCTTGTACCTGATTGTAATGCTTTTCCATCATGCATCATGGCTTCAATTGTGTAAGTTTCTTCAGCTCCTGCAAATTTTTCGCTATCTGTTTTTCGACCTACGATTAATGGAATGGCCAAATCTTCTGTAACACAATCATAGTATACTTGTAACATTTGTTGGGTTCTTTCTCTTGCTTCTTCTGCTGTTGCATGTAGTGTGTGTCCTTCTTGCCATAAAAATTCGCGAGAACGTAAGAAAGGTCGCGTTGTTTTTTCCCAACGTAATACAGAATTCCATTGATTCCAAACTTTTGGTAAATCTCGATAAGATTTTACAGTTTTTTGCCATATATCACAGAAGAGTGTTTCTGAGGTTGGACGAACACATAATCTTTCTTCTAATCGTTCAATTCCTCCATGAGTTACCCAAGCAACTTCGGGGGCAAAACCTTCAATATGATCTCCTTCTTTTTCTAAAAGACTTTCAGGAATCAAAACCGGTAAATAAACGTTTTCTACACCTGTTTCTTTAAATCTTTTATCTAGACTGTTTCTAATGTTTTCCCAAATTGCATACCCATTCGGCAAATAATTTAGACATCCTTTTACACTAGAATAGTCACAAAGTTCAGCTTCTTTAACCACATCTGTATACCATTTTGCAAAATCTACTTCTCGAGATGTGATCGCATTTACATATTTTTTGTCTTTTGACATGTTTTTTCCTCCTTCATCGCTATATGATAGTATTTTATCACGACATGAATGAAGAATCAAATAAAATATAAAAAGAAATTTCTTATTTCTTAAAAGAGAAAAACCATAGAATTTTTATTTTTTTGCCAATAATATAAATAATGAAAGATTTAGATCAAAATATAAAAATATTAAGGAAAGAATTTAAAAAAATAAGAAATATGGGGTGGATTCCAAGTGTAGGGGAAGGAAGTGGAAGTATTGGGCTCACTTTGGAAAAACTTTTACAAAAAGAAAAGGAAAATTTTGAAATTCCAGATTTTTTAGGAATTGAATTAAAAGCCCATAAATATTGGAGTAAATCGTTAACCACACTTTTTAATGCAACTCCAGATGGTATGTATCTTTTTGAAATTAAAAGATTACAGCGGAATTATGGATATCCAGATAGAGTTTTAAAAGACTGCAAAGTTTTGCAAGGAGATGTTGTTGCGACTATTCGCCAAAAAATAGGAAAAAAATACCAATTTAAATTAGAGGTAAATTATAAAGATAAAAAAGTTTATTTGTGTATTTATCAGGATTTAAATTTAATTGATAAACAAACTTTTTGGACTTTTTCATTACTTCAGGAAAAATTAGAAAGAAAATTAAAATGTTTATCATATGTAGAGTGTATTGAAAAAAATATAGACGGGAGACAATATTTCAAATATGTTAATATGAAACTTTATCAACTACGTGATTTTCGTTATTTTTTGAAAGCGATTGAACAAGGAAAAATCACTGTTACGTTCACTATCGGTGTTTTTAGAACGGGAAAGAGAAAAGGAGAAATTCACGATCATGGAACCGCTTTTCGTATTTATAATCGAGATTTAAGATCCATATTTGAAGAGATTCATATTTAAAAGAAAGATATTAGTAAAATAAAGGGAGCACGTTGGTGGAGCAAGGGGTTGCAGCATAAAAAAACTTATATCAGTTCAGATATAAGAATTATTTCAAAAAAATGGTCGGGAAGACAGGATTTGAACCTGCAACCCCTTGGTCCCAAACCAAGTGCTCTACCAAGTTGAGCCACTTCCCGGTAACTGAAATAATCATACAACAATTAAAAAGGGGTTGTCAACTGTTTTTTTGAAAAATTTTTTTCTTTTTTGACTTTCTTTTTTCCTTATGATAGACTGACCTGTAGAGATATTTTATTCATATATTTGAAAATTTAATTTTTAGTGAAAGAGGCGATAATTATGAATGAAGTTTTGGAGTATTTAGATCGTAAAAAAATCCCTTATGAGTTAGTTGAACACGAAGAAGTACATACAATTGAAGATATGGAAAAAGCAGGGTTACTTGATAAAGGTTATGTTTGTAAGAATTTATTTTTAAGAAATGCTAATGGTAAAATGCATTTTCTCCTATCGTGTCATCATTCCAAAGAAATTAAACTGGATGAAATAGCAAAAAAGATTGGTAGTACTAGACTAAGTTTTGCTTCTGCTGAAAGATTAGAAAAATATTTAAAATTAGAAAATGGGTATGTTTCTCCTTTTGGGATTTTAAATGATGAAAGTCAGAGTGTTATTGTTATTTTTGATAAAGAACTCATTGATAAAAAAAGAGTAGGATTTCATCCAAATACAAATAAAGCAACTATTTTTATTGATTTCAACTATGTAAAGAAAATGATTCAAGAACATGGAAATGACCTTTTATTTATTCGGATAAATTAAAGAAAATATCACAAAGGTGATGTTTTTTTTTGAAAGGTATGCTATAATGAATTAGAATAAGAGGGTGTTTCTATGCTAGGAAAGATTACAGAAATATTAGAAAATGATGTGATTGTACAACTGACTATCGATATTAATCAACAACCAAATTTAGTAAATTTACATGTTGTTTTTGAAAATGGCGAAGAAAAAATAGTAGGTCAAATTGCCCGTGTAAATCAAGAGAAGATGGTTGTAAATATTATTGGTGAATTAAAACCCAATTCTTTTATTCCTGGAGTTTCTTCCAAACCAGCTTTTAAATCGATCGTAAGAATGATTCGTCTAGAAGAATTAGAAGTATTTCTAGGTAAGCAAGAAACAGTGGATGGCTATACTTTTTTTGGATATTCTAATGTTTATAAAAATTATAAAATAAATGTTCCAGTCAATGATTTTTTTAGCAATCATTTTGCTATTTTAGGAAATAGTGGAGCAGGAAAAAGTTTTTCAGTTTCCAGTATTTTACAAAAATTATTTACTTCTAGATCAGAAGCTGCTGTTGGTGCCAATATTTTTATGTTCGATGCTTATGGAGAATATACGAATGCTTTTAAAGATTTAAATAAAGTGAATCCTTTAATTAATTATAAAACGTATACAACAAATACTCAGTTTTCGGATACCGAAGTAATTAAGATTCCAATTTGGTTATTAGATGTTGATGATTTAGCTCTTTTATTGGACGTAACTACGCCAAATCAATTGCCTATTATAGAAAAAACTTTAAAATTAGTGCCAATTTTGACTGGAAATACCCCAGAAGTTATTAAACATAAAAATGATATTATCGCTAGAGCGTTAGAAGATATTTTATTAAGTGGACATGAAGCTACAAAAATTCGAGATCAAGTCATTGCTATTCTTACGAAGTTCAATACAGAAGAATTGAACTTGGAGTCACAAATCGTTCAACCTGGATATGTTCGAACTTTTAAACAGTGTTTGATTATTGATAAAATGGGAAAAATGCAGGAAATGGAATTGGTTGTTGATTTTGTAAAAAAGTTTATTGACGACAGCTTATCTTTGAGTACTGCTCCTGATCAAGAATGCTATTATACACTTGCAGATTTAGAAATGGCGATGGAGTTTGCTTTAATTTCAGAAGGAATTTTAAAAAGTGATAAAGTTTATGATTATGCCAATGTCATTAGTGTTCGACTTCATAGTTTAGTAAATGGTGATTCAAAAGTTTATTTTGAATATCCAGAATATATTTCTCGTGCAGGATATATTCAAAAATTATTGACGAATCCACTGAATAATGGAAAGTGCCAAATTGTCAATTTTAATATTAATTATATTGATGATCGCCTAGCTAAGGTAATTACGAAAATTTTATCTAAAATGCTATTCAATATGGCCGTAGAAAATCCAATTCGTGGTAGTATGCCTTTTCATATTATTATTGAAGAAGCTCATCGATATGTTCAAAAAGATACAGATACAGAAATTTTAGGATATAATATTTTTGATCGTATTACAAAAGAGGGGAGAAAGTATGGAGTAATTTTAGGACTTATTACTCAAAGACCGTCAGAACTTTCTAATACAGCAATTTCCCAATGTTCTAATTTTGTTATTTTAAGAATGTTACATCCAAAAGATTTAGATTATATTAAAAATATGGTACCTAATGTTTCCAATGAAGTTATTGTTCAATTGAAGAGTTTAAAACCAGGAAATTGTGTGGCTTTTGGTAGTGCTTTTAAAGTTCCTGTATTCATGTATATGGAAAGACCAAACCCAACACCACTTAGTAATAATGTAGATATTAATCAAATTTGGTATCATCCAAAACAGACTGAAGTGAGAACTCAACCCGTTGGAAATATTACTCCAATAGAGCGAGTAGGGAATACATCAAATCCAATAAATTAAATAATTGGAAAAATTTAAAAATTTACTTTGATAAATGAAAAAAATATGCTACAATGATTTATAGTTATAATAGCTTGAATGGAGGAGAAAATATGGCTTTAGATAAATTAAAAGGATTATTTCAATCTGAAGAAGATAGAGAGGATATTGTAGAAGAAGAGTTTTATTCTACATCGAGAGAAGAGTATCAAGATGAAAATGGAATTGCAGGTTCTAAAATGATGTTGTTAGAACCAAGGGCTTATTCTGAATCGCAACAAATTGCCGATTATTTAAAAACTAGAAATGCAGTTGTTGTTAATTTAAAGCGAGTAACCCCTGATCAAGGAAAAAGAATTGTTGATTTTTTAAGTGGTACATTGTATGCTATTGGTGGAGATTTACAAAAATTAGGTGGTGGTATTTTCTTATGTACACCTAATAATATTAATGTTGAAGGTAAAATCAGCGATGATAAGGATATGGCTGCAACAAAAAATCGAAGTAAAAAAGAAAAGGATGACGACGATTTTAATTGGTAAATCTACTCTTTTGAAGAGGTGATTATATGGAAAAATTTAGTTATGAAACAAATGGATATAATCGCACTGAAGTGAATCAATTTATTAATGATGTGATTGCTCAAACAGAGGAGATTATTGAAAAGTTTAAAGTTCAATCTAATGAACTAGAACAATTAAAAAAGGAATTAGAACATTACAGAAAATTAGAGGACACTTTAAAACATGCTGTAATTACTGCTGAAGAAAATGGGAAAAATACAAGACGCTTAGCAGAGGAAGAGGCAAGTATGATTATTAATGATGCTAAAAACAATGCTAATCGTATTGTAAATGAAGCGTTATTAAAAGCAGAAAAAATTCAAGTAAATCGTGAAATCTTAGAAAAAAATATTAATATTTTTAAACGAAAATTAAAATTGATTATTGAACAGCAGATGGCTGTTGTTGATGAAATTGAAGTTTTAGAATTAGAATAAGATACTTACATTGTAAGTATTTTTTTATTGTATGATAAAACCACACCAATAGGTGTGGTATTTAATTATTTGGTTTGACGTTTTACAAGTTTTGCCTGTACGACGATTCTACCACCATTATTATTCTCACAAGTTGATAATGTTAAAATAGAATCGTTGACATTCACTTCGGTATTCGTTGGTGCAGTATTTCGTTGTTTCATCGTATCTAGCCATTTTTGTTTTGAGTCAGTTGAATTAAATGTTGTAGTAATATAATAACTTTCACTTTGAATTGTGTAGATAGAAAATATTTGAAATACCATATTTTCTGTTGGTGTTGAAATCCAAATTGCATAATTTTCTCTGTTACTTTGCCATTCGGCAGTCAATGCATTTTTTAAAGATCCAAAAACTGTTTTATCTAATCGTCCATGTCCATAAATAATGGTATTATCATTTAAATTATTAATTTGATTGCGGTGATCCATAAATACCCAACCTGCATCATTTTTACTTTTGTCAAATGCGTGATTTAAATAATAGGTATTATTGCTTGTTTTTACTACCGGATAGTTTATGTTCGTACTTTCCATGTGAATAAATGCTACTGTATCGGAATTTATTTCTTGTAAACGATTAAAGTCTACTTCATAGAAAGGAAGCCCTACATAATACCAATAATCACTTTCTTTTGTATCTGGTGGATTTACTAATTCACCTTCTTCATCTTTTTCTTTAACTTGAAATTCTTTTTCAATATCTTCATTTAGCTCTTTTATTTTTTTATTGTCTTCATGCCAATGTATTAATTGAAAAGAGGCAAATCCAATGAGAAATAAAGAAATAGTCATAACTAGACAGTCTATCCAAATTTGATTCTTCTTTTTCTTTTGTATAATTTTTTCTTTTGATATATTTTTTTTCTTATGATCGAACAATCCTTTTTTTGGTATTTCTTGTTTTGTTTCTTCTTCAGTTAAAATTTCTTTAATTTGTTCTATTTGCTCTGAAGTTAATTGTTCTTCATTGGTAGAAAAAGATTGAGGAGTTTCTTCTTTAATAATTGGAATTTCTGGTTGGGTTTGACTGGTAGTTTTTTCCTCTAAATCAGATGAAATGGAAATATTTTTTGATTCTGATTCTTCTGGTTCTATTATCTCTATTATTTCTTCTGGTTCTGTTATTTTTATTATTTCTATTGTTTCTTCTGTTGTCTTTTTTGGAACCTCGTTTTTTGTTGATTTCTGTATTTCAGCTTTGGTAGTGGTCTTTTTTGCAGTTTCGCTTTTGGTTGGTGTTTTCTTCGTTGTTTTCTTTGCTGCCGTTTTGGTAGCAGTCTTTTTTGCTGCTTCACTTTTGGTTGGTGTTTTCTTCGTCGCTTTTGTTGCAGCAGTTTTGATAGTGGTCTTTTTTGCTGCCTCACTTTTGGTTGGTGTTTTCTTCGTTGTTTTCTTTGCTGCCGCCTTTTTTGTTGGTTCTTTTTTTGTTGCAGTCTTGGCAGTGGTTTTTGCAGTTCCTTCTTTTGTTTCTTTTTCTTTCATAAACTCACCTTCATTCTGCCTCATTATAGTATGAATTTAATTTTTTTTCAACTCTTAAATTTTTAATTTCATAAGGATTCTTTCTTGGTTTATATGTATTCAGGTAATAATTTTACATTTTTTATTTGAAAAAATGTAAATAATGTTGACAATTAAAAATATTAATAATATACTGGAGTTACAAGAAATGTATTAGAAAATAATACAAGATAAGGAAAGGTGAAAAAATGAAAAAAAATTTGATGATGATGATTGCTGCTTTAGTTGCAACTATTGCTTTTGTTCCGAATGTTTTTGCAGCAGGCGGTGAGATTACTTATGGAAAAGTAGAGGATTGTACAGCTGATGATGTATTAGCAAAAGAAGGTGGAAAGAAAGCCGAAGGTGTTATTAGTCTTGCAAAAGAAGGTAGCTATGAAAATGTTGTAGCAACTTATAATGGTTTGGTGGTAAAAAAGATTGGTGCTGGAACAGAACCACATGAAGCAAACCGTCCAGATAATTATAGTTGGGTAGGAGTAAAAATTGCAGAACCAACTGGAATAGAAGATTTTCAAAATGCAGTTTGGTATTACAATGGCCAAAACCAAGGAAAATTTGAAAAAGATGCTGGAACGGACAATTATACAATTTTCGTACCTATTAATGAGGCTTTACTAGAAGAAGCTGCAATGGGAAAAGATGGATATCTAACTTATGAAACAGCAATTGATTGGAATGGAGAAGCTGCAGAAGGTGGAGTTCAAAAAATTACGTTTAAAATTTCTTCTAAAGATATAACTTTATTTGAAAAAGATAAAGAAGATGGTACTGCTGGTGATTTAACTTGGGATGAAGAAAAATATGAAACTGTAGTAGAAGCTGCAAAACAACCTGAAGAATCTGTAAAACCAGATGCTCCAAAAGCTGAAGAAGTTGCAGAAGAAGCAAACCCAGATACATCAGATATCAATATTGCATTCTTAATTGGAATGATTGTTCTTGGTGGATGCGGTACAGTTTATACAGCAAAAAGAAGATTGAATAAATAAGTTTTCGATTATTAATCATCTATATTATTAGTAATATAATAAAAGGAGGAGTTCTGTCCTCTTTTTTTTATTCATAAATTAGTAGGGGTGATTGTATGTTCTTTAAAAAAATTGATGCACGAATTCGTTTAATGTTCTGTATCTTTTTTCTTCTTTTCTTTTTAGTTGTATTTAAAGTTTTTTATATTCAGGTTTTTGATTATAAAAAATTATCTAGTTTAGCAAAAGATTTATGGAGTAGAGATTTGCCTATAGAAGCAAGTCGCGGATTAATACTCGATCGAAATGGAGTTGTTTTAGCCGATAATTTAACGACTACGAGTCTTGTTTTAATTCCTAATCAGATCAAAAATAAGAAGAAAACTGCAAAGTTACTCGCTCAAATTTTAAATGTTTCCTACAAAGAAATGTACGCTCATGTGTCCAAACAAACATCTATTGAACGAGTTCATCCAGAAGGAAGGAGATTGTCATTTGAAATTGCCGATCAAATTTCTGCTTTAGAATTAGAAGGGGTTTATTTAGTAAAGGAAGCTAAAAGGTATTATCCTTATGGAAGTATGTTATCCCATGTTTTGGGATATGTTGGAATTGATAATCAAGGACTTTCAGGTTTGGAATTGGAGCATGATAAATACTTAACGGGAGAAGCAGGAGCGATTAAATATTTTTCAGATGCTAAAGGGAATCGTTTAAATTTATCAGATATTTATATTGCCCCTCAAGATGGACTTAATTTGCAATTAACCATCGATATTCATGTCCAACAATCATTAGAAAGAGAATTAGATAATGTTGTCGATATGTTTCATCCAGAAATGGCCCTTGCTGTTGTCATGGATCCCAATACGGGAGAAATTTTAGGAATGAGTAGTCGTCCTAATTATGATCCAAATAATTATAAAAATTATAAAACTGAAGAATTAAGTAGAAATCTACCTATATGGGCGTCTTATGAACCAGGGTCTACTTTCAAAATTATTACAACGGCTGCGGTTGTTGAAGAAGGACTTATTGATCTCGATAAAGACGAATTTTATGATTCTGGATCTGTTCAAGTGGATACGGCTAGAATTAAATGTTGGAAAGCAGGAGGTCATGGACATCAGACATTTTTACAAGTGTTGCAAAATTCTTGTAATCCCGGTTTTGTCAAAATGGGTCAACTGTTAGGAAAAGAAAAACTATTTTCCTATTTAGATTTATTTGGTTTTGGAGAAAAAACAGGAATTGATTTAAATGGAGAAGGAAAAGGGATTATTTTTCCTTTAGAAAAGGTAGGAAATATCGAATTAGCTACAACTGCTTTTGGTCAAGGGGTAAGTGTGACACCGATTCAACAAGTAACGGCAATTTCAGCAGTGTTAAATGGTGGAAATTTATACCAACCCTATGTCGTTAAAAATGTTTTGGAAAAAGAAACAGGAAATGTTATTTTAGAAAAAAAGAAAAAATTAATTCGAAAGACAATTAGCAAAAAGACATCTAAAATTATGCGTCGAGCATTAGAAAGTGTTGTTGCTAAAGGAGGAGGAAAAGCAGCTTATATTGAAGGATATCGAATTGGTGGAAAAACAGGAACCGCCCAAAAAGTAGAAAATGGCAGATACCTAGTAAATAATTATATTATGTCTTTTGTGGGAATTGTACCTTCTAATAATCCAGAAGCCGTTTTATATATTGCAATTGATAATCCAAAAAATACAGCGATGCTTTCTAGTTATACAACAACTCCCGTTGCTAGAAGAATTCTATTAGATCTTATTGATGCTTTGAAAATTCCAAAACAAAAAGGAGGAATGTCCAAAGATTTAGAGTGGACAGATAAAAAAATGTATAAAGTTCCCAATGTGGTTGGAATGAATGTCAAAGAAGCGAAGAAAAAATTGAAAAATTTTGTAGTAGAATATTCTGGAACAGGGAATCAAGTGGTATCTCAATCTCCAGAACATGGGGAAAAACTAGAACAAGATGGAACCGTTCGTCTCTTGTTAAAGTAAATGTAAAATTATGTCTAAATAACGGTGATATGGACTAAAAAGTTTTCTTTTATGATATAATACTTACGAAGAAATGGAGTGGAAAATATGTTACTATTAACAAAGGCAGTGTTTGTAATTATGATTGGTTTTTTAATGGCAGCAGTTTTGGGCCTTGTTTTGGTTCCTGCCTTAAAAAAGTTAAAAGTAAGACAGACAATTAGCATTTTTGTAGCAGATACCCACAGAAAGAAAGAGGGAACTC
>CANQMB010000033.1 GCA_947624845.1 uncultured Bacilli bacterium
CTCCATTAGGCGCAATTCCTCCTCCTAAATTTTTAATTAAAGAACCCACAATAATATCCGCTCCAACTTCTAATGGTGAAGTCGTATCGACAAATTCACAATAACAATTATCCACCATAATAATCACGTTAGAATCAATCGTTCTTATTTTTTTAACCACTTGAGAAATTTGATTATTCGTTATACTTTTTCTAGTGGAATATCCTTTAGATCGTTGGATTTCAATGACTTTTATTTTCTTCTTTTTTAATACTTCTTCAATCTGAGGATAATCAAAATCATCTTGAATCAAGTCAATTTGCTGATAAGAAATTCCAAATGATTTTAAACTACTACTATTTTCTTTAATTCCAATGACTTCATCTAATGTATCATAAGGTTTCCCTGTGATACTAAGAAGTGTATCTCCAGGTCTTAATAGAGCAAATAAACAGACGGTTAGAGCATGACTTCCAGAGATAAACTGTCCTCGAACCAAGGCTTTTTCAGCACCTAAAATCCGGGCAAAAATTTTTTCAATTTTATCTCTTCCAGTATCATTATATCCATACCCTGTCGTCGATGAAAAATCACTTTCTGTCAAAGCTACTTCATGAAAAGCATCCAACACTTTTTTACTATTGATTTCTTCTATTTTTGCAATTTTTTCAAATTCTCCTTTGACTTTTTCTTCCGCCTTCAAAAAAATCTTTTCTATATCCATTAGCGTACGCCTCCATCTACGGTAATGACCGTATTATTAATATAACTAGCTTCCTCACTGGCTAAAAAATAAATCACATTGGCCACTTCCTTCGCACTTCCCAATCGTCTTAGATAAATCTTCTCTTTTTCCATTTCCAAAAATTCAGCGTCCATTCCTTCTGTTTCTTTTTTCGTTCCAATAAACCCAGGGGCAACCGCGTTAACGCGTATATAAGGCTGATAAGCATATGACAGATTATTCGTCAAAGATAAAATTGCTTTTTTAGAAGCATCATAATCCAAAGTCATTGGATAATATTGATTTTTCGCATTCGTAGAAGATAGATTAATAATCACGCCCTTTTTCTTTTCATACATAAAATCTCCAACATATTTACTCATCAAAAAAGTTCCTACGACATTTACTTCTAATGTTTCCATAAAATGAATCTTTTCTTTTGACGCATATAGCGAATCTTTACAATAGGCAGCATTATTGACTAAAACATCAATTGTACCAAAAATTTCGATTGCTTTTTTTACGACTGTTTTTATCTCTTCTTCCTCTTTCAAATCACAATGAAACATTTCTACTTGTACGTCATATTTTTTCTTTATTTCTGTAACAAACTGTTCCATTTGTTTTTGGTGTTGATGATAAGTGAGTATTAAAGAATATTGATTTTTAGCAAATATTTCTGCCGTTTTTTCTCCGATTTCCGATGTAGCACCGGTAATTAAAACTGTTTTCATATTTTCCTCCATCAAAGTGATTATAGCAAAGAAAAAAGTAGTTCACAACTACTTACTTTAGGCACGAGATGAATATTTTCCATCCGCTGTAGTTACTAAAATTTTTTCTCCTTGTTCAATAAATAAAGGAACTTTTACTACCAATCCAGTTTCTACTGTCGCATCTTTTAATGCATTATTTGTCGTGTTTCCACGAACTGCTGGTTCAGTTTCTACCACTGTAAATTCTACTTTATCTGGAAGGTCGATTCCTAGGAGTTCTCCTTCATATAAAATAACATAAACATTCATATTTTCAATCAAATATTGAACGCTATCTCCTATTTGATCTTTTTTAAGTTCCAATTGCTCGTAAGTTTCCATATTCATAAAAAAATAAGTATCTCCTGTATTATATAAATACTGAGCATTCATTTTATTAATATTGGCTTTTTCAAATTTAACATTCGTATTAAAAGTTCTTTCAATAATTCCACCAGTTCTTAAATTACGAAGTTTCGTTTTCATAAAAGCGGAACCTTTTCCAGGTTTTACATGCAAAAATTCCACAACCTGATAAATATTTCCTTCGATCATTAAAGTCATTCCGTTTTTAATTTCATTTACGTTGATCATACTTTACTCCTTTCCAGAAAAAAAATTACAAACTCTCGTTTTTATTTTTTTTCTTTATGCATTGTATGTTTTTTACATCTAGAACAATATTTACTAATCTCTAGACGGTCTGTCGTATTTTTAATATTTTTTGAAACGCGATAATTTTCTTCGCCACATTCACTACAAACAAGAGTTTTCTTTTGTCTGTTTCCAAGTTTTGCCATACGATCCCTCCTTACATCTATTGGTATTATAACAGAAATGTTTCTTTTTGCCAAACATTTTCTATATTTTATGATGGAAGATATGTTTTTATTTTCTTTGTCATTATTTTTGTTTTACTAGCTTTTTTATCTTTTTCTTTCATACAATCCATTTTATTTAATACATCATATAAAGTAGATTTCAAATTTTCATATTCAGAATCAATTTTCTGCTCGTCTTTTTTATAAATATCTTCTACTTTTTCTAAAGATTCTTGTCGAATGGTATTTAATACTGATAAAAATCTACGAATATTGTCCTCTTGCCCTGTGAGAACTACTTTTTCTAAATCAGTCGATTGATAAACAGCATTCTTTAAAACGAGCATTCCCGTTGTTTCAATGGAAGAATCCCTTAAAAATATCTGATCTGCTTCTTGGAAATTGATGACAAAATCAGAAGAGATTCCAACCGAATCCAAATACATATACTTAGTATCCATTTTTATATAACTTTGATTTATATTTCCATTTTTTAAATAAATATTTTTTGTATGAATATCACTAAATCTACTATTAAAACCGAAGTTTTCTAAGAAAAAATCATAACTTTTCCCATGATATCCATTCTGATAAGAATTATTTTCTTCCAAAAAAACTTGAAAATTCTTTGTATCTTCAAATGAAATTGTATTGGATTTTCCTCTCCAATGTGGATTTTTCAAATCAATAGATCCAAATTTATAATGCGTATGTTGTGCCTGAAAGGTACAATCTTGAAAAAAAATTTCCGTATCTTTATTTTCACATTCTACGGATGTTAAATTATGAAAAACAAGATTTTTACATTCCAAAGAAAGAATTTCTTTTGGAATTTTTAATGAATAACTTTCTAAATCTACTACATAATCTATATTTATAATTTCCCCATTTTCTTTCTTTTTTGCTTTTACAACAATATTTTCCATGAATAGACTCCTCCTATGGATATAATTCAAAAAATTTACTGCTCACTTCTTTGGTAATTCTCATTGTCACTAAAGAAGCATAATTAGTGGCCGTATTTGGGTTAGAAGAATTGGGTGAAGTGACTGTAATGGTCATTTTTGGATTATTGGTTGGTGCATAACCAATAAAGGCGGTTGAAATCGTCTCTGTATCAATTTTTCCATCTTGATCCGTATCAATAAAACTTTGAGAAGTTCCTGTTTTTCCAGAAGGATCAAATTGATCTTCCATATAATTTCGTCCATAACCTCCAGGGCTCATAGTCACCGCATGAAACCCTTCTTTTACTCGATTTAAATACTCCTCTTTCGTATCAATCGTATTTAATACATTGGTTTTAAATGTATATATGACATCACCCATCTGACTCCCCTTGGTCGATTTTCTGACCTCTTTTAATAAATGCGGTTGAAGTCTTTTTCCACCATTCGCAATAGCAGTAATGTATTGAGAAAGTTGAATTGGCGTATAAGTTTCATATTGCCCCATCACAAAATCTAACAAATTTCCTGCTTGTGTATCTTTGCTTGTATACCCAAGGGATTCAATTGGAAGATCAATTCCCGTCTTAACCCCAAGGCCAAAAGAATGATACATATTTCGGTATTTATCAAAAGCTTCTTGACTAAAGGGAAGCCCCATTCCTCGTTGATATTCTTTTCCGACCACCCGCATGGCAATTTTAAATTGATAGACATTACTAGACTTGGCAAGGGCTGTAATATCATTAATTCTTCCCAATGTCTGAGAAGAACATTTTTCAGGTGTTCCAGCAATTTTTACGCATTCGTCAATCATATATTCTCCAATTTGAACAGCCCCTTCATTATAACCGACCAACATAGAGGCTCCTTTGACAACAGACCCTGGTGTCATTGGAGAAGTAAGTAAGGAAGGAGAATAATCGCGAATTTCATAATGTCCATCCATATTGACCACCTGTTTTCCTGCCATCGCTAAAATCTCTCCTGTATTGGGTTCCTGGATAATGACAAAACTGTGATTATAATAGTTGGTGTTTGGTTCTCCTTTCGCTCTTAAAATCTGTTCTCCTAAAATTCTTTCTACTTCCTGTTGTAGATGAATATCAATCGATAGAACAATATCATTTCCTCGAGTTCCTTCCTCTAATAGTTTTAATTCATGACGATTCATCACTTGATAAACATCCTTTTTTCCATGTAAATATTCCTCATATTGTTTTTCTAAATAAGAAATTCCAACTCGATCGTTTAAAGAATATCCTTTCGATAAATAATAATCTTTTTCTTCCAGAGGAATTCCTGAAGTTGAAGAAGAAACATTTCCTAAAAACGTCCGAAAAGTATCTCCATAAGGATAGACTCTCTCCCAATCTAATTTGACATTAAATCCACCTAAAGTTTGATTATTCTCTGCAATATAAGCATATTCTTCATCAGATACATCTTGATTTTTAATAATTTTTTCATCATACGTATACCCTTTATTCATTAAATAATATAAGTAAGCCGCCTTCTTATCCTGATCAGTTAAAGTATTTAAATCTTCTTCTCGAATTCTTTCTATTTCCATATTTTTAATTTCATCTAAAGAAATTTCCTTCGCATTATATTTTTGCCATTCATCATCCGTAATGTATTTTTTCACTTTTTTGGGATGAATTTCTGCATAGAACTCTCTCATATTTCTATCTTCTAATTTAGAAAAATCAATATTTAAATGAGGAGAGACCGTATAGGCAAGATGAATTTCTTCTTGAGTCGTTGCCTGTTTATCTTTTTTATAATAAATTGTTTTTATCGCTTTGTTATCTACCAATAAATTACCATTTCGATCATAAATTCTTCCTCTAGGAGAAGATGGCCCTTCCACTTTCGTATAAGTTAATTGTTTTAAACTTTTCTGATATTTTTTTTGATGTAGAATCATTACATTTCCCAATTGAATAATTAGATAAAGAAAAACTAAAAGAAGAAAAGACGCAAAAAGCAACCATCTTTTTTTAGAGAAGGATTCTATTTTAGAAATTGTTCTTTTTTTCTTATTTAGTTTTTTTCTCATCCGAATCATCCTTTCTTTTTTTATGCATATATTAACATGAGGAGAAATTTATGTACGAAAAATTCATTGAAGATTCACTTACTTCTTTAAAAGAAAGCGATATTAAAAATTACGCAAAGCGAGAGGGGATTTCTTTAAGTAATGAGGAGACGAAAATCATCGATCAATTTATTCGAAAATATTATAAAGAATTATTAAAAGAAGAGGGTCTCCAAACATTACAAAAATTAAAATCTGTCCTTAGTATACCTCTTTATCAAGAAATTGAAAAGAAATATATTACGACAAAAAACAAGTTTTTTAACTAAACTTGTTTTTTTTGGATATACTGATATACCTGATTTACTGTATTTTCAAAATTGGAGAAATCGACATCGAACCACTGCACTTTCATTTGGTGGTGAAAAAAAGTATACTGTCGTTTTGCATAATGCCTAGAATTTTTCTTTATTTCCAAAACAATTTCTTCCAAAGATTTCTTATGATTGAAATAATCACAGAACTCTTTATAACCGATTCCTGTTTGTAGAGCCTTAGAAGAAGAAAAATATTTTTGATATTTTTTCACTTCCTCTAAAAGACCATTTTTTAACATTTGATCTACTCTATCATCAATAATTTTGTATAGATTTTTTCTCTCAGTCGTAAGTCCAATAAAAATTACATCATATAATAAATGATCTTTTTCATGGGTTATCGGTTCCTTGTTTTCTAATTTATTTAAAAGACGTACTAATCGTTTTCTATTATTTACATGAATATCCGTCGGTTGATATTTTTCTATTTTTTCTAAAATTTCCTGATTTGAAAAATTTGCATATTCATGATACGTGGTATTTTCTTTAAATTGATAATCGTATAGTGCTGCTTTTAAATAAAGGCCTGTTCCTCCTACGAGGATGACATTTTTACCTCGCTTTTCTATTTCTTCGATTGTTTTTCGACAATCTCTCTGATAATCAAAAACAGTATAAAAATCTTGAATCTCTGCAATATCAAATAAATGATGGGGAATCTGTTCTTTTTCCTCTTCCCGCACCTTGGCAGTTCCAATATCCAGACCTCGGTATACTTGCATAGAATCTGCGTTTATGATTTCTGCATCTATTTTTTTGGCAAGCTCCACACTCATTTTTGTTTTTCCAACACCAGTAGGTCCAATAATAGCAACTATCATTCTATCCCAACTTTCTAATCCATCGCTCTTTTAAACATTTTTTCTAAATCATACTTTGTATAAGTAATAATGGTCGGTCTTCCATGAGGACAAGTAAACGGATTTTTACATTTTCTCAAGGTATCTAGCAAATACTCCATTTCTTCTAAATTAATATAATCATGGGCTTTAATTGACATTCGACAAGCAAGAGTAATGGCCGTCTTTTCAATAAATTTTTCTTTGGAAAATTCCTCTTTACTCGCAATAATTTCTAATATTTTTTGAAGAGAGGCTTTCTCGTAGCCTTCTTGGAACCAAGTGGGATGAGTTCGAATAATCAAAGTATGAGAACCAAACTCTTCTACTTCGATTCCTAGTTCATTTAAAAGATCAAAATGTTCTTTTACAATTAGATATTCATTAGGTGGTAAATCAATAGATATAGGAACGAGTGGCGAAATCACTTCTTTTTGCTCTTGACTCATCGCTTTTAAATATTTTTCATAGTTGATCCTTTCCGCTGCAGCGTGTTGATCAATAATAAACATACCATCTTCATTTTCTGCTACAATATAAGTCATATGAACAATTCCCTTGGGAACCATTTTCTTGATTTTTGGAGTCTCTTCCGCCTCTCCATAAGAGGAAGCTTCTTCCTGAACTTCCGTTAAATCCAATTGTACTTCTTCATAAGGAATTTCTTCCTCTACTTCAATATCCTCTTTATAAAAAGCTTTCGCTAGAGGTTTTTCTGCCGTACTCACACTAGAAGAGGTTCGAACCGAAGCCTTTGGAATTAATAGTAACTGTTTTAATCTTCGTTGAATGGTCTCTTGAATTAACTCCTTTAATTCTGCCATTTTAGAAAATTTAATATCCATTTTGGTGGGATGAATATTAATATCAATCAAAATGGGATCTACAGAAATATTTAAGACAATCACTGGAAATTTATCTTTTGGAATATAAGTATGATAAGCTTCCACGATTAATTTATTCAACTCATTATTCTTAATGACGCGATTATTTACTAAAGTAGTAATCGCATTTCTATTGGATCTATAAACTTCTGGATAAGAAATATAACCGCTTAAAGAATAATCGTCATTAGAAGATGAAATTTCAACCATTTTTTTGGCAACCTCTCCTCCATAAATTTGATAAATTACTTTGCGTAAATCGCCACTTCCATCAGTTTCCAATAACACTTTATCATTATTACTTAAATAAAATTTAATTTCTGGATACGAAAGAGCCATCTTATCTACGTATTCTACAATTCCCGATAATTCTGTATATAAATTTTTCAAATATTTTAAGCGAACGGGAGTATTATAAAATAAATTGGATACCGTAATCGTCGTTCCTTCTTGTAAATCACTAGAAGAGACATTTTCAATCTTTCCACCGTCAATTTCTACGATCGTCCCTATATTTTTATTTGATGTTTTTAAAACGACATGAGAAACTGAGGCAATCGACGGTAAAGCTTCCCCACGGAATCCTAAAGATTCGATATTAAATAAATCTTCAATATCGAATAATTTACTCGTTGCATGTCTAGAAAAAGCAAGAGTAGCATCTTCCCTATCCATTCCAATTCCATTATCAGAAACTCGAATTTCTTTTACACCAGAATCTTGTAATTCAATTTTAATTTCTGTACTTTTGGCATCGATACTATTTTCCACGAGTTCTTTCACGACATTCATCGTTTTTTCAACAACTTCTCCTGCCGCAATTTTATTGGCCAAACTTTCACTCATTAATTGAATTTGACTCATCTTATCACTTCCTCTAATTAACAGCCACTAGATTTTAACCTAGAACAAATGACACATATTTTATAATTTAACGTCATGTTAAAATCAGACTGATCACCCTTACGTGTCACCGTAACTTTACTGGCAGCCGCATCACAATCGCCCCCATCGGGATCTTTTAAATTATCTAAATATCCTTCGTTTATCAACGTTTGTGCCGATACAGTAGCAGTTCCATTAATCGCAGGAATTGCGGAAGAATGATCAATAAAATAATTATCGATGCCAACTTTCATATTGTCCTCCAAAGTTTCAAATTCCTGCTTCCGTGCTTTTTGTAAATATTGTGTAACTCCAGGAATTGCAATTCCCATAATAATACCTAATATCGCAATCACTGCCAACAATTCAACCATTGTAAATCCCTGTTTCCATTTTTTCATTTTAACCCTTCTTTCTTTTATAAATCATGTAAATACTGATGTATTTTTTTAGCAACATCCATAGAAACCACCTGACTTAACTCCTCTACACTGGCTTCCTTCATCTTCTTTAATGAAGAAAACTTTCGTAGCAGTTCTTTTTTACGGACTTCACCCACTCCGGGAATGACATCTAATAAAGAAGAAAGCATTCCCTTAGATTTTATGTTCCGATGATAAGTAATGGCATAGCGATGAACCTCTTCTTGAATTCTACTTAAAAATAAGAATAAATTACTATCATTTTTTACCGGCAATGGATTTCCCATCTCATCGATAATCACATTGGTTTTATGTTTTTTATTTTTAGCAAGACCAATAATTCGAATGGAAAGACCGAGAGAATCTATAATCTCTTTTGCAACGCGAACTTGCGTTATTCCACCATCCATTACAATTAAATCTGGCTTTTCTAAATTTTCCATGAGCACTTTATAATAGCGACGATATAAAACTTCTCTCATCGCACTTAAATCATCTTTGACCTCTGTTGAAATTTTATATTTCCGATACTCGTTTTTTAATGGCAAAAAGTCTTGATAGACAACCATTCCACCGACATAAAAAGTTCCAAACAAGTGAGAATTATCAAAAGCTTCCATTCGAGAAACTTTCTTCATGTGAAGGAGTTCTTTTAACTCCTGAAGTGCAGAAATGCGCAGTTGATCATCTCTCTTCAAAGTTTCTTCTTGTTCTTTTAAATTTTCTTTGGCATTTTCTAAAGCCAAATCCAATAATTTCTTTAATCTTCCTCGCTTTGGATTCACAACAGAAATTTGTAAATAAGAAGCAAGAAGCGAAGTATCCAAAATATCAGGGACCAACAATTCTTTCGGTAATACGCCAATTTTATCATAAAAAGTTAAAATATATTCCGTCAACTGTTCCGTAATATCCAAATCACTACTGATGATATTTTTTTCTCTACCGACGAGCAGGCCATCTCTTACGAAAAATATCTGAATGGATAAATAATTATTCTCCTGATAAAAGTTAATCAAATCAAATTGATAATTTTTTCCTAAATCAATTTTTTGTTTTCGTAAAGTAATTTCAATATCTTCTAACATATTTTTTAATTCTAATGCTTTTTCATAATTCATTGCTTGACTGGCTTCTTGCATTTCATTTTTTATTTTTTCTTTGATGAAAGTACTATCTCCCTTTAAAAATGCAATAATTTCCTTTTTCATCTCTTCAATTTTTTTAGAATCCACTTCTTTTTGACAATATCCCAAACATTCATGAATATGATAATAAAGACAAACTTCTTTTTTTAAATGTTCACATTTCCTCAAAGGATATAACCGATTGATCATATTTACAGTTTTTCTGGCCGCGGTTACATTCGGATAAGGGCCATATAAATAATTATGATTTTTTCTTTTCTTCGCATTTCGAACTACTCTTAATCGAGGATATTTTTCTTTTGTAAGTTCAATATAAGGATACGTTTTATCATCTTTTAATAAAATATTATATTTGGGATTATATTTTTTAATTAAAGTAATTTCTAAAATTAACGATTCCAATTCAGAAGAAGTAACAATATATTCAAAGTCATCAATATCTTCCACTAATCGCTTCGTCTTACCTGTATGAACGCCAGTAAAGTAACTTTTCAGACGATTTTTTAAATTTTTAGCCTTTCCTACATAAATGATAATCCCATCTTTATTTTTCATTTGATAACTACCCGGTTTATTGGGTACTAGGGAAAGCTTTTTTTTAAAATCTTTCATATAACGATCCCTTCTTTACTTTAGTATATCACAGGTAAGAAAAAAAATCTCTTTTAAAATTTACAAAAATTTTGAAATAAAAAAACGCAAAACTGCGTTTAATAATTTCTATCTCTTAAGAATGGTGGTAAATCATAATCTCCATCATCACTATCATCTGAAGAATCTTCAACCACTTCCGTCGTCTGTACATAAGATGGTTCCACCTCTACATGAGCGGCTCTTCTGGAAGGCTGTGCATTAGAAAATGTCGGTTCCACTTCTTCAATTGCTTTCGTCGCATTTCTCTGATTTTTTTCAAAACCAGTAGCAATTACTGTGACAATGACTTCATCGGATAAATTTTCATTAATGACAGATCCAAAAATGGTATTAATATCTGTATTGGAAGCAGAACGTACAACTTCGGCAGCTTGTTCAGCTTCAAACAAAGTCAAGTTGACGCCTCCAGTGATATTGATAATAGCATCTGTCGCTCCATTAATGGATGTCTCTAATAATGGAGAAGAAACCGCTTGTTTCGCTGCTTCAATGGCACGATCTTCACCCATTCCAATTCCAATTCCAATAATCGCGTCGCCTGACTTTTCCATAACAGCTTTGATATCAGCAAAG
>CANQMB010000034.1 GCA_947624845.1 uncultured Bacilli bacterium
ACGAGGGAAATCGAATCCCCATCACAGCCTTGGCAAGGCCGTATTCTAACCATTAAACTACATCCGCATACAAGTTAAATTAATTATACGAAATAATAATTAAAAAAGCAATATTTTTGACAAAAATACGAAAAAATGATAAAATAAGTCCTCATAAATGGGGGTTTTTTTATGGCAAAAAAACAAAAATATGAAGATTTAGAATCTTATGTAGATGAATTTTTAATTCCTACTTATGCAAAAATGAAACATATTTATCATGAGAAAGAAGATTATCAAGAAAACTATTTGTCTATTCCATTAAATGTAATGAAAGATTTAAAGTTCAGTGATGAAGAATTCATAGAAGTTATGGAATATTTAAAGCAAAGAAATATTTGGGTTTCAGGTATCGATAGCACCATTCTTGGAGAATTTTCAAATTATGAATATATTGATCGTAGAGGAATGGAACTTCCCTTTAAAAAACATCTGCCTAATGATCAATTAGATGATTTATTTCGAGAGTATCGAAGAACTCAAAGTAAAGAAATTCGAAACGAGTTAATTGAAGTGAATCTACGATTAGTCAATGATCTTTCACGGAGAATTTCTGATTGTACGGGGGTTTCTACGGAAGAGATTTTAGGATTAGGATGTGAAGGTTTAATTCAAGCGATAGAAGCATATGATCCTGATGTTTCTAGTAAAAATACTTTTTCTGGCTATGCGCAGTTACCTATTTTTTCTACAATATATAGAAAATTAGCCCAACAAGAAGGGTTTTCTAGTGGAAAAAGATATTGGGCTTATATACAGGCGAAGCAAAAATTGTTAAAAGAAAATATTCCTATAGAAGAAATAGAAGATTTCGAAATCGAAATTTTAAAAGAGATTCAAGCAGAAGAAAAATTTTCTCCTAGCGTTTTTACAAATCGTCTTATGCCGGAAGTATTTGAAAAAGAATATTTAGAATATGAAACATTAGAAGAGGAACTGGTGGATAATACAACTTTAGAAAAAGAAGTATTTACTCATATACTTCAACAGGAAATTGAAAGTATGCTTCAATCTCTATCAGATAAAAAGAAAGAGGCAGTAGAAGGTTATTATAAAGAAGGATCTTTTGCTCCCGTAGCAAGAAAGATGGGAATTAAAGGTGAATGGGTTCGCCAATTAGTGGCAAAAAGTAGAGTAGATTGTAAACATTTACATTCTTTTTTAGAAATATATGATAAAGCGCCTGAAAATCAGGTAGAAGATGTCAATAAAGTTTTAATTAAATAGTCTTCGTTGTTTACAAAAATAAAATTTTTCGTTATAATGTCAAATAGATGCAGAGAACTTGAGGAGTATATAAAGTGAATTTTTAGAGAGGTTATGGTTGGTGCAAATAACTAATAAACTTTATAGAAGGTAGCAAGGGAGCATGATTTCTGAATATGAGTAAGAAATCCCGGGGATTACTCGTTAACATAGAGAGATTATAATTTTAGTATTATAAAATAAGGTGGTACCGCGATACTGTTCGTCCTTAGGGATGAACAGTATTTTTTTTGGAGGTTTTATGGAAAAAATAGTAAAAAATTTCTATAGTTATGTGAATTCTTATCAACATTTAGGAATTGCGATTATTAGAAAAATAGAACATAGCGTACGAGTCATGAAGCTTTGTGAAGAGTTAGCAAAAAAATTAGATTTTCATGAAGAGGAAATTCAATTGTGCATGATTGTAGGACTTTTGCATGATATTGGTCGATTTGAACAATGGAAAAGATATCAGACTTATGTAGATAATCAAAGTATCGATCATGGGGACCTCGGAGCGGAGTTATTAGAAGACGAAGCATTTATGAGAAAATTTAATTCCAATAAAAATTGGGACTTCATCATACGAAAGGCCGTCAAGTATCACAATAAATATCATCTTCCTGATTTTTCAAATGATTTAGAAGAAAAAGTTTGTAAAATCGTAAGAGATGCCGATAAAATTGATATTATGTACCTTTTTGCATCAGGAGAAATCGAAATGAATATCAAAGAGGAGAAGATCAGTCCCAAAGTGGAAGAGGAAATTCATCGAAGATGTTTAGTTTCTTTAAAAAATAGGAAAAACTCAGTGGACAAAATTGTCGCCATTCTAGCGTTTATTTTTGATGTTGAGTATCAGGAAAGTATGAAAATTATAATAGACAAACATTATATTTCTAAAATTATTGCCAAAATAGAAGCCTGTGGTTTTAAGGCGTTAAATAATCAAGTAGAAGAAATCAATCATATAATAGATTCATATATAAAGGAGAGAATGTCATGTTAGATAAAAAGTATAATGCGAAAGAAGTAGAACAAAATCGTTATCAAGAATGGAAAAAGCAGGGTTATTTTGAATCTGATCCAGATTCTAAAAAGCCTCCTTTCTGTATTGTAATTCCACCTCCCAATGTAACAGGAAAACTACATTTAGGACATGCCTGGGATATTACATTACAAGATATTATTATTCGGTATAAAAGAATGAATGGATATGACTGTTTATGGTTACCTGGAATGGATCATGCAGGAATTGCTACCCAGGCGAAAGTGGATAAAAGATTAAAAGATCAAGGAATAATCCCTAGACAAATGAAGAGGGAAGATTGGTTAGAAAAAGCCTGGAGTTGGAAAGAAGAATATGCAAATACGATTCATGAACAATGGGCGAAAATGGGAATTTCTGTAGATTATAGTAAAGAGCGATTTACTTTGGATGAGGGATTAAATAAAGCGGTCAATTATGTTTTTATTGAACTCTATAAAAAGGGACTTATTTATCGTGGGGAACGAATTATTAATTGGGATCCGGTTCAAATGACTGCGCTTTCTAACGAAGAAGTGATCTACAAAGAAGATAAAGGAGCCTTTTATCATATCAAATATTTTATTGAGGATAGTGATGAATACTTAGAAGTTGCTACGACTCGACCTGAGACGTTATTTGGGGATACTGCGGTTGCAGTGCATCCTGATGATGAACGATATCAACATCTAATTGGAAAAAATGTTATTTTACCTATCGTAGGTAAGAAAATACCAGTCGTGGCGGATCTTCATGCAGATCCTGAATTTGGAACGGGTGTTGTTAAAATTACGCCAGCGCATGATCCTAACGATTTTGAAGTTGGTATGCGTCATCAGTTAGAAAAAGTTATTGTGATGAATCCCGATGCTACCATGAATGAGAATGCTTTAAAATATTGTGGGATGAGTAGGGAAGAATGTAGAGAGGCTTTAGTCAAAGATTTACAAGAGCAAGATTTATTAATCGGAATAGAAGAGATGGTTCATTCTGTTGGTCATAGCGAACGTAGTAATGCAGTAGTGGAACCTTATCTTTCAAAGCAGTGGTTTGTGAAGATGAGACCACTTGCCGATCGAGTATTAGAAAATCAAAAAAACAAGGAGACCAAAGTTCATTTTATTCCTGCTCGTTATGAGAAAATTATGAATCACTGGATGGAAATTACTTATGATTGGTGTATTTCTAGACAGCTTTGGTGGGGTCATCGAATTCCTGCCTGGTATAAAGGGGATGAAATTAAGGTTCAAGTAGAATCTCCTGGAGAAGATTGGGTTCAAGATCCCGATGTTTTAGATACTTGGTTTTCTTCCGCATTATGGCCATTTTCTACTCTGGGATTTCCTGAAGATACAAAGCTTTTTCAACGGTATTATCCGAATGATGTATTAGTTACAGGATATGATATTATTCCATTTTGGGTCAATCGTATGACTTTTCAAGGTTTAGAATTCACTGGAAAAAGACCTTTCAAAGATTGCTTGATTCATGGATTAATTCGGGATAAACAGGGAAGAAAAATGAGCAAATCTTTAGGAAATGGAGTAGATCCTATGGATGTAATAGATCAATATGGTGCAGATGCTCTTCGTTATTTTTTAACAACGAACTCTGCTCCTGGAATGGATTTGCGTTATGATGAAGAAAAGGTGAAATCTTCATGGAATTTTATTAACAAATTATGGAATGCCTCTCGGTTTGTACTAATGAATATTGAAGATTTAAAAGAGGCAAAGATCGAATTAGATAAATTAAGTCTTTGGGATCAATGGATTTTAACGAAAAAGAATCGAGTAATTCAAGATGTAATAAAAAATATGGAAAAATATGATTTCCATAATGTTGGAAATAGTTTATACCAATTTGTTTGGGAAGATTTCTGTGATTTTTATATTGAACTTTCTAAAGTTCACATGACAACTTCTACGAAACAAGTGTTACTAGATGTCTTAACTTCTATTTTAAAAATGCTTCATCCTTTTATGCCATATGTTACGGAAGAAATTTATCAAATGCTTCCAGTAAAAGAAGAAGCTTCTATTATGATCAGTTCTTACCCAAAATATCATAAAGAAGAAATTTTTCAGGAATCTTTAGAAAAAATGGAGCAGGTTTTAAAAGATATTACTTCTATTCGTAATTTAAAGGCAACTAATCACATTGATCGTAATGCGCTTGTCCGAATTCAAACGAAAGATGAATTATTGCCAATTTACGAATTTCAATTAAAAATTAAAGAGGAAAACAAAGTAGAAGAATTGCTATCCGATAAAAATCAAATCCAATATCAATCTCCTTTTATTGAAATTACCTATTTCTTTAATGAGGAAAAAATCGATCTTGAAAAACAAAAAGAAAAGATTCAAGAATTGGAAGCAAGTATTAAACGGAGAGAAAAATTACTTTCAAATGAAAACTATATCCATAAAGCCCCTGCCGCAATTGTAGAACAAGATCGAAAAAAGTTGAAAACAGAAAAAGAACAATTGGATCATTTAAAAGCAAGTTTATAAGAGTTTTAAAAACTCTTTTTTTTTATTCTTTATTTTTTTTCGACAAATTATGCTTTTTTCTTTTGGTAGGATAATTTTGGTGATTTTATGAGACGATTTTTCATTGTTTTAGTAACGGCAGTTATTTTAGGTACTTTCCTAGGAAGATATATGGAACAAAAGGTGAATATGCAAAGTGTTTTTCAAGAGGAGAATTTTATTTTTTTACAACAAGGGGTTTATACCAATAAAGAGCATATGGAGGAAAATAGTAGAAAACTAGATCCAAAACTCGTCGTTTTTGAAGATGGAAAATACTATGTTTATGTTGGGATTACTAAAGAAAAAGAAAATGCTGTAAAATTAGAAAAAATATATGAAAAAAAAGGATATCCTGTGATTGAAAGAACGGGAACAGTTTCTAATTTAGAATTCGAAAATAATTTAGAACAATTTGATCTACTATTAAAACAGACAAAAAAAGAGGAGGAAATTTTATCGATTAATGAAGTTATTTTATCGAGTTATGAACAATCTCTTCAAAAAACTTAAAAATATACAAATAATAAATAGGGGTGAGTTTTATTTATTATAAGATTAAAGAATTACCAAAGGAAGAAAGACCTCGAGAAAGATTTGTTCATGTTGGAAGAGAGAACTTAAGTGATTTAGAACTTTTAGCCATTCTTTTAAAAACAGGGACGAAGAAAAAGGATGTGAATGTTTTAGCATTAGAAATACTAAATAAATATGAAACATTATCGAGACTTTCTATGGCTACGCTTTCTTCTTTATTAGAAATTAAAGGGATTGGTCAAGTAAAGGCAATTCAACTTTTGGGTGCTGTAGAATTAGGAAAGAGAATTTGGATTCAAAAAGAAAATAAACCTTTGCAAAAAATGACAACAGCCAAAGAAATATGGGAGAGTTCTAAATATTTATTTGTCGATAAAAATCAAGAATATTTTTATTGTCTTTATTTTGATAATAAACAAAAATTAATTGAAAGGAAACTACTTTTTATGGGAACTATTAATCGAAGTGTCGTTCATCCACGAGATATTTTTCGAGAAGCTTATTTGCTTTCTGCTTCTTCGATTGTATGTATGCATAATCATCCATCCGGAGATGTGAAGCCTAGTAGCGAAGATATTTTATTTACGAGAAATTTAATGGAGATTGGGAAGTTGCAGGGGATTCCTATTGTGGATCATATTATCGTGGCAGAGGATACCTATTATAGTTTTTATGAAAAACATCATAGTTGTATCTAAAAGATTTTTGTACTATAATATGGATAAGTTTGGAAAGGAAGATTCTTATGCGCTTTAAGAAAGAGAAGACAAAAAGAATGGGAATCGTTGTTGGAATTGTTTTAGTTTTACTAGGATTGTTTATTTTTTCATTATCTTTTGCGTCTACAAGGAAGTCCAATTTATTAGAAGATATATTGAAAACGAGCGTAATGACGATTCAAAAAATAGTGATGTATCCTTTTACGGCTTTAAATTCAAATAAGGGAATGGATCAATCGGAAAGTTATTTAATTCAAAAGAATGTAAATGAATCTTTAGAAAAAGAAATCAAAGAACTTAAAAAGATGTTAAATTTAAATAAAACTCTAACAGAATATCATCCGATCAACGCTACTGTTCTTTCTAGAAATAAAAGTTATTGGCTACAAAATATTACTATCGATAAAGGAAAAAAAGATCATTTAAAAGAAGATATGGTCGTTGTTACGAGTGATGGACTTTTAGGAAAAATATCGAAAGTCTATTTTACTTCAAGTGAAGTCAAACTGTTAACTTCAAATGATGTCAATTATAAAATCTCTGTTTCTATTGCAACTGAAAACGGAGATATTTATGGTATTTTAAATGGTTATGATAAAAAAACAAAGACAATTCAAGTAATCGGGGTAGATAAAACGAGCAATGTCTCAGTCAATGATGAGATTAAAACGAGTGGATTAGGGGGAATGTTTCCTAGGGGAATTTATATTGGAACTGTGAAAAAAATCAAAGAGGACAAATACAATTTAAGTAAAACACTCTATGTGGCAACAAAGCAAAATTTTGATGAAATTCACTATGTTACCGTACTTCGAGGTGTTACAGATGATTAGTATACTTATTGTTCTCATCTCTGTTTTACTCGATGGGATTCTTTCTAATTTTTTACCCTATATGGTAGATCACCTTTCTCTTTTTACCCCTCTTTTTACCGTGATGTCCTTTTTCTTAATTTATCCATTCTTCAAGAAAAAAGATCGAAAAAATTATTTTATTTTGTTATTTATCACTGGAATTATTTATGATTTAGCCTATACGAATTTATTGTTTTACAATGCCATTTTATTTCTTATATCTGGAGAAGTCGTCCATCTTCTTTATAAATATTTAGATGTAAACTTTTTAATGATTCTAATAGATGCTGTTATTTTAGTTGTTGTCTATGAAAGCTTCAATACGTTTTCTTTTCTTATTTTTCAAGTCGTCCCAATTTCTATTGGTTCTTATTTATATTTAATCTCTCATACACTCCTTGCCAATATCCTCTTCTTAGAAATTGGCTTCCTTTTAATAAAATTAATACCAAAGAAATATAAAAATTTAAGTCTCAATTAAATTTTGGCATATTTCTTTTTTTATTGCATATCCTTTAGGGGAGGCAATAATATGAATTATCAGGAATATAGAAAATATAAAGAGTCAAGAAAACAAAAAAAAGTCTTAAAAAAAAGTGTAAGAGATTTCTGTAGTCGTTTTTTAATTACTATTGTTTTATTTTTAATTGCATTGATATTAGTTCGAGATCAAAAAGATTTTAAAAAATTTTTAATTGAAAAGGTTTATACGCAGAGTTTTCATTTTACGAAGGCAAAAAACTTGTATGAAAAATATTTTGGATCTATTTTGTCTGTAGATAAAATTGTTCCAGAAGAAGAACCTGTTTTTAACGAGAAATTAAGTTATCAAGATAGTAGCGTTTATAAAGATGGTGTAAAATTAACAGTAGAGAAAGAGTATTTAGTACCAGCATTAGAAAGTGGAATTGTTGTTTTTATGGGTGAAAAAGAAGGCTATGGAACGACGGTGATCGTTCAACAGATTGATGGGATTGATGTTTGGTATTCAAATATTGAAGGAAAAGATATCAAAATGTACGATTATATAAAAAAGGGAACTTTAATTGGACAAACAAAATCTAAAAATTTATATTTAGTATTTCAAAAAGAAGGAAAATATTTAAATTATAAAGAATATATTTAATTACCTATCGATTAGTCCTTTTGTCTTTTTCTTTGCAATTTGTTCTATTTTAACCGCTTCCTTTTTTCCTTTTTTATTAATTATGTCCTTGATTTTAGTACATGAACTTGGACACTTTCTCTGCGCTTATTTGCTCCATATTCCCGTTGATAAAATCTATCTTTATCCTTTTGGAGGTGTCTCTAAATTCGAAAGTCATATCAATATGCCCCTCAAAGTAGAATTGTTGATTTTAGTGATGGGTCCTGTTTTTCAAATTGTTTTTGCGTGTTTATTTTCTTTCGTTTTAAATGGAAAAGATCAAAGTCTCTTTCTTTTTTATCATCTGAATATTTTAATTTTTAACTTACTTCCAATTTATCCTTTGGATGGGGGAAGAATTTTAAATATTTTATTTTCTTATCGTTTCTCATATAAAAAAAGTTTTTGTATTTCGATTCTTTTTTCTTTTTTAATTTTATTCTTTTTTCTCTTCTTTTTATTAAAAAACATAAAGTTAAATCTTCTTTTTTTGTTTGTTTTTCTATTCATTAAAATAGGGGATGAATGGAAAAAAAAGACCTTTTACTATGAAAGGTTTTTATTGGAACGATATTTGCAGATTCCTTCGTTTTCTAAACGATGTCAAGTTTCCTCTTTAGAAGATTTTAAAAGAGATTATCGTCATGTCATTCGGAAAAATAATCGTTATTATAGTGAAAAAGAAGTGTTGGATTCTAAATTTCAAAAAAAGAAAATATGAGAACTTTCTATTTCAATTTTCCATTGTACATATCTTGAAATATACCTGGATTTTGAATTAAGTCTTCATATTTTCCTGTTTGAACAATTTTTCCTTGATCAAAAACTAAAATGGTGTCACAGTTTTGTAAAGTAGTTAATCTATGTGCAATTGAAATTATGGTCGTATTCGTTTCCTCTTGTAATTTTTCTATTTGTTTTTGGATATATTTTTCTGTAGTATTATCTAAAGCGCTGGTCGCTTCATCTAATATTAAGATTTTCGGTTTTCTTAAAAAGATTCTGGCAATGGCAATTCGTTGTCTTTGTCCTCCAGATAAGTTGTTTCCACCTTCCGCTAAAACAGTGTTATACTGATCGGGTAAAGATTCTATAAAATCGTCTATATAAGCTTTTTTTGCGGCTTCTTTGATTTCTTTTTTGCTTACTTTTTTATGAATTCCATAACAAATATTTTTTTCGATGGTATCTGCAATTAGAAAGGGATCTTGAGGGACTAAGGCAATAAAGTGGGCAATATCCTCTCGAGATAAACTCTCTATTTTCTTTCCATCGATTATAATATTGCCATCTGTCTTATTTTCTAGTTTCGTTAATAATTTAATCAAGGATGATTTTCCACAACCGGAAGGTCCAGCGATTCCTATGAAGTTTCCTTCTGGGATAGATAGATTTAAATTCGTAATCACTTTTTCGTTATTATTTTTATAAGCAAAATCGACATTTTCTATTTGGATAAACGAGTGAGTTTTATTTAGTAAACCAATTTCTTTTGGTTTTTTATATGAAAAGTCTTTCTCCAAATCTATGATTCGAAAGTATTCTCTTGCCAAAATAGTCGATTCTGCTAATTCATCAAATATTCGATGTAATTCACGAAGGGGCGTCGTTAATTGTGTAAAACACAAATAGGCAGTTAATACAGTACCGACGCTGATTACTTTTTTACTGGCTAGATAAGCAGATACGCCAATGACTAGTACAGTAAATACAGCTTCATTAATGAATTTTAAACAATCATAAAAAGCCATGGCTTTATGATGTTTCATCTCTTTTGATCGTAGATATTCTGATTTTTCTTTCAATCGATCGACTTCTGCTTCTGCATTATTGGTCACTCGAATGACTTCGATTCCGTTAATTAATTCTACTACAGTTCCATCCATGGATGATTTTTCTTCTAATAATTCTACTCGAATTCCTTTTTGAGTGGATATTTGGATTGAAATAATAATAAGACCAATCGGAATGACAAATAACATTAAAACGGATAAAAATAGGGGAAGTTTAGAAAAAATAACGACAATGGCGGCCAAACCACTGAATATTGCAGGGGCAAAGTCCATGAACACTAATTTGAATAATTTTATGGTACCCTCTAAACTTCGATTTAACTTTCCGTGAATATTTCCAGTCATATTTTCTTTAAAATAATTTAAAGGCGCATGAAGAAGTGAATTGATTGCCGAAGAACGAGCTTCTTTTTCACACCTCGTACAAGTATCTTCAACGATAATACGGCGAACTACTTTTATGATTTCATTCGTGATCGTTACTACCAATATAAATAATAAGAAAGGTAAAATTTTTATAAATGACAAATAATCTTGACTTAGGACATCATCTGTCAGTTTTCCAATAGATAAAGGTAATAATTGACTTAAAATCGCAGAGAAAATCATAATTATAATAATCATGATAAAATTTATTTTTTGCCGTTTATTTAGCATCTGATAGAGTCTTTTTACTAAATTTTCTCTTTTTTTCATGATAAATGCACTCCTTATAAATAAAAAAAGCCTCATAGAATGAGGCTAGAATTCATTTTGGTGGAGAATAGGAGGATCGAACTCCTGACCTCCACGGTGCAAACGTGGCGCTCTCCCAGCTGAGCTAATTCCCCA
>CANQMB010000035.1 GCA_947624845.1 uncultured Bacilli bacterium
AATCGTGTATAGAAGTTTAATATTAATATATATTAATGAAATCGATAATGGATATTTTAATACTTGATAGACAAGTCCAATCATTTTAACCAGTGGATCTTGATTCGAATAGCGAATAGCTAAATCTAAAATTGTATCTCCATAAACGGGAACAATAAGTAAAAATACAAGTAATAATACCAAAATAAAGGTCATCAGAATCGCTTTAATTCTTCTTTTTATCACATCTTCTGATTTGATTTTATAAATCGCATTGGAAGTAATAATCATCGAATGAGTTCCATTCGATGCTAGGATAAAGGCAGAGATGAAGAAAACAATAATATTGAAATTCAACCCTTTTCCTGAAACAAACTTTAAGAGTGTCGCTGAAATTTCACTCGGTAAGGCAAACTCCAACGTTTTTTCTAAAGTGGCAACAGAGACGTTAAAAGAAGAAGCGATCGCGCCGACTAAAGCAATGAGAGGAATTAATGACAAGACAAAGAAAAAAGCGAGTTGTCCTGGTAAAACTCTCATTTCAGGTCTTTTTATAATATCAAATACTTTTTTCAAAAAAACCCTAACTCGCTCCATATTCTCATTCCTTTATTTAAAATCTTCTTTATTTGTAATCATCTCTAACGTAGCTTCATTAATTGCATCATCTAATGTTTTAATTTCATCTTCAATAATACTATATCCAATTCCAGCACCAAACTCATAAGGAAGACCCTTTAATTCTTTGGATAGTTTTTTCGTATAAGTTGATACTTGGCGATCACTATACCCTACTAAATAAATTAAGAATTCATTTCCATCTGTTCGAATAATTTCACTGTTTTCTAACTGTGTATTTACCAATATTGATGCTGCTTTAATGATCAGTTGATCTCCTTCTTCATGTCCATAATTATCATTAATATATTTTACATTATTTAAATCAATCATCACAATTGCTTGTGGGAATACTTTCGATGCTTCCCATTCTGGCATTTTTACATTTAAATAATTTCTATTTTTAAGTGATGTCAACATATCTGTATATTTATGACGATCTACTTTTTTCACTTTTTTAATTTGATTTTTCTTTTTGAATAGTAAATAGATAATTCCAAGAATAATTAATGGAATAAAGATAATCATTAAAATAATCGTATAAACTTGTTCAAAAGTAGATCCTTCTAAAATAGAGGCATGTAAACTTTCTAAGCCCATGTTTTTATAATTATAATAAGAATTTGTATTGATAATATAATTTACTAAATTATAGAAAGCCTCATTATCTTCTTTAACCATAAATTTATAATCATTCATCATGGTATCCATATATAGAAGTGTATACTTCTTCAATTTCTTTTCTCTGTAATAGTTATAAATTTCTCGATCTAGAACAATTAATTTATTATCTGCTTTCTTGACTAAGTCATTAATATTTTTATATGTCGTAATATCACTTCTAGAGTTATTTTCAAAATAGTTATAAAGAGAATCTCCCTTTAACATAACAATTTTTTTGCCTTTTAAACTTTCAAAAGAATTGATAATATAATTATCTTTTTGTCTACCTAAAACAACGTAATCTTCAACGAAAGTAGATAATGTCGCTTTATATTGATCATTATCTAAATTATAATAATCAAAATAGACGTCGACTTCTCCTTTTTTAATTGCTTTTTCTAAAGCACTTTTATTTGGATAAGCTTTATAACGGAATTCAATATCAGTAAGTCTTGCAATTCGATCTAAATACTCTCCTGCAATTCCTGCAACTTTTCCATTTACTTTCGTTTCATAAGGTGTATTTTCTACATAACCATAAATATAATTTTTAGAAATCAAAGAAGCTTTGGTCTTCGCATCTAATTTATTTTGGTCTAAATAGTAATCTAAGTACGCTTCATTATATTCCTTTACATATTTGGTCGCTTTCCACTTTGTATAATACTTCTTTACAATTCGGTTTAACCGTTCATTTTTATCACTTAAGGTCAAGACAACTCGTTTGCTCATTTCAGGGAAATAGTAATTAATAGAATATTTTTTATCGATTGTCTTATTTAAATACATAATGTTCGGTGTGATAATCATATCGACCTCATTATTATCTAAGGCCTTATACAAATCATCAATTCCATCATACGTTTTATAAGAAAGATTCGTCCCTGATTTTAAATAGTAACTGACAGAAGAAGAATCTTCTTTGAATACACCAAAAGTAATATTTTTCATATCCTTAATATGATTAATTCTCTGATATTCTTTTCCAATGGCAATATAACTATCTTCAAATATCAATAAATCATTGGCATCTAAAGCTTCATCCTCTTTTAAAATACGAATCCGATAACTGGAAGTGGATGGTTTACTATCTTTTAAATAGGAAATTTTATTGAATTCTAAGTTAATATTCTTTTCAAAATCATGAATAAAATCAAAGAAAACACCGCTTCCATTCATTCCATATAGCGGATAATCATTTAATATTTCAAAATCAACTGCTACTTTTGAATTGTCCTCTACCCATCTTTTTTCTGTGACAGTCAAAGTTGTCGTTTCATCTTCTTTATTGTAATAACGATAAACAAAGACAAAAGAAACAATGGCAATCAGAAGAGGAATCAATATTATTAATTTCTTTTTCATTATTCACTCACCGTTCTATCTTTGGTCCAAGAAAAACTATCTTTATTATGATGTTTGTAACCGATAATTGGAAAATCATCCGTCTTCTTCGTCTTTTTTACAAATATTTGGAAATCATAAAATTTCTTTTCATCCTTTGAGAATTCTCCATAAAAAGCGCTCGCCAACTCTTTAGATTGATCTAAATTGGCATCTTCCTTAACCGTTACAATACATTCGACAATTTTCCCACTTACTCGGCTGGTAACTTTTTTTACATAATCTCTTTCTTTCAGTGTATCTGCTAATGTCGATAGTTCGCTTTTGGTAATTTTGACATCCTCAATTCCCTCTAGACGATTTCCGTAAATGGCTCTTCCCATATCTGGAAAGAAAATATTTTTTATCTGAACTAATATAATAACGACAATTAATAGACAAAATAATGCTATTAACGTAAACTTATTCTTCTTTATAAATTTCATTTTATCACATCCCTAGTATCTTTATTATACACTATGTTTTCTCATGAATCAATCGTTAAGTTTTGGAGTTTTTTAGAAAGCATTTCACTTGCCAACTGTGGATTAATACTTCCCTTGGATTCTTTCATCATTTGTCCCATTAAAAATTTAAAGGCCCGATCATGTCCATTTAAATAATCTCGGATACTTTCTTCATTATTTTCTAATACTTTGTCTACAATACTTTCTATATACTGATCATCGGAAATATTACTGATATTATTTTTCTTTATAATTTCATCAATAGAATCTTCTTTTTCTAAGACATCTTCCAATATATCTTTGACATTACGACTTGATAAGGTATGATCTTTTATCTTTTCTACGAAACAAATAAATTTTTCTTTTGTTAATTTTGTATCTTCTATAGTTTGGAAGTGTTTATTTAAATAAAAGGCAATATCACCTAAGAGTAAATTACTGGCAATGACAAAATCTAAATTTGTATCTAAATAATTTTCCAAATAATCACTGATATTTTTATTTAAAATAATCTTATCTGCATTCACTGGACTGATTCCCAGACTTATATACGTTTTTCTTCTTTCATCGGCTGTTCTTGGAATTTCTTTCGAAACAGAATCAATCCAAGAATCTGGAATATGTAAAGTTGGAATATCTGGTTCTGGAAAATATCGATAATCATTTCCCGTTTCCTTTACTCGCATTAAAACCGTATCCCCTAATTTATCATCATAACGTCTCGTCTGTTCTTGAAAAGAAATTTGTTCATCGAGTAATTTTTCTTGACGTTGCATTTCCTTTTCTAAACTCAATTTTACGTTGCCGATAGATCCAATATTCTTAATTTCCACTTTGACGCCTAGTGGATCTTCTTTATTTTTACGAAGTGAAATATTGGCATCACAACGCATACTTCCCTCTTCCATTTTACAATCGGAAATTTCGCCATAAAGTAAAATTTCTCTTAGTTTTTCAATGTAGAGTTTTGCCTCTTCTGGAGAAGAAATACAAGGTTTTGTTACAATTTCTATTAATGGAACACCTGCTCGGTTAAAATCGAGAAGACTCACTTTTTGACGATGGGTACTTTTACAAGTATCTTCCTCAATATGCATCTCTTCAATTTCAATTTTCTTCTTTTGACCATCGACGTCAATTTCGACATAACCATCGTAGGCAATTGGCGTTTTATTCTGTGTAATTTGATAATTTTTTGGATTGTCTGGATAAAAATAATTTTTACGATCAAAGTGCATCTTGTTTCGAATCTTACAATTTAGAAGAAGAGCGGCCCGAATTGCCTGATGAATCACCTCTTTATTCACGGTTGGCAGCACACCTGGATATCCCAAATCGACAACGTTCGTCAACGTGTTTGCTCCCATTCCATAACCATTTTTAGCTGGTGAAAAAATTTTCGTATTTGTCTTTAATTCTACATGAACTTCAATTCCTATCGTGGGAATATAATTAGTCACGACCTTCTCCTCCCTTCGGATCCAAATCTAAATTTAGTTTTTTCTCTAAAAAACTAGCGAGTTGATAGATTTTTGCTTCTTCAAACAAATTGCCAATGATATGAAGTCCAATTGGCATATGATCTTTTGAAAAACCGATCGGAAGACTTAAACCAGGAAGTCCTGCCATATTTACAGGAATTACTAAAACATCATCTAAGAACGATTTCGAAGGATTGTCCATCGGATCCTCTAAATCATAAGCACAAGTTGTCGTCGTCGGTCCTAAAACTAAATCATAATCTTCAAAAACATTCAAAAAAGCTTTTTGCATATCATCCCGAATCGATAGTGCCTTTTCATAATATTCTTTTGCATTTTTCCCACTTAAAAGGTAGGAACCTACCATGATTCTTCGTTTGACTTCCTCTCCAAAGCCCTCTTCTCTCGTTCCATAGTATAAATCATCAATATCTTTTGGATTTTCTTTGGAATGCCCATAGCGAATTCCATCAAATCTTGCTAAATTGCTACTTGCCTCTCCCATGGCAATAATCTGATATAAAGTAACGGCATGTTCCAAATAAGGAATATCAATATAATCTACCTTAGCCCCACATTTTTCTAAGAGAGAGAGAATTTCTTCTACTTTACTTTTGATCTCTTTATTGACAATATCACTCATAAAATAATTAGGTACAGCAATACGCATTCCACGAATATCTTTGCCAATATTTCTCGTAAAATCTTCCTCCGCCTTTTCTACGGAAGTTAAATCTTTTTCATCCATGCCGACGATGGCATTTAACAATAGAGCATTTTCATAGACATTTTTCGTCATGGGTCCGATTTGATCCAAACTGGAAGCGAAGGCAACTAACCCATAGCGAGATACTCGACCATACGTCGGTTTCATTCCGACGATACCACAATAACTAGCGGGTTGGCGAATACTTCCTCCAGTATCTGTTCCCAAAGCGAAAGGCACATTTCGAAGACTAATAGTCGTTGCACTTCCCCCACTAGAACCACCAGCAATCTTTCCTTTGTTCCAAGCATTTTTAGGTGCCTGAAAATAACTGGTTCTACTACTAGATCCCATGGCAAACTCATCCATATTTGTCTTTCCAATAATAATCATGTGCTTTTCTTTCAACTTTTCTACCACAGTAGCATCATAAATTGGAATAAAGTTTTCCAAGATACGAGAAGCACAAGTTGTCCTCAATCCTTGAGTGACAATATTATCTTTAATGGCAATTGGAATCCCAAACAACAAATGATCGACTTCTAACTTCTCAAGCTCTTCCGCTTGTTTTAAAGCATTTTCAGCATCTAAAGTAATATAAGCATTATATTCTTCGCTTTCTTCTATTCTTTTTAAAGCCTCCATAACTAAATCTTTAGGTGTAATTTTTTTTTGTTTTAATAATTCATGAATTTCTAAAATTGATCGATCTAAATATTTACTCATTAATAACCACCGGCACTTCTATATAATTTCCATTATGATGAGGGACATTCTTTAATACTTCTTCTGGTTTTAACATCTCTTCTTCCACATCTTCTCGCAAACGACATTCATCCTTTGTTGGAGATATTAAAATTTCATCATCATAACCTTGAATTTTGTTAATTTTTTCTACATCATTTAATAGTTGTTTCAACTCTACTTGATATTTTGAAATATCTTCTTCACGAACTTGAATCTTTGCCAATTTCGCTACGTGAAGTACTTCTTCTTTTTCTAAACGATCCTTCATAATCTCCCTCCTTGAATCACTCTTTTTTATTATAACAAAAAAATTATCCTTTGTGGATAATTTCCCTTTATTTTACAAAACATTTTTTTAAAGTTAACGTACTGATTTTATTTTTTATTTGGTAATCATCAATGGTTCCAACGACTTTGATTCGATCTTTCTTTTTCATTTTACTTGGTTTTTTCGAAAGAAGATGACAAGAAATATTTAGATTATATTTTTTACTTTCATCCACAAATTTTAACATGACTTCTTTATTTTGAAGTGAAGCCACTTCTCCATCAATTTCGACATATTTTCCGAAATATTCTTGATAGGCTGCCTTTTTATCATCACCAAAGGCAATCGCTAAATCCACAGTTGTCACTTTCTTCGGATTTTTTTGATATTTCATCGTCCATAATCCGACTGCAGTATCTCTTCTTCCTTCCAATTGGTGATATTGAATTACTTTATAGAAAAGACCATAAGAGACTTTGGTTCCACCATCTGAATATACATGAACTGGAATGGCAAAAAAAGGGCCTTTATGAAATTTTTTTACACAAATAATATCCAATGCAATCATGGAAGCAATCACACAAACAACAATAAGCAAAATATTTAATTTTTTAAATAGTTGTTTTTCACTATTCGTCTCTAAATCTAATTCGTTAATAGTTTCTGTCTCTCCTGTTTTTAAATTTTCTTTTTTAAAAAACATACGATCACCTCATCCAATTTTAGTATAACGCAAATTCAACAATCTGGCTATTTTTTCGCTATTTTTTCGATAAATTCTTCCTCACTCCATATCGGAATATTCAACTCTAAAGCCTTATCATATTTACTTCCAGGAGATTCTCCTACAACGACTACAGAAGTTTTTGAGGAAACGGAACCACTCGTTTTTCCTCCTCGGGACTCAATTTCTTCTTTTGCCTGTTCTCTACTAAAATGACTGAGAGTTCCCGTTAAGACAAATGTTTTATTTAAAAATTCTAAATCAGCTTCGACTTTCTTTCCTAAATAAACCATAGAAAGTCCCATCTCTTTTAATCGAGCAATCATACTTTTATTTTCTTCAGTTTCAAAATAGGAAACAATACTTTGTGCAATGATCTTTCCAACATCGGGGATTTGTTGTAAGTCTTCTTCCGTTGCCTGCATAAAATGGTCCATATCTCCGTAATAGCTCGCTAAAACTTTGGCTGTTTTACTCCCTACATTGGGAATTCCAAGTCCAAAAATAAGCTTCTCCAAAGAATTTTCTTTACTTTTTTCAATCGAGTCCAATAATTTTTGAATCGATTTTTCTCCATATCCTTCTAATTCAATCAAATCTTTTTGATGATTTTTCAAAAGATAGATATCTGGAATATCAAAAATAAATTTAAAATTATAAAAATCCTCCATGATGCTCTCTCCTAGTCCTTCAATATTCATGGCTTCTCTTGAAGCAAAATGGATTAATTTTTCTACTTTTCTAGCAGGGCAATGTTCATTGAGACAATAATAATCTGCTTGATCTTCTTTTTTAGAAAGAGGTTGTTCACACATTGGACAAGTAGTAATCATTTGAAAAGGAATTTCTTTTCCTGTTCGGCGTTCTTTTTTGACTTCGACTACTTCCGGAATTACATCTCCTGCTTTTCGAATCGAAACCACATCTCCAATTCGTAAATCTTTTGTTTTCACATATTCTTCATTGTGAAGTGTCGCTCTAGAAATAGTCGAACCCATTACAATCACAGGCTCTAATACAGCATTCGGAGTAATTTGTCCAGTTCTTCCTACTGTAAAAATAATATCTTTTAATTTCGTCAAGACCTCTTCTGCTGGAAATTTATAAGCTGTTGCCCATTTGGGATATTTGGCAGTATATCCTAGCTGTTGTTGATCTTCAATGCGATTTACTTTAACAACAATTCCATCAATATCGTAAGGAAGACTTTTTCTTTTTTCTTCTTTTTCTTCAATAAATTCTAGCACTTCTTTCATACTGTTTACTAGTCGGTTATTTGGATTGACTTTAAAACCTAATTTTTTCATATACTCTAACGCTTCCATATGCGTATATATTCCATAATCTAAGGGATTGGGTAGATGATAGATAAAAGAGTCTAATTTCCTTTTGGCAGCGATAGAAGAATCTAACTGACGAATCGATCCAGCAGCGGCATTTCGACAGTTTTGAAGGAGAGGTTGATGATTTTCTTTTCTTTTTTTGTTTATTGCCTCCAATGTTTTTTTGGCCATAAAAATTTCACCACGAACCTCAATGTCCACTTCTTCTGTCAATTTTAATGGAATGGATTTAATTGTTTTTACGTTATGTGTAATATCTTCTCCAATCGTTCCATTGCCACGAGTAGCAGCCCGAACGAAACGGCCCTTTTCATATAGTAACGAAACGGATAGTCCATCTATTTTTAATTCACAAACATATTGGGGTGTAATATTTTCTTTTTTAATTCTTTCATCAAATTCAATCAATTCATTTTCATTAAATACATCACTCAAAGACATCATCGGAATTTTATGGGAAACTTTTACAAAATTGTCGATTACTTTTCCACCAGCATGTTGCGTTGGCGAATCTTCTCGAATCCATTCTGGATGAGCTTTTTCTAATTCGAATAATTCCCTTAAATATTTATCGTATTCTTGATCCGTAATCGTCGGATTATCTAACGTATGATAGTTATAATCGGCTTCATTAATAATATCGATTAATTCATTCATTCTCTCTATTGTTTGATCATTCATCGTAGGAATCCCCTTTCCTTAGATTATACTTTTTTGGTTCCTATTATTAGTATACTACAAAATAATAAGAAACAAAAAGAAAAGAAATTTAATTTTTCTTTTCTCATTTTAATAATAAACAAAATTATTCATTCTAGTGATTCTGCTTATTCACTAAACAACAGACATTAAATAGACTGGATTAAAAAATAAATTGCAACACCTAAGACAATTAACAATAACAACGCCAATAATACTTTGAAGAAAACAGGTATCTTTTTTGACTCTTCTCCTTCAGAAAAATTAAAATCTTTATCTGATAGATCCATAGATCTTGTATAAAAGGAACGATCCATCCCATCTAACTCGTTTGTACTAGAGTTATCTAAGTCTTTTTTTTCTCCTTTGTTCTTCGCTTTTTCGATTGGATCTTGATCTACAATTTGTTTACTCAATTCAATATCTTCTGCCCGCACTTCATCTGTTGGACTCGACGCCATTAAATCGCTTAATAAATTTACAGTTGTTGCCTTATCAATTTCTCCACGCAAAGTTTTTGAAGTAATCGTATCAATTAATTCTTTCAATTCTTCCGGATCCGGTTTATTATTTTTTTGTTTTTCTAACCGATATTTTTCTAATTCTTCTGGATTTAAACTTGCTAGGATATTATAATTTGTATTTTTTAATTTTCTTTTCTTTTCTAATTCATCTTTATTTTCTCTGTTTTCTCTTGCATCCTTTAAGACACTATTAATATCATATACTCTATTTTCATGATCTTGATATAAATAATTAAATTCATCTAATTCTTTTTTTACTTTAGGTTGCTCAAAAATATCACTATAATCTTTCATTTGATGGTAGCCCTGTCTCGTTCTTGAACTTTTTGATGCTTCCTCAAAATTTACTGCATTTACATGACTAATATCTGTAAAGTTTGTATACTTTGTATTTTTTCCTATATCACGATATAACTCTTCATTTTTACTAGATCTAGAGGTTCGATTATTTTCTTCTATTTCCTCGTGATGATATCGTTCCATTCGACTACGCATCTGATCACCTTCTTATTATTTTTATTTTATCATAGGGTGTAAAAAAACAAAAGAAGTATCAGTTTTTCTTTACGTAAACATAAATTATTAGTATAATATCTATGAAAAGGAGATTATTATGAAAGTAAATGTAAATGAAGATGCTTGCATCGGCTGTGGTGCATGTGCTGCCATTTGTCCAGATGTTTTTGAAATCAATGATGAAGGATTATCTACAACAATTGTAGACACCGTAAGTGAAGATTTAAAATCAGATGTACAAGAAGCGATTGAATCTTGTCCAACTGGTGCAATTGCAGAGAAATAAAGCCTTGAATTTAGGTTTTATTTTTTTTATGAAAGAACAAGACGGAAACTATCCGTAGTTCTTCCTCTTCCACTAAAGCTCAATGGGGCATGATAGGAAAAAATACTGTAAGCAAAACTATCATGAAAATAATTTCCACGAATTTGCCATGGATCATTTTTGGTGACATTGTATACAGCACCAGCATACCATTTTTGGGTCTCCTCTAATGCATGAGAAAGACATGGCCCGCCACTACAAACTGTAGTATCATTTTCTATTTCATAAAAATCATAGTAATAATCAGGGA
>CANQMB010000036.1 GCA_947624845.1 uncultured Bacilli bacterium
ATCTTTTTGGCGTGGGATACTTTTCCATTTATAACTTTCTATTAAAAATATATTGACTTTTAATAGTTAGTCACCTCTAATCTTAGTATGATTAGAAAATGTTACTTTATACCAGAAATCAAAAAATCTTTAATACTACTTCTTCTTAAATTATCGTTCATATTATCTACTGCAATTTGCAAAGCTTCTTTATCTCCTATTAAATAAAGTTTCTTTTTACATCGAGTAATTGCCGTATAAATTAACTTTCGGTAAAGCATCTTTTGAAATCCTTTGACGATAGGAATCAAAACCACATCAAATTCACTTCCTTGAGCTTTATGAATACTAATCGCATAGGCTGGACGAAAATTTTGAAAATTAGAAGCCGTATACTTCACGAGATTTCCATCATAATCGATATAGATTGCTTTTTTACTTCCAGATTCAATTTTTTTAATTAAACCAATATCCCCGTTATACACATTTTCCTCAGGCATATTCGTAAGTTGTATCACTTTATCTTCTTCTCTATATAAATACTCACCCACGGTTAGTTCTTTTTTCCCTTTTTCTTTAGGATTAAATATTTCTTGTAACTCTTGGTTAATATGATCAATTCCATTTATCGTTTTGTACATCGGTGCTAAAATTTGAAAATTTTTGTAGGAAAAATCGATATATGCCTCTGCAATTTCTTTCATGTGATTCATAACTTTTCCAGGTGGAGAGGAAATAAAAGTTAAATCTTCTTCTTTATTAAACAGACTTTCGTCTATATATCCTTTTCGAATATCGTGAGCGAGCATAATAATATTGGAATCTTTTCCTTGACGATAGAGTTCATTCAGATAGCAGACAGGTAATTTTTTACTTTGAATTAAATCGGAAAGTACTTGTCCTGGACCGACACTTGGCAGTTGTTCATAATCCCCTACTAAAACAATTTTTGTACTGACACTTAACCCTTTTAATAAATTCATCATTAAGTAAGTATCAATCATACTTGCCTCATCGATAATGACAAATTCTGCATCACTTTTATTATACTCATTTACTTGAAATTTATCTGTCTCTTTGTTCCATTTTAAAAACCGATGGATCGTCGATGCTTGAAAGTCCGTTTTTTCACTCATTCTTTTCGCTGCTCTTCCAGTAGGAGCGAGAAGATAGACTTTTTTCATTAATTGTTCATAACTGTATTTTTTTTGGTTTTTATAAAGTTCCAATATCCCCTTTAAAATGGTGGTTTTTCCTGTTCCCGGTCCTCCAGTTATAATGAATATTTTATTTAGATAACTCTGTAAAATAGCTTGTCGTTGATCTTTATTATATTGAACACCTAAATATTTTTCGATCTCGAAGAGTTCTTCTTCTTTTAACTCTTTCTTCTCTTGTTCATGAGATAATAATTTCATTCGATTCACAATAAAACATTCTGCATCGTACATTTCTTTTAAATAATATCGATCCTCTACCACTACTAATTTATAATTCATAATCAAATTTTGAATTGCTAAATCAAACTCTTCTGAAGAAATAGAAACGGTAAGAATTCTAGGTAAATATAGACGAATCTCTTCCAAATAAAAATAACAATGTCCAAAATGATTACTCAGTTCTTGAATCATATAACAGATACTTGCCTCAACTCTTCGCCTGTCTTCTTTAGCCATACCATTTTTTAAGGCTAATAAATCCAATTTTCGAAAAGATAGATGATTTATTTTATCTAAAAGATTATAGACATTTTCTTCGATGATCTGTAATGTTTTTTCTTTATAATAATTATAAATTAACATACTATCTTTCGTAGAAAATCCATATTCTGTCAAAGCAATAATCGTCTCATAACTCGATTCATATTCTTTTAGTTTTTCATGTAAAAGACGCGCATTCTTCTCAGTAATGGTCGGGATTAAAATTAAATTACTGGGATTTTCTAAAATGACTGATAACGTATCTTTTCCTAGAGCATCGACAATTTTTTTTGCTTTGGTCTCACCAATTCCCTTAAAAAGACCACTTGTTAAAAATTCAATAATAGCATCTTTTTCTTCTGGTTTACAACGCTCGTAGCTCGTCACTTGAAACTGATCTCCATACTTTTCATGATGAACTAAATTCCCATGAAGAAGATAGGTATCAATTTCATTTAAATCATGGAAGTATCCTGTAAATGTAATGGTTCGATTCAAATAAACTTCTAAATCTTTTGAATTTGTTTCTAACACTTTAAAAATACCGATAACATAACCGGTATCGCTTTGAAATATGCTTTTTCGATATTGACCCTTAATTACTGCTTCCATAATGATTCTCCTCTTTCTTTATTATACTAAAAACATAAAAAAAATCCTAGCGATTTAGGATTTTTTTCGTCGTCTTTCCCCATAAATAAGGATACTCTATTTTTTCTATTTGAACTGGATAAAAAGTATTATGTTGCAACTTTTCAGGAATTTTTACAGGTAAATAGTTTTCCGTATGTCCAAAACTTTCTCCATCTTCTGTAGTCTCAATCAAAACATCTAATTTTTTTCCTAAGAATTTTTGAAAATAGCACTCTTCTAATTTTCTACTTAACGAAAGTAATTTTTGAGCTCGAAGTTTTTTTACCTTTCCATCAATTTGTTCCATTTCAGCGGATTTGGTTCCTTTTCTTAATGAATAAGGAAATACGTGAATTTTACTAAAGCCTATTTTTTGGCAAGTACTTAAAGTTTCTTCAAACATTTCCTCACTTTCTCCAGGATGACCTACAATCACATCTGTCGTAATAGAAATTTCTGGTCGAATTTTTCTGATTTGCTCAATTTTTTCTATAAAATAAGAAAGATCATATTTCCGTCCCATTCGTTTTAAAACTTCATCGCTCCCTGCTTGTAATGGAATGTGAAGATGATTTACAATACAGGGATACTTTTCGATGACTCTTAAAACTTCATCGGTTAATTCCGTAATTTCAATGGATGAAATCCGAAGTCGTTTTAACCCTTTGATTTTACAAATTTCTTCTAATAAGGTCGCAAAATTCGTATCTAAATCTACTCCATAGTTTCCAGTGTGAATTCCTGTTAAAACAATTTCTTGATATCCATTGGAAACTAAGTTCCGTATCTCTTGCAACACCTTTTCTTTTTCTTTACTACGACACTTTCCACGAACATAGGGAATAATACAGTAATTACAAAAGTTTTCACATCCATCTTGAATTTTGACAAAGGCTCTGGTTCTTCCTTTAAATTCTTGAATGTCCATATCTTCAAATGCAGTATATTCCTCTTCGTAAAGTCTTCGAATTTCTTCTTTTTTTGTAAAATATTGATCTAGCAATTCGACAATTTTACTTTTATCTTTATTTCCAATTACAATATCGAGCCCATCCATTCTAAAATCATGATTGGCCTCAACAAAACATCCCATAGCAACAACGCAGGCATTGGGATTTTTCTTAATGGCTTGTCGAATCATCTTTCTACTTTTGACATCACTAGTATTTGTCACACTGCAAGTATTGATAATATAAATATCACAAACATCATTAAAATTTGCAATTTCATAACCAGCATCCATTAATTTAGAAATCACAAATTCTGACTCATAAGTATTTACTTTACAACCTAGTGTTAAGATTCCTACTTTCATAGATACTCCCCTCACTCAATAGTAGATTATAACATAAAAATACTAAGAAAAAAAGAAATATTTTATAAATCTAAGAAAGGGATTATTTAGGCGCAAGGGTTAAACGAGAACCAATCGTAGTTCTAACTCCTCCTGTAAATTTGGAAAAGTGAAATTGCCCAGCAACCGCGCCATCAGTATGATAGCCTCCTCGATGAAGCCACGGATTTTTTGGTTCTATAAAAACAGTAAAATCTGTATACCAGGCATTATGATATCTAAAAGTGTTATCTCCATCTTTGTAATAGTAAAAAGGTCCTGGTTCTCCAATGGCATCTCCTAAAATTCGATTTTGATAAGAAGTTTCTGTGCTATTCGATCCATACATATTTAAATAATCTTTATATTGAGTTAAATCACTATCACTAAATCCACTTTGTACATTATCAACATTTTTTACTCCATATTGATCCATATAGGTCGCTAAATATTCATGGCATCCTCCATCCATATCATAGATTCCACTGATATTTCCAGTTGTCGATGCTAAATATCCAGTCTCTTTATTATAAGGTTGAGTGACAGTTGTTTCTGTTCCACTTTTTCCTGGAAATGTAGTTTGATCAGTCCCAATCACCGCAGAATATCCAGTTAAAAAGGAAGAATTATTATTAATATTGACTTCTTTATTTGTTCCAAAATTAGAATGAGATAAATAAGCGACCGCTCCCCATTCTGTATTCTTCATCATATGAGAATCTAATGTACGATTATAATTATAAGCATTCATAAATATTTTATAAACTGTAATATTTCGCCAGGAATAAACATTGGGTTTGATAATAATTCTATTTACATTTATTTCATCTTTATGGGCTCCATTCGTAGTCCAATTTGTTGTAGTAATTGGATTACTTCCGTCTCCTGTCTGATTATATCCGGTCTCAAACTTTCCTACCCAAATCCCTGATAACTCTTTTTCTCCTAAGGTAAAGGCTGGATGGGTTAAGTATTCTCCATTTTGATTTCCCGCTTCTTTTTTATCTTCTTTATTTTGAAATTCTATATTGATTGTTCTAGCATTTCCTGTTACTTTTTCTTCATGAATAGAATAATCATCTACATTCCATAATTCATATTTATATCTTGGAATCCATACAAAATAACTTTCAATATCTTTTTCTTCTATTTGATTTCCTACTTTGTAATCTGTATTACTTGGGTTATCCACTAAAATTACTGCATTTGCCCATTCTTTTTCTTCATATTTGTACCACTTTTCTTGGACATTGGCATAAGTCACTGTTCCATTTGGATCTATCGTTACTGGAATTAATCGATCTTTTAATACAGGATCGGATCCATTTAATATCTTTTCACTATATAAATACTGATCAATAATTTTCTTTCCTTCTGGAAAGGGTAACTCTTTACTCGATAACCCGACTTCACTTCCAAATTCTACCCTTTTTTCCTCCTTTGTCTTATTGATCAGTCGAATTCTATAGGTTTTTTCTTCCTCTTTCTCTAGTATAATACCTGCTTCTTTAGGTGGAACTTCTTCTTCATCTAGATAGTAGATTTCCACTCCCTCTGTTTCTGTATAATATAAATTGATTTTAATTTCTTTCTCATTCACATTTTTTAATGTGATTTTTATTGTTCTTTCTTCTTCTGATTTTAATAAAATGCTTTTATCATTCTCAAAACTTTCACTGTCTATATACCCATATAAGTTTCCTGTTATAATATTTAAGCTTCCTCTACTTTCTTGATATATAGAAAAAAGGGCGAATGAAAATCCTCCGACAATTAAAAAGACACTTAAAATACCTATCCAACTAAAATAGGTATTTTCTATATTCATTTTTCTTTTAACCTCATACCATATCTTCTTCATTTGCTTATTTCCTTTTACCATAAAGCTAGATACTTTATGGCTTTTTCTAATGAAACAAAGATATAGTAAGGATTTGTTGATTCTTGACTAGAAATTTGACGAGTTATTTCTTTTTATGTTCTTTACTTTTTCCTTTTCCTATCGACATTTTTTGACTATTTTTTTACTGATTATTCTCTCTTTGTCTATAACATCTTCTTGATAAAATGGGCCCTTTATTATATAATTTAATTAGAAAATCATGATAAAAATAAGGCCATAAAGTATCTAGCTTTATGACCTTTTTTTATTGTGAAGTACAATCTGATTATTTTCAATGTCAAATGTTATAATATCACCAAATTCTATTTTTTCTTCTAACATAGCTCTAGCTAGTGTGTCTTCAATTTGTTTCATTACTAATCGTTTTAATGGTCTTGCTCCATAAACTTCACTATATCCACGATTGATTAAATCTTCTTTTAATTTTTCTGTTAAAACAATATGAATATTTTTATCTTCCAATCTCTTTTCTAAGTCTAAGATGATTTTATCTAAAATCTCTTTTGTAGCTTCTTTTGTTAACGAATTAAAAATAATAACTTCATCAATTCGATTTATAAACTCTGGTCTAAAATAATTTTCTAATTCTTTCATCACTTTTTCTTTATGACCGTCTAATATATATTCACTTCCAAGATTGGATGTCATAATAATAATCGTATTTTTAAAATCTACTGTACGACCATTGGAATCTGTAACACGTCCATCATCTAAAATTTGCAACAACAAGTTTAAGACTTCAGGATGTGCTTTTTCTACTTCATCAAATAACACAATACTATATGGATTTCTACGCACAGCTTCTGTTAATTGTCCTCCTTCATCATAACCAACATATCCTGGAGGAGAACCAATTAATCGAGAAACACTAAATTTTTCCATATATTCACTCATATCAATTCGAATCATATGAGTCTCATCATCAAAAAGTTCATAGGCTAAAGTTCTAGCCACTTCTGTTTTTCCAACTCCAGTAGGACCTAAAAATAGAAAAGAACCAATTGGACGATTCGGATCTTTAATTCCACTTCGCGATCTCAAAATTGATTTGCTGACAAGTTCCAAAGCTTCTTTTTGTCCTTTTACTCTTTTTGCTAAGTTTTCCTCAAGCTTCAATAATTTCTCTTTTTCACCGCTCATCAATTTAGAAACGGGAATATTCGTCCATTTAGAAATAACTTTCGTAATATCCTCTACATTTACTGCATCACTTAAAATTTGATTTTCAGAACCTTCCATTTTTAATTCTTGAAGATCTTTTTCTAATCCTGGAATCACTCCATTTTGCAATCTAGCTGCACTTTCAAAATCGTAGCGATTTTTGGCTTGTTCTAATTCAAATTTCGCTTGTTCCAATTCTTTTTTCTTTTTACTCAAAACTTCATTGAATTTCTTTTCTTCTTCCCAAGAAGCTTTAAATTTTTTTTCTTTTTCATGAAATTCTTCTAATTCTTTATCAATTTTTGATAGACGATTTTTTGAAAGTTCATCTTTTTCTTTCTTCAAAGCTTGTTTTTCAATTTCTAAGCGCATAATTTGTCTAGTTAAAACATCAAGCTCCGTTGGAACAGAATCCATCTGAACCCGAATTGTCGCACAAGCTTCATCGACTAAATCAATAGCTTTATCCGGTAAATAACGATCGGTAATATAACGATTGGCTAAATTTGCGGCTGCAACTAAAGCTTGATCATGAATTGTAACACCATGATAAATTTCAAATCTTTCTTTTAACCCTCTTAAAATCGTTATTGTATCTAAAACACTAGGTTCCTGAACCTTTATTTTTTGAAACCGACGTTCTAGGGCACTATCTTTTTCAATATATTTACGATATTCATTTAAAGTAGTAGCACCAATTACATGAATTCCACCCCGTGCTAATAACGGTTTTAAAATATTGGAAGTATCCATCGCTCCTTCGGCATTTTGAGAACCTACAATCATGTGAATTTCATCAATAAACATGATAATATCTCCATCGCTTTTTTCAATTTCTTTTAAAACATTTTTTAATCGCTCTTCAAATTCCCCACGATATTTTGCTCCTGCAATCAAAGAAGCCATGTCTAATTCCCAAACTGTCTTATTTTTTAAAGACTCTGGAACATCTCCCTTTTCAATTCGTAATACTAACCCTTCAACAATCGCTGTTTTTCCAACTCCAGCTTCTCCAATTAAAACGGGATTGTTTTTGGTCTTTCGCGATAAAACTCTAGTAATACTACGAATTTCTTCATCTCTACCAATGACTGGATCAATTTTTCCTTGTTTGACATCTTCATTAATATTTCTTCCATATTTTTCTAATACATTTTCTTCTTTTTCTTCATACATATACGATCCCTCCTCGTTCTTTCTTATTATAACACAAAATTAGCACTTGTCAATATAGAGTGCTAATCATCAATATTATTATTTTTCATAAATTCTCTCAATATTTTAGTTAATGCTCTCTTTTCAATTCGAGAAACATAACTTCTAGAAATATGCAACTCCTTGGCAATTACTTTTTGAGTTTGTTCTTCTTGATTCAAAAGCCCATATCGTCGAATTAGAATATCCTTTTCTCTTGGAGTTAGTATTTTTATATATTGATTTAATAATTCAATATTATCTTTTAGAGAAATATCTTCTAAAAAATCTGGTTTTGGTGTTTTTAAAATATCCATAATTGAAATTTCATTCCCATCTTTATCAAAGCCTATCGCTTCATTTAACGAGATATTTTTATTATTCTTATTATTACTTCTAAAATACATTAAAATTTCATTCTCAATACACCGAGCACAGTAAGTAGTGATTTTCGTTCCCTTTTTATTGGAAAAAGTATCGACTCCTTTAATTAATCCAATCGTTCCAATACTGATTAAATCATCTTGATCTACATTTTTATAATCAAACTTTTTTACAATATGTGCTACTAATCTTAAATTATGTTCAATTAATAAATCTCTTGCTTTTTTATCCCCCAACCTCATCGCTTCAATCGCCCGTTCTTCCTCGTCTTTTCCTAAGGGTTCAGGGAAGACTTGATTGGAGTAAGATCCCGTAATAAAAATGGATCTTAACAATTCTACTAAATTAAAAAACATATACTCACCTATTTTCAGTATATGTTGAATTTTGTCATTATTTGAAAGAACTTTTATGAAATATTTTCTCCCTCTTCTTTTAGAAATATTGCATGATAAATTTCTTCTTGATCGTTAAAATAATATCTTTCTCCATTTTTTTCTTGATACATTTCTCTTCCTTTACCTAAAATCAAAACAATATCATCTGGATTGGCCATCAAAATAATCTTACAAATGGCCTCTTTTCGATTGAGTATAATTTCATAATTATGTTTGGACTCTTTCTTCTGTGAAATCATTTCTTCAATAATTTGATTACTATCTTCGTCCTTTGGATTATCTTCTGTAAAAATGACATAATTGGCCTCATCTAATAAAAGATCTCCTAATTTGCTACGTTCTTCTTTATTTTCTTCCCCTTTACAACCCATAACAACTAAAATACGATTTTTATTGAAAAGTTTCATATATTTTAATAATTGGGAAAGGGCCTCTTTTGTATGAAGAGAATCTAAAACAATTTGGTAGGGAGTTTCAGTATTTAAAACTTCCAAATGGCCAATAGACTTTAATTTGGGAACTTTCTTTAAAAGAACATCCATGGAAATTCCTAAAGCAATCCCTGTTAGGATGGCAATACAAAGATTGTGAATATTTTCATATCCCAAAAGAGGACTTATGACTTTATAAGTTTGTTCTTGATATTTCAAAGTGAGTTGTGTATTTTTTAAAGAAAGTTTACTATCTATAATTTGTAAAGTACTGTTTTCTTTTCCATACGTCCATATTTGTCCATGACAATGATTTGCTAATTCAATATAATTGGGATCTTCTCGATTTAAAATACAATAACCTTCTTTTTTTGTTTTTTCTAAGTAAGGAAAATAATTTTTCATCGAATTATCATTTGCATTTGTACAAATACTAATATCTAACAAAATAGGATCTATTGGTTTTGTCAATCTCATAGTAACATATTTACAATCACTGAGAATAAAGTCTTTTAAATAAGAATAAAAGTTGCTATATTCAAAAATATTTTCTTCTTCTTTTTGAAAATTTGCACAACTTACGATGTGTTTTCCCATATATCCACAAAGAGAACTTCCAAGTAATTGTTGAATGATATTCGAAACGACCTGTTTTCCATCATTTCCAAAAACGCCGATCATCTTTAATGTTTGTTCTGGATAATCGTAGAATTTAGAACATAAAAAGGGCAACTCTTTTTTGGGATCTTCTACTGTGAAAACGGGAACGGGAGACTGCATATTTTTATTATTCGTAAGAATGGCTGCAGCCTGATTTTTTATCGCTTCATGAACTTTATTTTCTTCTTGTCCAAAGTCGACGAACAAATCGCCCTCTTTTACTTGTTTTGGATCTGTTTTTATTTTTTTAATTACTATTTCATCTGGAGCATTTGCATATAATTCTGATAATTTTTTCATCGAATCACCTTACTATTATTATATCGTAAATTTTTCGTAAAACCAAAAATAGCAATTGAATTATACATAAGTTTACGATAAAATAAAAATGGTGAACAATATGAAAACAATATTAATCGGGGCTGGTTCGGATTTAGGTGTCCATGTAGATGGGGCTAGAAATGCTCCAAAAAGATTATTTTTTGATTTAAAAAATTTCTATGATGGGGAATCTGTTCTTTTGGAACAAAATCCGAATATTTTAAAAAGTAGAAGTTTAGCTGATAAGAAAAAAAATGATGTGGAGTTAGAAAAATTTAACCAAAACTTATATCAAATCGAAGAAAAGTATTTAACTGAGGGATATTTTCCTATCACAATAGGTGGAGATTCTTCTGTGACGATTCCTTCTTCTTTAGCCGATCAAAAAGTTCATGAAAATATTGGTTTAATTGTCTTTGGATCGAGTCCAAATTATGATATTTTTGAAACGACTCCAACGGGAAACTTAAAAGATTTGTCATTAGCGGCTATTAACGGATACAAGTGTTATGAATTAAAGAAATATCATACGACAAATCCTGTCG
>CANQMB010000037.1 GCA_947624845.1 uncultured Bacilli bacterium
CTCCTGGTTCTGAAACCGTAGGAGAAGATAAATTATTGATTGCTGAAGGGACTACTCCAGGTGTGGTTCCTACTGTTGGAGCAACATTCGGTGCCGTTGCTGGTACTGATTGCAAATTGACAACTGGAGATGGTGTAACAACTGGTGGTATATTAGAAACTGCTTTTTCCTCTTGTGGTGCCGATAAAATTTCTTCGACTGGCTGTGTTGGAGCTTCTTCTTTTTGTCCCACAGAAATTTTTTTATTTTCCTCTTCGAAAGGATCTTTTCCAATATGAGAAGTAATTTGGGAAATATCGATATTTTGATTTTCCAAATACTCAGTCAAGTGTTTACTAGGTGCTCTTTGAATCGGATCTTTTCCAAATTGCTTCTGATATAAAATTCTACTTTGTGGTTTATTATCTTCATCGACATAAAATTCTACTACTTCATCGACTTCACGATGGAATTTTCCATATTCTTTACTATAGTATGCCTTGATATGAACTCCCAATTGAATGTAACGATAAATCGTCGTTAAAAATTGATTGACATCAATATCAGTTTCCAACAAACTGTAAAGACGATAAGGAATCGCACTTGCCTTATCGGCATGGATTGTCGATAGAATGTTATGTCCTGAAGAAATAGAGTTTCGAACGGCTGTAACTGCCTCCGCACTACGAACCTCAGAAAGCAAAATCCACTTTGGATTTTGTCTCATACAAGTAACTAACACTTCTGAATAACTAGCAATATTATTGGTTTTCATAGCCACAATATCTCGTTGTGGAAAGATTTTATCCAAATGAAGTTCTAGTGTATCTTCAATCGTAATTACTTTTTCATTTACTTTTGTATGACTGGCCAAATACTTAACAAACTCTGTTTTTCCAGAACCAGTCTCTCCAGATACAATGATATTACAATGTCCTTCTACACATTTGATTAAAATATCGTGAATATCGGGAGTAAAATAATCTTCTTTTAATAATTTTTCTTTTTCCAAACGAATTTTTGCTGGTGTTTTACGAATAACACAGGCAATTCCATTCGTTGCAATAGATTGATGGACAAAGTTTAAACGAAGCTCACTAGACTCCGCATCCAGAAAAGGCTTCGCATTATTAAAAGTCGTACCCATCGCATTTGAACACTGGAAAGCTAATTTTTCCATAAATTCAGGGGTGGCTCCTGGAACTTCTACTCGTATGGAACCTTGAGTTAGCGAACGAATCCAAATTTGACCGCCATTACAATAAGAAATATCGGTGATATCATCATTATCTAAAAGAGGCTTCAATGGCCCAAAATCCATCTTATCAAAAATATTTTCGTTCACGTCACTCAACACCCTTCTTTTTTTCTTTTATATACTAACCAGTATATGATGTAGCACTATTGATAAAATTCTCTAATTCTTTATTACTAACATCTACTTCACCAGGATTTTTCTTTAAACTCTCTGAAGTAGGTACAGGGATTAATTCTGCATCATAACTACTCAAATAAGCAGCTTTTCTTAATAATAGATGATATTTTTCAGGAACAGCAAAGATCAACATTGCTGGTGTTTTTGGATCATCTAAGTTAGCAAAGACAGATTGTCCTTGACTATCTTGAACTGCAAGTACTTTTACATTTTCAAGTAATTTTCCAACACTTGGAACTGAGGCTCCATTTCCACTATCCATATTGGCTTTTAAATAAATATCAATATAGTTTCCTGGATAAATTAAGTTTCCATAAGTACTTTCCATATTTACTGGGAAGTTATATAGAGAGTATCCCTTTGGATAATCCAGTAAAATACTATTTTTTGATTGTTCTTCTTCTACGACACTTCTCGTATAGAACAAGCTTCCTTCTGGTATCACACTATCTACAGAAGTATATTTTCCAATAACGGCAGAAACATTTCCTACAATACTTCCTTTAATCATGGCAGGAGGAACTTCTGTCGTCCCTACCATATCTTCTGTTATTTTTACTCCTGGTGAAATTGTCCGCGTTGCATAGGGTACGGTAACTGGATTTGTCGCTTGTCTTACTCGAATATTATAACCTGCGTATAAAATGACTACCGCTAACAACACTCCTATTACAGTAACCGTGTTTTTGTTTGATAAAAATTTCTTTAATCCAACTGTTATATTATTCATCGTATTTCCCCTTTCTATTTATTATGAACAGTGACAGCTTTTTCTCTTAATAAATCTGTTTTCAAAACATCTGTTTTAAAGTTATTTTCAAGTACGGCATCTAAAGATGTTGTAATATCAATATCTTTAAACGTAGCAGAATCACTAGAAGAGACTTTTACACTCACTTTAGGTGGTGTTTCATTCATATCATAAAAATTAATTTTATAATTTTTATTTTTATCAATCGTATCTGCAAAACGTCTTACAAAATTTTCTACAAAACGTTCCTTATCTACACGAATTTGACCACTACTTGCAAAATAACTTTCATCAACAGCATCGACCATGGCAGCCTCTGTCGTCTCTTTTAACAAGTAATAATCCAAATCCCCACCTGTTGAATAATTTTGTACTGTATTAATTAGGAAAAATGCTACGATTGCAAGTAGGATTAAACCTACTGTTAACATTGCTTTATTCATCTTTCTTCACCTACCTATTTATTCATTAATGCTTTATAGCTAGCTACACAGTCATCTTCAGTAATTCTACTCGTTGTAATACAAGTTCTTCCTTCTTGGTTATTACATCCAATTGTTTCACGATATCTTACTTTTACAACACCTTTATTTTGAAGATCATCTAAAAGTTTACTTTTATAAACAGAACGTATACCTTTTTCGTTACTCTTAGCCGTATATTGGTTACCAGAATAATTTAAGAAGGTTGATAAGTGATCATTTTCGTGTTGAATTGAAATAATATCTGCTGTTGTCAATTCAATACTATAATCTAGATATTTTGAATCATCCTCATAGATAGATTCTGATTTTGTTTGAATGTCTGTCGTTAGAGCCGTTGGTGCTACTGGATAATTTGGATCAGATAAGTCTGTTGCTGCACAGCTCCAATTCCATCCTGTTTCTCTACCCGTTTCTTGAGCATTTGTCGTCTCTTTTTCACCTGAGAACAAATCATCTAAAGCCACTGGTTTATAGCGATAATTTGTAATATCTGTCGTTACACAGTTTTCATCACCTAAATCACAATTTAAATTTGGATCATTTTCGATTGTCTCTGATTCAGTATAATCTGTTTCTCCGTTATAAATAGCATAGAAACATTCAATGTTAAATTTCCATCCAAACAATCCGAATCCACCATTTTTCTCATGAACGAATGAACCTTTTGAATCAATTGTATTTCCAATAGATGCTTTGATGTTATATTTTATATTCTTTTCTATTTGGGCTTTTTCACTTGAAGAATACTCTTTAAGATTTCGATCCCAAACCCACCATTTTTCATTTACATTTTTAGCATTTAATGGTGCACAGAATTGATTTGGTTTTGCCTCATAATAAATTTCTTCATCTTTTGGAGGCCTTTCAGTAACAACTTCACCGTCTTTGTTTTTAACCCAAACACCAGGGAAGTTCATTTTAGTTCTATAATCATTACCCTCTGTATCTTTTTTACCATAACATACTCCAGATTGTTCTTGAATGATACTATCTCCTGTTGGAGGATCCGATGGTTTTAAATTTTTATCCGTAGATTCTGTCGGTTTATTCGATGCACTGTAGACTACCCATTCTGCATCTGAAGTACTTGGTAACACACTCATTGAGAATGTTGAAGTCTTTTCTTCACATTTGGCATAACTTGAACATTTCTTCAATTTTTGATTATAATCATTTAATTTTTTCTGATATTCATCATATGCTTCTTTTTCGTTCAAAGCACATCCTTTTGTAGCACCTAACCAACGGCAATGTTCATTACAACGTTGAGCTGCTTTAAATCCATCTCTCGGTATATAATAACCTAAACTTGTAGCAGCATAGAACCATCTTCCATATCTAGGATCATACCAATTTCTTTTATTATTAATATCGTTATAAACTGTTCTACCTGATAAGTTTTTATCTTTAAAATAATAACTTGAATAATTATCCCAATAGCAGCCACTATTTCCAGGGTTCCATTTAACAGATTTATATGTACCCTCATACTGACCAGTACCATGATTCTTTATATAATTATATACAGCTTCATAGTTATCTGATGTTTTTGATGGACATTTGCTTGCAACTTGAGTTGCTTCTGACTCTTGATTTATATTTTTCATCATAAGTGCTGTATTTAAACCATATACTTTCTTATAACATTTATTGATACAATTTTGAGTATATTTTCCATTATCACAAGTAGCGACACAAGCATCAAAATCTTCATTAGGTCCTGCTTGCTCTGTAAATCCACTAAAACTGTTACATCTTGGATAAATATTACAAATTTCTGGCATCGTTGGTGGAGAAGCCGTTACTTTGGTACTACAAGTTACCTTACTCTTTACTTCTACTGTATAAGTAAAACATAATCCTGCCGTTGTTGATACTGGAGGTCCATAAATTAAAGTTAAATCTTCTTTACAAGTCGTCGTACAAACATCGTTTGAAACCATTTCTCTTGAATATGAATATTTTTTTACATTGTCTGTCTTTGACCATGGGTCACATTTTAAAACACCAGAAATATCAGGGCTATCTACTTTAGTAAATCCTTCTGGTACACTTAAATCTCCCTGTTCTACTGGATTTAGCGTCAATTCCCATGCTGTTTTGGCATTATCAATCATACTCTCTAAGTTTTTATCATTATAATTAGCTACGACATTTTCACTGTAACAATAACTTAGTGCTTTTTGCATAAAGGCAACCGCATCTGCCCCTTTTGCACTTATCTCATCTCTAAATTTTTTACACAAACCATTGTATTGTTCATTGGTAACTAATTCGTCTTTTACTCCCAATTCAAAATTTAAACTGAATTTTACTGAGTTTTTAGAATCTACATCACAAACAGTATCTCCTTCTGTTAATGTTGCCGTCGCCGTTGCAGTCACCGGTTGTGAACTATCATATGAAATTTCTAGTGGAGTTCCTGCTGTTAATGTATAAGTTCCTGTAATACTTCCTTCAAACACGACAGAAAACACACCATGTTTTGCTGTGATTTTAATTAGATGATTATCCTCATCATAATTTCCCGTTACTTGATAGTAGCTTTCTGCCTTTTCTTGTGTACAAGTACTATTTGCAGATACTCCATTATGCGAAGAATAAATGATGAAAGCGCCTATTAGAATCATTACTAGTCCAACCCATTTTTTATACTTCTTCATGATCAACACCTTCTCCTTTCATTTCTTCCTTTATTTTACCATATTTTTTTGATTCTGCAACACCATATTTCATAATATTTTCATATTTCCGTACTCTTCTAGCATCAATTTTAAAATCAATATTCGCCTCATATCCATAAAATCTAGTACAGGTAACTAAAGAAAGAATATCGTCTTCTTCAGAAACATCTACTTTATATTGATAGAAACTATCTTTTTTGGCCTGTTCAATATAATCTTTTAATTTCTTCTTTGTATAAAATTTATCATAATATTGCATATCTTTATTTTTGATAAATCCAACTGCGAAAATTTTATATAAATAATTTTCTCCGTTTATACTATATTGAATATATTGATTTTCTTTTGCAAAATCATAGTAGATGAAAGACATCAGTTGTTCAAATCGGGTATGGGTTTTATCTGTAATAATCGGTTGTTTAGATACATTTAAAACATTGTGTCCTAATATTAATTCTCTATTTCCTAACTGTTCATCGTCACTGTTTGTCCATACGAAGTCATAATCGAGTTGGTCCATATTGACCTCTGCTGTATTGTAAATTACCGGATAGTCGATGTTCGTTCCTTCTACGCGAAGCCAACCAACGACATCTTCTTTGTAAATTTCCTGTTTTTCTTCCATCTTGCCAATACGATCTTCTATTTTATAAGCTGGATTAATCACATTCCACAAAAAATGAAGAAGAATCAAGAGGAGAATTGCAACAATTAAAATGATTACTCCTAAAAATCGCTTATATTTTTTTAACTTCAACTTTTGCTTTTTTCCTTTTTTCATCACTACAATACTCCTTTTCTAATCTTCTACTAAAGTGTATGGATCATCTTTCGTTCCTTTTCCATCTAAAATCACGGCGCTTTTTTTCATTTGAGCAATGACACGAATTCCTGCTTCCATATCATATTTTTTATCATAATAAACATCTCCGGTATCAGAAACTGCAAATCTTCTTCCCACTTCTTGAGAAGAATCTCGCAACCAATAAGGTTCTTTATCTGAATAGACAATTTCTGATGCAAATAGTTCATGCATACTAGGCGCCGCAAACGTCACTTTGTATTTTTTGGTTTCTGCTGGCTTTCCGTATTTTGCATTATCTTTATAAATTGGAACTTCAATCTCTTGTTTTGTAAAAATATCTGTTTTAATATAATTCGCTGCTAAATGTTCAATTTGATATCCAACGTTTCCTTTTTGTTTTGGATTATAAATTGCAACTTCTTTATTTGCTGGATAACTAATTTGTGTTGTTTGATCATCCATTTCTAAAGTACCATCTAAGATTACTTTCGTCGTTCCACTCATGTTCGCTTCTAAAATTCGGAATAGATAACCACCATACTCTACATATTCACCTGTGTATCGTGTATTTAACTTATCGTTACTTTTCGCTGGAGTTAAATCTCCTAACACATATGGATTTCCTAAAGTTCCTTTTCCCCCTTTAATGAGTGTATCCTTTTTTATTGTAAGTACAGGTCGGACTCCCATACTATAATTTTTACTAAATTCCATGTATTTGGCATCGGTATTTACATACCAATCTCTCGCTGTCCAAGCTTGTTTATCATCTTTATCATTGGCTAACCAAACCATGCTGTGCGTAAATAAATATGAATTTCCTGCCGCCATCGATTTTGCATAATCTTCAACGGATAAAATTCCCACTTTTTGTTTTTTACCACCATCAGAGCATTCGGTCGTAGTTAAATCAGCTTGATTTAATTGATCCTGGCAGAAAGTACTATCGACTAAGAAACTTTTAGCATCCTCTGTTAAATGAGCATAGTAATAATTATTTAACCAATTTTGAATACTATTATAATCGATGCTAGCTACATCTTCATCTGCCACAATTCGAACACTTCCATCATTATTGGCATTGACAATTCGGAATAACATTCCAGAAAGCCTCAAATAATTATTATCGACTTCTCCTACATAATATCCTTTTTTATTTGTATCATTTTCTACAATTCCACTTAAACTTTGAACTACTTTTACAGTTCTTTCTACGATTGTTTCATTATCCATAGAATCATAGGCAGTATAGGTCACTTTGTAAGTTCCCAACTTGGATGTATCTAAATCATGTTTATCAATAATCACATCGGATGTTTTCATCTGTCCATCTACTTTATCATAGACAGATTCCACACCCAATTCTTTATATTTGCTCCCTTTGGTTACTGTAATTTCAGATTCGCCCTTTAATTTAATCTCTGGCCCAATGTGATCTACTGACGAATTCAAATATCCACATTTTAAATAGACGTAGTACCGGTAACCGTCTCCTTCCTTACGAACTTTTACCCAAGAATCATCTACCGAACAAACTGTACTCGTATAAGGAATATATAAATCTTCAATATATTTTTGTTGCCCTAACTCAGAAAGACTTACCGTTCTTACTTCATCTCTTTCTGGCAATTGCTGATAATTAATTTCATAATAGTGTTTAGCGGCTTTTTCCAACTTATTTTCATTTCCTTTAAAGTAGGCAAACGGATAAATAAAGAAAAACCAAATAAACAAAACGGCAATAATACTCGTCACTGCAATCTTTATGATTTTTTCTTTTTTTTCTTTCGTCATCTTTACTCTCCTATCTTAATCTAAATGTATAACGATTATTTCGAATCGTATACTCTAATTTTATTTCACTACTCGTGGTAACTTCTTCTGGGACTTTTAAATAAAGACTTTTATTTAATGGTTTTTTCGTAAGCGCCGAATCCATATCGATCGTTTTCCATTTCTTTCCTATCTTATACTTTATTCTACCATAGTTTTCAGAAAAGTCAATGAACTGTTCCCCATTAAAATCAAGGGAGGTGAAATCTACTTTTAACATTTGATAACCGGGATCTGAAGATCTTTCTTCCACTTGATTTCCACAAAAATCATAATCACAAGAATAATAATTATATGAAAATGTAGGTCCAAGTTGCATTTGGTTAAACTCCACTTTTTTCGTTTTATCCAATATTTTCATTTCTACTTCTTTGTTTAGAGATACTTCAGGTGTATCATGAATTGTTCTAAGATCCTCTAAATTTAATTTTATTTTTCTTAAATAGGTTTTATTGGCACTGATATATTCTTGATAAAATAAATTAAATTTAGAAATATCTAATTCTTCTTTGGCTTTAAAAATTAACAAAAATTGATAGGTTTTTCCTGGTTTAAATTCTAATTTCGTATAAGGATTCCCCAAATCTTTAAATTCATTATCATAAAGATTATTACTAATAATATCTTGATCATGATTAATCAAATGAAATCTTTCTACATCCATCACTCTTTTACTACCGTTATTTTTTACTGATAATTCCAAAATAATATAGTGATCTTTATCTAATAAAGTTCCTCGATAATCTTTATCCGTCAAATAAGCATGTAAGATATTAATTTCATAATCGGAAGCTCGTAGAATCTGACCTTCCTTATACACTTTATGCACAATACCAAAATAATAGTAAGTATATCCCGCGATAAAAAGGAATCCGAACGTAAATAGAATTGTTAAAATATATTTGTGTTCTATAAAGAAATATCTGAAATTTCTTTTTAATTTTCTAAAATTTCTTAAAATTGTATTTTTATCTAATTCAAAACTGACTTCTACCTCTTCACGATCTGAACTGTCCATTTCTAAAAATTCTTTGTCAGTTGTAAAACTAAATTTATTTAAATCCATTCCTGTCGCACGGATAAATAAAATAATAAAAACTAAGTATTGTGGAAAGGAAGACAAGAGCAACAAATCTCGGACTACTAAAATTTCTGTAACAGCGGTCGTATTATCATAAGTATGAAAGAAACTCGTCGTCATAGAAAAGGCAAAAAGCATTAAAATATATTCTCCAACGATGATTAAATATAATTTCCACGGTTTTTGTTTTCGCATTAGAGTAATCATCAGTAGCAAGGCAATGACAATGACTAAAAACATACAGAAATAAGATAAAAAGCTCGTATAGCCATCTATGGATTCCAAGATAGAACTATAGGCTTCTAAATTGACATATTCTTTTACAAAATTATAAGTTTGTAAATGTTTATAGAAAATATAAGCACATAAAAAAATTAAAGCAAAATGAATTTTTCGGAAATTTTTTATTAAGAATGCATATGGTTTTCTAAAAATCATAGAACAACACCTCTTTATTCTATTTTATTATAGCATGTCTCTTAGAAATTAAAAAGATATTTTCAAATAAAAATGTAGTCTTTTTCGACTACATTTTTAATGATAGACTGTACAATTTTTATTTCTAGTACAATATTTTGTACAATATTTTGTTTTGCTACATTTAACATACGCTCTTCTACCCAATGGTATAGAAGTATCTTTTTTATAATAACAATTACTACATTGTGCTCTCGTATATCCAGTACAATTACCGGCACAATAATCATAAGCTCCGGCACCCGTAATACCATGAAAATCGGAAGTTCCAGCATAACAAGTTTTAGAAGTAGTTCCGCAAGCTTTCGTTCCGCATTTATATTTTTCTGTTCCACAAGCATTATATCTTCCATAAGCGGATGACACACTATATCCACAAGTATTCGAATTTCCGGCTTTATCTTTCACAGAGCCACTTCCACTTTTTTTGATACTTGTTTTTGTTTTCTGACAACTGCTCACTCCAGATTTTACGCTTCCTTGCTCAGAACAACTGAATTTGACAGTGACTCCACCTTTCGTATAAGTATTACTCTTACTAGGACTACATTTGGGTTTGGTCTTATCTATTCGAATC
>CANQMB010000038.1 GCA_947624845.1 uncultured Bacilli bacterium
TCTTTATTTAAATAAGCAGCGATGTTTTTATAATTTAAAGGATCATAAATTGCCTCATCATTACTATAGGCACTTTCTAAATAAGAATCATTGATTTTTATATAATCATTGGCCATTAATCTTAAAATATTTTCCTTTTCTTCATAGACTTTATATAGATCATTTCCTAATCGAACATATTGATTAATATGATTCGTTTGGTTTTTTTGATCAATAATATAAGGATCTTCTAAGGTACCACTACCACTGACAATATGGATATTTTTCTTTAATGTCATTACGACTCGAATACCGTATCCTTCATAAGTAGAAGCTTCTTCCACTTTTCCATCGTTAGTTAAATATAAATTGGAACCATCCTCACCAAGTCCTAACAACCAACTATTTTGTTGGTTCTTTAAATACCCATGTACTCCATTATACAATACATAATCTTCTAAAGACAAGGGCGAAAAATAAGATTCTTTGTTCTCTTGGCAATCTACTTTATTATCTTTTAAAATTCCCTCACACCATTTAGTTTTCTTTAAAAGACCTTCATATCCTGAAATCGTATCTGCATAAATACCCGAATTGGGAGATTCACTTTTATTTAACCACAAAGATAAATTAGATTTTTCATAACTTGCTTCTTCTCCCCAATTTAAAATAGCCTCATTCGAATTAGAAACAATCTTTACAGATTGATCTTTTTCTATCTTCATCACTCGAAATAAGCGATTAAAAAAGAAGACATAATTATTATCTACCATTCCTTTAAAAGAATACCCTTCTTTTTCCTGATGCAATCCATTTCCTTCTTTTACAATTTTATTATGATTTAAAATTGCTGTCGCTAATGTTACTTTTTCTTGAACTGTGTTGTTTTGCTTGCTGTAGTAATAAAGAGAACGATAACCAAAAACAACCCCTAAAATAATTACTAAAATAATACTGATGACATTAAAAAAGAACTCTTTTTTGCCAATATTTTTTTTGTTTTCTTTTCTCTTTTTCTTCATAACCTATTTCCTCATTATCTTATTTTACTCTATCTGATTATACCAAGAAAAAGGGACTCTTTCAAGTCCTTTTCATAGTTATCATTCAATTTTAATCATTTCCATTTTTCAAAAGTTTATAAATAATCGTAAAACACATGAGAATTGCAACCAATAAACTTTTTAACAACGATATTATATTTTTTAAGCATGCTTTTAAGTAACGAGGAACATCTAAAATTCTTTCTATTTCATCTAAAATATTCCACTCTCTCAATCTTTTTTTCCATAATATTCGAATCGGGTCTATAAAATTTTCCTCCACGTGAGAACATCCTAAATAAACTCGATTATATTTTTTTTCAATATAATCTTTACAAATAAAATAGTATTGTTCGTGAAAGAGTTGGGAAGAAACTTCATACAGATGAGCATCCATCCAAACTACTTTTTTATTTTTCTCTTTTTCTATACAATCCTCAATTTCTTTAATCATCTGTTTTGCCATCAGTGAAACTGAAAATTTACCAGTAATTTTTTTCCGACAAACTTGTTGATACCGCTCTAAATGAGCCGTTACTTTTTCAATTTGTGTCACATATTCATCTATTTCATTAGAAGAATTGGGATAAGGAACAATTGCCCCCACAGAATCATCAATCAACTCCGTTTGTCCACCTACAGAAGAAGAGACGACAGGAACATCCATAGATAAAGATTCATACGAAGTAAGGGCAAGTCCTTCCAAAGAAGAACAGTTAACAGAAACATCACTAACAGCAAATATTTCTTCCGGACAATCCACCATACCGAAGACTTTGAAATTTGGATTTTCCCCCACTTTTTCGATTACGGAACTCATCAAAGGTCCATCCCCAGCAATCAAAAAGTAATAATCGGCATTTTTTTCTAATAATTTCATCGCTATATCAATAAAAAGTAAAGGTCTTTTCTCATCTGACAATCGCGCCACAAAAGAAATAATTTTCTTATTTTTAGGAAGCTGATATTTCTCCTTTAATTTTTCTTTATCAAATTTTTTAGGATCATATTTTTCTGAATCAGTTCCAATATAAATTGTTTTTACATTTTCTTTTTGAAAAGAATCCTTCAATTGTCTCTTCGTAAATTGATTACAACAATATGTTTTTGTCAAATAAGAATCTACATCCTTAGAATACTGTCCAAAACTTCCATGATTGCCTCTTAAATCAACTGAATGAATATAATCGACAAACGGAATTTGTGGATACTTGCTCTTTAAATATGGCGTCATATAATAACCATATTGTGTATTACTGATAAAGACAGCATCAATATTTCTAGAAGAAATGATATAATCCGTAAAAGAAAGATAATCAATTCTTTCCAAAAAACCAGCCATATCATAAATTTCAGTTGCATACTGTGAAAATTCTTGAAAAAGAGGATGATCATTCGGTAGCGTAGTTAAAATTACCGCTTCATATTTTTTAGGATCTAGACGTTTGATTAAATCTAAATTAAAATAATCAGCGCCTCCGACGACAAGCCATGGAAATAAAAACAAAATCTTTGTTTTATTTGTTTTCTTATATTGAGGTAAAACCATATTTTCGTAAGTTTGCACAGTAGCATATTTTTCCCCTTCTCTTGGAAATTGGATAATGGGAAGTTCTTTATGAATCGTACGAATCGTTTCATTTACATATTTCATAGCATTCTTATTGTTCTTTTTTGCTCTAGAAAATTCTCCCCCTCCACGACTTACACGATACCAAAATAAAGGAGTAGAAATATGAATTGGTATTTTTTCATGAGCCAAAAGTTTTAACCATAAATTCCAATCTTCATACATCGCTTTTTCACGAATACCAAAACCGCCCACTTCTTGAAAATCCTTTTTTACTACCATGGAACTTGTTGAAATAAAATTTTCTTCCAACTCTCTTCGTACAGTTAAATCCTGATTCCAAATAAACTCTGCATCACCAAAATTCACCATCGATGTATAACAAAAAGAAGCTTGTGGATGAGTTTCTAAAGTCCAATAACAACATTCTAACATTTCTTTTTCAATTAGATCATCACAATCTAAGAAAAATACATATTTCGTATCTTTGGTCTGTTGTACGCCATAATCACGGGCCATTGCCGGACCTTCATTTTTTTTATGATAGACAACAATACGTTCATCCAGTTTTGCTACCTGTTCCAATTTTTTTAAAGAATCTTTTTCCTGGGAACCATCATCGACAATAATCCATTCAAAATATGGATATGTCTGATTCAAAACAGAATAAGCCGTATTTAAAATCGTATCACCACCATTATAAAACGGGGTAATAATACTAATTTGAGGTTTTTTTCTCTCCTCAATTTTTCCTATTGGGTTTAAATTTTTTCCTGGTGTTTTTGTATAATCCATAGATTCACCTCTTCTTCATCCAATCGACAATACCAAAGACTTTATTGGCCAATTGATAACGTTTACTATGATAAACCTGCAATAATTCCTCTCTTAATTTTTCAACTTCTTCATCCCTAGAATGATCTATTTTTTTAGTGGCTAATTCTTCCTTTAATCTACAGTAATCAGCAACAAAAGAAATTGAATTTTCTTTTAAATCATAGAGTATTTGATGATATTCTCTAGGACGATCCATTGAATTTTCAAAAGCGGGATTATATTGACAAATATTTTCATAGTCTGTTTCTTGAATGTCCATATCTTCTTTTATCTGATCAAAAAGTTTTTTTCCTTGAACCGTTTTAATAATCACAGCAGAAACTCCAAGAGGATCAAAAAATTCTCGATGAACATTATAAATGCCCCAATAATCTCCTAAAACAAGATCAGCTATATTATGAGAACATCCCTTCGCTGGACATTGATAACAACTATTTCTTAAAATATAATTTTTTAAATATAAATACATAAAAGAATCTTCCATCGTCGGATAACTTTTGTTAATTCGATCCATCTGATATAAAACTTGACTATTTTCCCATCCTTTTTCCTTAGATTTAAAAAAGACATGTTTCATTTTTGAAGAGAACTTTCTTTCCAATTCATGGATTCTTCTCTTCCATATTTCTTGATTTGTAATTCCATGACAAATGACACTAACGGTATATAGATTTTCATATTCTTTTCCCAAAAACATTTTTAAACCTAATAATTGACAGGGAACGCCTGAAAATAATACCTGTTTTTTCTTTTCCAAATCTTCTTTTACCTGTTGAAATGTAAAAGATAAATCACTCTGGACATACTTAGACCCTCGAAGCTGAAAAAGATCCTCTTCTTTTTCTACCCGCTGATGAACAACTTTTAACTCTTCTAAAGCAGCACCATAAACAACACCCTTCTCATTCAAAATTTTTCTAGCAAGAAGAGTAAATACTCCACCTGAAGAACTTTCTTTTACCAGTTTAGAATCTTTGGCCTTACAGGCAAAGCATGCAATATAAGAATCTTTATCTTTTACATATTTCTTATTTTGAATACAACAATTTTTACGACACAAATTACAATGAACACATTTTTTTAAATCAATTTTAGGATAGTAAAACCCATTGGAATCTAATTCTAAAGAAATGGCATGATGAGGACAAGTGTTTAAGCAAGCAGTACAACCAGTACATTGATTTTTAGGACAAACGTATTGTTGTTCTAAAATATCCAATTGCGACATCATTTTTTCATACAATGTCATTGCCTCTTTCGTCATGACTTTCATTTTATTTTTCAATGTCGCTTGTATGTTTTTTTGATTTTGATCTAAAAAGCGAAAAGATGAAATCAAATTTTCAGAATTCAATTCTTCTATTGGCAATACATAATTCTTATACGTACCAAAAATTTCTTCCGCAATTCCTCTCGATTTGACACTATATCCCAAAACAAGTGTCGGAACCAAAGTAGAATAAGCGGCAATCGAGGCATGTGTTCGAGCGGCAATAATAAGATGACATTTAGAAATGATATATTTTAATTCTTGACAGTCATACTCTTTTTCTAAAAAAATTCGATCTTCCTCTGAATATTTTTCTTTGATCGGTTCCAATATTTTAAAATCACTCACATCTTCTACAGTCACATGAGGAATTAAAGAAATAGAATAATCCGTGTTTTTTAAAATAAAATCAATCAAATCAAATATAGCTTCTTTTTGTAAATCGGTTTGAATCGTTAAGGGACTTAAATTTAAACCGAGAACTTTTCTTTTTTGATACCAAGGATCTAAAGATACTTTCTTTTTTTCTAACGAAAAAGCAGGATCGGGAATTAAAAGTAATTTTTCTTCTTCTATATACTTCTTAACTGCATCATAACTAAGGGATTCTCGAAGCATTAATAGATCATATTTTTCTAAATTGTCGATAAGTTCCATATCTTGAATTTCATCAAATAACGAAGCCCCCCAAAGAACTGTCTTTTTTCCCAGTTCTTTTGCTTTTCGATTGACTGCATATAAAAACTGGCAAGCTTCATAACAATAATTATCTCCACCAATATGAATACATAAATCACAATTTTCTATTTCTTTCATCACATCACGTTGATAAAGGCACTCATAATTATAATAATCAAAGGGAATACTTTGAATATAATCGTACTGCTTTTTTTCCTGTTCAGTGAATTCATTTTCATCCATTCGATAATGTTTTATAAATTTCGTGACCCGCGTTTTGTATTTTTCTTGCCCATAAGGGTCAAACATGGCAACTACAAGTTCTACCTCTTGAGGAATTTGAGCGATTGTCGAATTAAATAAAGCTTCTACTCCTCTATTTTTAAATGAACTAATTCCATAAATCAATATTCTCTTCATAATCATTTATTCCTTTTCTTAAATTTATTATATCAAAGTTTCGAATACAAAAAAAGAAAGAAATGAAGATATCACATTTCTTTAAATAACATAAATTAATAAAACCATACTAAGAACATAAAAACAAACAGTGGCGATTAAAACTTTATCGGACATTAAAACCTCAATCGGATCTCCATAAGAATTTCCTTCAATATTTAGACTATATAATTGAAAAATAACCATAATAAGAGGAATTGTCCAGAAAATATAATCGGAATGTAGACGAGCAATGGTAATAGGATCAACGGCCCAAAGACTATAAGAAACAAGAGCTAAAGTTAAAGAAACATACATGTTTTTGTCTAAGAAGTCTTTATTATAGTACTGTAAAACTTTTCTTCCCTTTTCACCATTCTTAATAATTTCATTTCTTCTTTTTCCAAAGCCCAAATAGAAAGCACCAAAAATCACCATTAAATAAAGCCATTTAGAAACAACAACATGAATTACGACACCACCATAAACAACTCGAAACAAAAATCCTGAAACCAAAATAACGACATCAATAATTGGAACATTTTTAAGTCCTTTACTATAAAGTAAATTTAACCCGATATAAATGATTGGAATTAACCAAAGAAGAACAGGTATTGTATCAAAATTTTTCAAGTAACAAAAAGAAATTCCAAATAATAAACCAACATCGATCAGCACTAGAAAAATACATAAAGAAATTGCAGAAGCAATAGAAATTTTTCCAGAAGCTAAAGGTCTTTTTTTCTTAATAGGATGTAGTCGATCTTTTTCAACATCATTAATATCATTAATAATATAGACAATAGAAGAAGAAATACAAAATATAAAAAAAGCTCCTATCGTCAATAACACTTTATCTAGATGAAATAAATTCATACTAAAAAAAAGTGGGACAAAGACTAAAAAATTTTTTAACCAATGTTTTACTCTAATTAATTTCAAATAATTTTTCATCACTGATCACGCATACCTTTCCATTATAAATAAAAGTTCATCGATATTATTGTATCATAAACAATTTTAGATGTAAATTTTCACAGTTATATAAAAAGGTAACAAAGTTCCTTTACTCTTGCATATAAGAAAGTAAGGTTTTTGTTACCTTTAAATATCCTAAATTAGATAAATGAAGTCCATCGGTTGTAAATTTTAATCCTAAATTTCCTTCATCATCAATTAGTTCTTGATATAAATCTATATAGGTAATTTCTTCTTGATCACAATATTTTTTTAATTTTTTATTGATGTTTTGAATGATTTTATTCGTTCTGTTTCCAACCATATCTAAATCAACGGGTTCTTGATCTGTATTATTTATCGGATAAAGAGATTCAATATATATTTTTGTTTGAGGACGCATTTTATGAATCTTTTTTACAATCTTTTTAATATTGTTTACAATCTCTTCTGGTTTTTTGTCCTCTCGAATATCATTCGTACCAATCAATAAAAACACTTTCGTCGGATTATAGATAGCCACTCTATCATGTAAATTTTCTAAAATATCCGTCGTCGTATTTCCAGCTACCCCACTGTTTACAACAGGTAAATCATCATATAGTTCTTCTACAGGATAAAAATCAGTAATTGAATCCCCTAACAATACAAAATTATCTGTACTAGAAACTTTAACATCATAAATTTTATTAATAACCTCTTTTTTTGGATAAAGTTGTTGAATACATAATATTCCGATTAAAACAATAATCATTATACATAAAATCGTATCAAGAACAACTTGTTTATTCCATTTGTTTTTCATAACTTTCCCCTCGATCGAGTCCTTATTATAATATATTTATCCAAATTATGCAATAAAAATCTAGGATTTGTTCTTGATTGAGTCTTTTTTAAAAATGAATACTTTACTAAATATATAATTAGAAATAATAACTAAAATATTAGAAACTACTTTAGCAATTAAATCGTAGATTCCTAAACATTGAATCATAATATACATACAAAGCATATCAATTCCCAAAGATAAAATTCGAAAAGAGAAAAAAGAAACCATCTCTTTTAAATCTTCTTTCTTTGTATCATTTACACTTTCAAATACAAAAAGTTTATTGGTAACAAACGCAAATAACACGGCAAATACCCAAGCAATCACGTTACTTACCTGATAATTCATAGAAAATCCATAAGTAAAAATAAAGTAGCTAATAATATTAATAAAAGTGGTAAGTCCGCCAAAAATTAAATACAAGAAGATTTCTCGAAATTTTCTACCTTGATTTAATTTTCCTTCTTTTTCCCATTTTTCAATATTTTCTTCTATTAAATGAATCATATTTCCTTGATTAGATTCATGTTCTTTCGGATTCAAGCTTTTCGCTTTTTTCAAAAGTTTGCCTAAAGCATTAAAATCCTTGAGTTCTAGCAGTTGCTTATTTTTAGCAAATTCCTCTATAATTTGTTTTTGATGATCGTTCGTATGTTCCTTATATTTTTTTAATCTTGCTGCGGCAATAATTTTCTTTTTATATTTTAAAGCGGTAATAATCGATCCAACGCCTCCATGCGTAATAACTAAATCGGCCTTTTTGGTCAGTTTTTCTAACTCGTCCATAGGAATAAAATCGAAGATTTCCATTACCTCAGACTGATATTTCGTATATCCAGCTTGAACGATTACTTTCTCTTTGATTGTTCCTTTTTTTATTTCTTTTTCTACGGCTTTTAACAATCTTGAAAAATCTTTATCCTGTGTTCCTAAAGTTACTAAAATCATAGAACCCTCCTAATAAATCCAACCACTACAGATGGCCTTAGGATATAGTTTCAACATACTTTCCCATTGAACAATAAACAAATCAGCAAAATGATAGATAAGTCTACCTGTAATCGTCTTCGTATAAATATTGGCAAAAGATTCAATGTAGATAATTTTACTTCCAAAAATTTTTCCTAAACAACACATAGGGCCTGCCGTATGAGCCCCTGTTGTTATAATCACATCTGGTTGAAATTTTAAGTAAATATATAAGCTTTTAAAACAATTGGCAAGCAGTTTAAAAGGATAAGAAAAGAAATGATCTTTACTGCCAAAAATTAAAAACTTTACTCGATTCGGATACTTTTGAGTTAAGTTTTGATTATTTTTAGTTTTTTCTGTCACTAATAGATATTCATATTTTGAAAACATGGGACTTAGTTGCATCAATTCAGAAAAGTGTCCCCCAGTAGAAGAAATGAACATTACTTTTTTCAAAAAACGTCACCACCTAATGCCTTCATTATATACCAAATAGAAAAAATAATCTAGAAAAATAAAATAGACACGTTGTCATTATTTTCATATTTTGCTATAATACAGTGGGAAGTGATAATATGAAAAAAGGGATATTTTTAATTATTCTAACATTTTTATTATGTCCAACAGTAGTGTTGGCTGTAGATTTAAATAC
>CANQMB010000039.1 GCA_947624845.1 uncultured Bacilli bacterium
TTTTACCATGATCTACGTGTCCAATTGTACCAACGTTAACGTGTGGTTTTGAACGATCAAATTTTTCTTTTGCCATTTAATTTTTCCTCCTTTTTTTAATTACAACATATATTTTATCTAACAATTGAAGTTTTTTCAACTGTTTTGATACTTTTTTTATATTATTTTTTAATTACCACTCTTTTTAATAATTTCTTCGGCAATATTTTTTGGAACTTCCTCATAATGATCAAATACCATTTGGAAATTTCCACGACCTTGAGTGTTACTTCTTAAGTTTGTAGCATATCCAAACATTTCAGATAATGGAACCATTGCAGAAAGTTTTACAGCGTTTCCTTGACTTTCTTGTCCCAATGGACGTCCACGACGAGAAGTTAAATCTCCCATGACGTTTCCAAAATATTCATCTGGAGTCACGACATCCACTTTCATAATAGGTTCAAGCAAAGTAGCCTGACATTTATTTTTGGCTTCTTTCAATGCAAGACTTGCTGCAATCTTAAATGCCATTTCATTAGAATCCACATCATGATAAGATCCATCATAAAGCGTTGCTTTAACATCAATCATTGGATATCCAGCTAAAATACCCGTTTGCATTGCTTCTTGTAATCCTTTATCTACAACTGGAATATATTCACGAGGAACAACTCCACCAACGATTTCATCTACAAATTCGTAACCCTTATCTGGATTTGGTTCAAAACGAACCCATACATGTCCATATTGTCCACGACCACCAGATTGTTTAATATATTTACCTTCACATTCACCACTGGTTTTAATCGTTTCACGATAAGCAACTTGTGGAGCTCCAACATTTGCTTCTACGTTAAATTCACGTTTCATACGATCCACTAGTACATCCAAATGTAATTCACCCATACCAGCAATTACTGTCTGTCCAGTTTCATGATCTGTATGAACTTTAAATGTAGGATCTTCTTCTGCTAATTTTTGAAGGGCAATTGCCATCTTATCTTGATCTGCTTTTGATTTTGGTTCTACCGCTAACTGAATAACAGGTTCTGGAACCGTAAGTTGCTCCAAGATAATTGGTTTTTTCTCATCACATAAAGTATCTCCTGTTGTTGTATTTTTAAGTCCAACAGCAGCCGCAATATCTCCTGTATAGACATCTGAAATTTCTTTTCGAGTATTTGCATGCATCTGTAGAATACGACCAATTCTCTCTTTGGCATCTTTTGTAGAATTAAGTACATAACTACCACTACTTAAATGTCCAGAATAAACTCTAAAGAATGTTAAACGTCCAACAAATGGATCTGTCATAACTTTAAATGCTAAAGAACTGAATGGTTCTGAATCACTTGGATGACGAACTTCTTCTTCCCCATTTAAGTTGTGACCTTTAATAGATTCAATATCAAGTGGACTTGGTAAGTAATCAATAATCGCATCCAGTAATGGTTTTACTCCCATATTTCCAAGGGCAGTTCCACACATTACAGGAAAGAATTCAGCAGCAAGGGTTCCATTACGGATTGCACGCTTAATCATTTCAATGCTGACTTCTTCTCCTTCAAGATACTTTTCCATCATCTCATCGTCATACTCTGCAACAGCTTCTAAAAGTTCTGCATGATATTGTTCGGCAATTTCTTTTAGATCGGCAGGAATTTCGATTTCTTTTGCATTTTCTTCTTGAGTTCCATCAAATTCAATTGCTTTCATTGTTACTAAATCAATAACTCCACGGAATTCAGATTCAGCACCAATAGGCCATTCAATTGGTTTGGCATTTACTCCTAGACGATCTTTGATCGTCTTTAAACTATATGTAAAATCTGCTCCCATTTTATCCATTTTATTTGCAAAGATAATTCTAGGAACCTTAAATTCATCTGCTTGTCTCCAAACATTTTCTGTTTGTGGTTCTACTCCTGCTTGGGCATCAATTAGAGCAATTGCTCCATCTAATACACGAAGGCTTCGACTAACTTCGATTGTAAAATCTACGTGCCCTGGTGTATCGATAATATTATAACGATACCCTTTCCAATGAGCTGTAGTTGCGGCAGAAGTAATCGTAATACCACGTTCTTTTTCCTGTTCCATCCAGTCCATTTGAGATTCTCCCTCATGAGTCTCTCCAATTTTATGGATTTTACCAGTATGATATAAAATACGCTCTGTACAAGTTGTTTTACCAGCATCTATATGAGCCATAATACCAAAATTTCTAGTATTTTCTAATGACGTATCTCTTGCCATAATAACTCCTTTCTACCATCTATAATGAGCATAAGCTTTATTTGCTTCAGCCATTCTATGAGTATCCTCACGTTTTTTCACAGCGGCTCCAGTTCCATTTGCTGCATCAATAAGCTCATTCGCTAAATTATCAGCCATTCCTTTCCCACCACGTTCACGAGAATACTTTGTTAACCAACGAAGTGCTAGCGCTTGACTTCTCGCAGGACTAACTTCGATTGGAACTTGATAATTTGAACCTCCAACACGACGAGATTTTACTTCTAATTGAGGTTTAATATTTTCCATTGCCTCATTAAATACTTCTAAAGGTTCTTTTCCTGTTTTTTCTTTTATTGTATCAAATGCTTCATACACAATTGTTTGTGCAATTCCCTTTTTACCATCAAGCATAATCGTATTAATTAATTTAGTAACGATTTTAGATTTATATATAGGATCTGGTAAAACATCTCGTTTTACTGCACGTCTTTTTCGCATTTTTTCTTCCTCCTTCCATTTTTACATTCTATTTCTTTGGTTTTTTAGCACCGTATTTACTACGACCTTGCATACGATCTTTAACTCCTGCGGTATCCAAAGTTCCACGAACAATATGATAACGAACACCGATTAAGTCTTTTACACGGCCACCACGAACCAATACAACACTATGTTCTTGTAAGTTGTGTCCAATTCCTGGAATATAAGTATCTACTTCTTTTCCATTACTTAAACGAACACGAGCATACTTACGTAATGCAGAGTTTGGCTTCTTTGGTGTCTTCGTACCAACACGAGTACATACACCACGTTTTTGTGGAGATGGAACATTTGTTGTCTTCTTTTGTAATGTATTCATTCGAATTCCAAGTACTGGTGCTTTACTTTTACGTACTTTTTGACCTCTACCTTTACGAACTAATTGATTAATTGTAGTCATATATTATAAGTCTCCTTTCTTTACACATATCCAGGTGTATCATTTTTTTCCTTAAATAAAGTTTTGCTTTTAGGCAAAACTAATTTAATCAGCAGGATTAATATATCATTATTGTATGTTTTTGTCAATCCAATTATACTATTTTTCTAAAATTATCTGTTTTCTTGGGCATTTTCTTTCGCTCTTTCCTTTTCGAATTGTTCTTCAACTTCTTCGTAAAGAGATTCATCCGATCCTTCTTTAATTCCAACACGATTTGCTACAAACATGGCAATAAATAAAAATAGGAACAGTCCGCAAACAAGACCAATCATTAAACCCATGCTCCAACCACGATTATTCAATTTCATTATACAATCCCTCTTTCTCTTCTATATTTTATATAAAAATTAAAAAATTGTAAAGAAAAAAAGTTATCAAGAAACCTTGATAACTCTCTTCCAAATTAAACTCTTATTTTTTCTGTTTTTCTACATAATTTGCTACACTATTTAAATAGGCTCCATAGAAATAGTAAGCAGGGACAGCCATTAAAATAACATCGACAACTACACTAGCTACAGAAAGATCTCCAGTTACAACATGGAATACTTGAATAATGATTAGAACAATTCCCATAATCATAAGAAGACCCGAATGTTTTCTAGAATTTGCATTCACAATTCCCAAAATACCAGCTAAAATACAGAATCCTGCAAAAGCATATAATAAAATTAGTGACCATAAAGCCTCTTCCCCTACTTTTACAGAAAAAATTCGAAATCCAGTATCTTTTGACAATAGAAACAAAGCTAATGCAATAGTAGCAATTCCCATAATTACTTCTAAAATTCCAGCAGCTTTTAAATATTTTGATCCTGTTTTTTCCATAATTTCCTCCTTTTTCTTAAATTACCACTAGATTAAATTTTTGTAAAGAAAAAAACTATCAAGAGATAGCTTTTTACTCCATAAATTGATCTTCTAATTTTTCAAGTGGTTCTTCATCAATAAACTCACTCTTTAATTCATAATCAATATCACGATAATTTCTACTACCAGTACCTGCTGGTATTAGTTTACCAATAATAACATTTTCTTTTAGTCCTTCAAGTGGATCTACTTTACCACGAATAGCAGCATCCGTTAAAATACGAGTTGTCTCCTGGAAAGAAGCTGCGGATAAGAAGGAATCGGTTTCAAGAGAAGCCTTCGTAATTCCAAGTAATACAGGTTTTCCTAAAGCAGGTTTTTTACCTTTTAATACTACTTGAGTGTTTCCTTCAGTAAATTCACGGAAGTTCACTAAAGAACCTGGTAAGAACATTGTATCTCCACTCTCGACAATTCTCATCTTAGAAATCATTCTACGAGCGATAATTTCAATGTGCTTATCTGAAATATCAACTCCTTGAGAACGATAAGTATTTTGTACTTCTTTTAAGATATATTCTTGTGTCGTAATTGGATCTGTTACGGCAAGCAATTCTTTTGGACTGATTGCTCCTTCAGTAAGTTTATCACCGCAATGAACTTCAGCACCTTTTTCAACACAAAGTTTTGCTCCGTAGTTCGTAATATGTTCTTTCGTTTCCAATTTATTCGTAACACTAATTTTATATTTTCCATGATCTTCTTTAATCTTTGAAATTTGTCCATCGATTTCAGCAATTGTGGCTTTTCCTTTTGGATTTCGTGCTTCAAACAACTCTTGAACACGAGGAAGACCTTGAGTAATATCTTCTCCTCCAGCAACACCACCAGTATGGAAAGTACGCATGGTAAGCTGAGTACCCGGTTCACCAATCGATTGTGCAGCCATAACTCCAACGGCCTCACCAATTTCAACTACATTACCAGTTGCCAAGTTACGTCCATAACATTTTTGACAAATACCATTGGTTGTATTACAAGTAAGAATTGTTCGAATTTCTACTTCTTCAATTCCTGCTTCGATAATTTTTTCTGCTAATGACTCTGTAATTAATTGTAATTTTTCAACAATAACTTGTTTTGTTTCTGGATGAACAATTCTCTTATTCGCATAACGACCTACAATACGATCATAAAGACCCTCAATTACGGTTCCTGTCTTTTCATTCATGAAAGCACGAACAACAACGCCCTGATCGGTTCCACAATCTTCTTCACGAATAATCATATCTTGACTAACATCAACTAAACGTCTCGTCAAATATCCAGAATCTGCAGTTTTTAAAGCTGTATCAGCTAGCCCTTTACGAGTACCATGGGTAGATAAGAAGAATTCAGATACAGAAAGTCCTTCTTTGAAAGAAGAAAGTACTGGAATCTCCACAAATTCACCTGTCGGTTTTGCCATGATACCACGCATACCAGCAACTTGAGTAAAGTTCGAAATATTACCACGAGCCTTAGAATGCATCATCATGAAGATTGGATTATCTACATCACTATTTGAAATTTCTTCAAGTTCTTTTTGAACTTGATCTTTCGCATCATTCCAAGTTTCAATTACTTTATTAAATCTTTCATCATCTGTAATTAGACCACGCTTATATTGTTTATTAATTTTATCTACTACTTTTTGTGCCTCAGCAACAATCTTATCTTTATTCTTGCTTGTCTCAACATCAGAAATACTAATGGTGATTCCAGCAATTGTAGAATATTTAAATCCTAAATCTTTTAAATTATCAAGCATTGTTGAAGTCTCCGTTGTTTTATAACGCTTAAATACTTGAGCAATAATTTTTTCTAACGTACTTTTTACAAATGGTTTCACTAAAGGCATCTTAGAAATTTCTTCTTTGATATTCTTTCCTTTTTCAATAAAATACTCATTTGGTGTGATTTTTTGAATATTATCATCAGTAGGTTCATTTATATATGGGAAAGAATCTGGTAAAATTTCATTAAATTTAAGTTTTCCAGCAGTAGTAACTAAATACTTTCCTTTTTGCCCATCAGTAAACACTTTATATTTAAAGGAATCTACTGGAACAGCAATTCTAGTATGAAGAGTAATTTCTCGTCTCTCATAAGCCATTAAAGCTTCATTAGAATTTTTAAAGACACGACCCTCTCCTTCTTCACCAGCTTTTTCCATCGTAATATAATAGTTTCCAAGTACCATATCTTGAGATGGTGTAACGATCGGATCTCCTGATTTTGGATGCAAGATGTTATTTGAACCTAACATAAGCAATCTTGCTTCTGCTTGAGCTTCTTCAGATAATGGCACATGAACAGCCATTTGGTCTCCATCGAAGTCAGCATTAAAGGCCGTACAAACAAGCGGATGTAAGCGAATTGCCTTTCCACCAACTAAGATAGGTTCAAAAGCTTGAATTCCTAGACGGTGTAACGTCGGAGCACGGTTTAATAATACCGGATGTTCCTTAATTACTTCTTCTACGATATCCCAAACTACAGGATCTTGATTATCGATCAATCTTTTTGCTGCTTTAATATTATGAGCAATATCTTTGCTAACCAAACCATGAATTACATGAGGTTTAAATAACTCTAAAGCCATTTCTTTTGGAATACCACATTGATACATCTTTAATGATGGTCCAACGACAATAACAGAACGACCAGAGTAATCCACACGCTTTCCAAGTAAGTTCTGACGGAAGCGTCCTTGTTTTCCTTTTAACATGCTAGAAATTGATTTCAAAGGACGATTTCCGGCACCTGTGACACTTCTTCCACGACGTCCATTATCAAACAAAGCATCCACTGCTTCTTGTAGCATACGTTTTTCATTTTGAATAATAATTCCAGGAGCCCCTAAATCAATTAACTTCTTTAAACGATTATTACGATTGATTACTCGACGATATAAGTCATTTAAATCACTAGTAGCAAAACGTCCACCATCCAATTGAATCATAGGACGAAGTTCAGGTGGAATTACAGGAATACAATCCATAATCATCCATTCTGGACGATTTCCTGATTTATAGAAAGCATCCAAAACATCTAATCTCTTTACTAGACGAGTTCTCTTCTGCCCTTGAGCATTTTCTAACTCTTTTGTAATTTCATCAATTTCTTTTTTCAAATCTACTTTTTTTAATAGTTCTTTAATCGCTTCGGCTCCCATACCGACTTTAAAGCCCGTACCATATTTTTCATAATAAGCACGATATTCTTTTTCTGATAATGTTTGTTTGTTTTCCAAAGGAGCATTTCCTTTATCAATAACTACATAACTGACAAAATATAACACTTCTTCCAAATCTCTAGGACTCATATCAAGAACAAGACCCATACGAGAAGGAACCCCTTTAAAAAACCAAATATGAGAAACTGGAGAAGCAAGTTCAATATGTCCCATTCGTTCACGACGAACTTTAGAACGTGTAACTTCTACTCCACAACGATCACAGACAATATTTTTGTAACGAACTCGTTTATATTTCCCACAAGCACATTCGAAATCTTTCGTAGGACCAAAGATTTTTTCACAGAATAATCCATCTCTTTCTGGTCGAAGAGTACGATAGTTGATTGTCTCTGGTTTTTTTACTTCACCATAGCTCCATTTTCTAATCTTTTCAGGAGATGCGATACCAATCTTTAAAGCTTCAAATTTATTCACTTCGATCATTCAGCATCCACTCCTTCCTCTAATAACTCTTCTTCCTCTTCATCAATCTCTTCAATTTCTAGTTCTAAGTCTTCTTTTTCTTCTTTAATTTCCGTTGCTGGAGAAGTATCCAACTCATCAATGGAAAGTTTCATATCTTCTTTATCTTCAGCATCTTCAATTTCTTTTAATTCTAGAGTCTCCCCTTCATCATTAATAATAGATATATCTAAACCTAAGGCTTGGAATTCTTTCATCAATACTCTAAAGGATTCTGGAACACCAGCTTGATTAATTTCTTGTCCTTTGACAATGGCTTCATAAACTTTAACCCGACCAACTACATCATCTGATTTTACAGTTAAGATTTCTTGTAAAGTATGAGCAGCACCATAAGCATACAAAGCCCAAACTTCCATTTCACCAAATCTCTGTCCACCAAATTGAGCTTTACCACCAAGTGGTTGTTGTGTAACTAATGAATATGGTCCAGTTGCACGAGCATGAAGTTTATCATCAACCATGTGGTGTAGTTTAATCATATACATGACACCAACAGAGATACGATTATCAAATGGTTCACCAGTACGTCCATTATATAAAACTGTTTTTCCATCCGGATCCATTCCTGCTTCTTTCATCATGGCTTCAATATCTTCAATGTGAGCTCCATCAAATACTGGAGTTGCTACATGAACACCAAGTTTTTTCGCAGCCATTCCCATATGTAATTCCAAAATCTGTCCTAAGTTCATACGAGAAGGAACACCTTGTGGGTTAAGCATAACATCAACCGGAGTACCGTCTGGTAAATATGGCATATCTTCTTGAGGAAGGATAAGGGAAATAACACCTTTATTTCCATGACGTCCTGACATTTTATCTCCTACTTGAATCTTACGTTTTTGAATAATATAAACACGAATAATTTTAGATACACCAGCAGGTAATTCATCATTATCTTTACGAGAATAAATTTTTATATCATGAACAATACCATCGCCACCATGAGGAACACGTAACGAAGTATCACGAACTTCTCTTGTTTTTTCACCAAAGATGGCATGTAACAATTTTTCTTCAGAAGTAAGTTCAGCCATTCCTTTTGGTGTTACTTTTCCAACTAAAATGTCTCCTTCTTTAACTTCTGTACCAATGGTTACAATTCCATTTTCATCTAAGTTTCGACGAGCTTCCTCACTGACGTTAGGAATGTCTCTTGTAATTTCTTCAGGCCCAAGTTTTGTCTCACGACATTGCATTTCGTAATCTTCCAAATGTAGTGATGTATAGGCATCATCTTTTACTAAATTTTCATTTAAAATAACAGCATCTTCATAGTTATAACCATCAAATGTCATGAAAGCAACAACCATATTTTTACCTAAAGCAAGTTCTCCCATATCGGTACTATTACCATCAGCGATAATTGTTTTTCCTGCTTTTACTTTATCTCCAAC
>CANQMB010000040.1 GCA_947624845.1 uncultured Bacilli bacterium
CGCCCAATATCCTATCCCTCCAGCATCCACCCCCAACTGGGCGTAGGAAGCAAACACCAAAGGTTTCATCGATGTGCTCTTTAACGGTAGTTTATCCCCGTCTTCATAATAAAGTAAACTGACTAGAATAGTGTGCCATCAATTTACGTACTACATTATAACAAAAAATCGCCATTTTGTCAACCAATCCACCTATGATAGTCTATTCTAAATTCATAAAAATAGAACAAGTTTTTAACTTGCTCTAATTTTGGCAACATAAGAATTAATTTTAGAAACCCAAGTATTACTTTCCGCATATCTTGGACCAATCGCTTCGACAGTCGTTAGACCATGAGCATAATAATTATTATACAAGTTATCCATAAAACCAATAATTCCTTCATCTAATGTCGGATAACTTTTATAACTTCCGCCACCACAACTTGGAGAACCTTTTTGTCCACCAACATTATTACATTGAATTACTAAACTACTACATTTCCAGTTACATCCTGTTTCATGAAGCATAATGGCAACTGAAATATAAGGATCAATTCCAAGTTCTATGGCATGACTTGCCACTAAACTACCTTTTCCAGCAAGAACAGAACTTAAATTTCGGTCTAATTTGGCACTTAGTTCTTCTAAGGTCATTCCCTCATAAACTTCCACTCTTGGTGGTTCTGGTGGCGGTGGTTCAATTGCTTGGGAAGCAACTTCCATTGGAACTTCCTCCACAACTTCCTTAGCCACTACAGTTTCTTCTTCCTTCGTTGTTTCAATTACTCGGTTCGAAGAAGCCATACTCTTTACATCTATTTGATTGAAAGCCACCTTGGCTGCATCAATCTTACCATAATCTTTATCAATTTGCAGTGTCATAGCAATGGCAATCATTACAATGGCAATAATCGAGAGTACACCACTGACTACAATCGATCTTTTCATCATCTTTAACACTCCTTAAAAGTACTACTATTTTACCATACTTTCTGAAAAATGTCAATTTTGAAGCATTCTGTGTACAAAGATGTTACTTTATTATATGTAAAATAAGAGAAAAATGTTCCTATTTTAGTTTAAAAGTTTCTTCCGAGAATTTATAAACGAGAAATAAAGCTAAAATGATATAAATAATGGTTCCAATTAAAATCAAAATAGAAAAAACAGGAAAACTAAAAGTGAGATCTTTTGCTAAATAACAAAGAAAATAAGTAAAGAAACTAACAATCGTATAGGAAAAACTCTTTATTTCCATATACTCATTATAAGGTTGTAATAAATAATAAATAACTAAATAGTGCAAAGAGAAAAATACACTGAGCATCAATACTGATAAAAACATAAAAAGATAATGAATGGAAAAAGAATGACTACAAAGAATCAATAAAATGCTAAGCCCCAGTCCAATGACAAAAGCTGGTCTTAAATTTACCATAGAAACAGTTTTTAATCTTTGTTTAAATACATTTAAAATCACTTCTTTTTCTCGATAAAAATTAAAAGTCAACATACTTCGATCACAATTATAAAACATTGCCTGAGTAATAATCGATCCTCGATTGACAAAATACATCACAATTAAAATAATTGCAAAATGATGATGAATCAGTGCATAAATTTCTGGTTGAATTTCTTTATTCAACAGGGCATATAAAATTAAAATTCCAAAAAGAAGAAAACAAACAAATGAAAATAAATTGGCAGAAGAGGAAAGAATTACTTTATGTCTTAAAAAGAAGATCGTATTAAAATAATCATATCCCCTCTTTCCCTTTAATTTTTTTTCGTTAATTTTATAATCTTTCTTTCGAATTTCTAAAGCCATTTGCCGTTGATAGGCTGTTTCATTCTCTTCACTTCGAATTGCTTTTTCTGTATTTATTTTCTTATAAATTTTCTGATAGGAATTGAAATGATATAAATAAACCAAACTAAATAGAGAAAAAATGAAGATGACAACAGACAACAAGAAATACGAAGAAGGAGGAAGAATCATATGAATATAAGGTAATAAAAAGGCCAAAAGAAGAAAAGTAATTAAAATTGTAAAATAATAATTGTTTCTAGCAACAAGTAAAGTTTCTGTCTTTTGATAAAACAAAATATTTAACACTTCTCCACTCGTCTTTAAACAGACGGTTATCAAAGCAAAAATAAAAGCATAAAGGGGACCAAAAGATAAGAGTGACATCGATAAAATAAATAAAGCCACTAAATTCGTAATAAAATTGGTAATCGTATAAAACCAATAATAAGCTAGTGTATATTTTTTGGCATCCATCCCCATTAGGATAACAGCATAATATTTTTTTCTACCGACAGATAAGATTCTAGTATTAATAAACATACCAATCATCGATAAAAAGAAAAATACATGAAAAAATAGAGAACTCGTTACATTTGAATAGAGAATTTGTATAAGAAAATAAATAAAAAACACATAGGAAATTTTGGTAATAAACATTCGAAATAGTGTACAAAAAATAGCTAGAATCCGTACAAATTTCTTGGCTTTTTTGCTTTTATATAAATCTGTTGAAAAAACTTCTTTAAAATAAGGAAGATGAAGAAGTCGATAAATAAAAGCATTGATCGTATAAGTCATATCAATTTTAAAAGAAGAAACTAAAGTAGAAATCATTTTTTCTCATCCTTCAAACTTTCAATAATTTTCTTTTTATATTCTTTTTGATTTAAATTCTTCTTTTCAATTAATTCTAACTTTTTATTATGAATAATGACAATTTCATCACACAAATCCATAGCAATTTCTAAAATATGAGTAGAAAATATTAAAATGTGGTCTTTTTTTATCTGTTTTAAAAGTTTTTTCATCTCATCTTGAATGACAATATCAAATGAAGTTAAAGGTTCATCTAAAAGTAACACATTCGGATTACTAATAATATGAATTAAAATTTGCATTTTATTTTTCATACCATGAGAATACTCTTTCATCAATTTATCTTGATCTTCTCTAAGAATCTGAACCATATCAAAATATTCATCGATTGTCTTTGGATTTTTAATTTTTTCCTGATTAATATCCAAGAAAAAAGTTAAAAACTCTCTTCCTGTTAAAAATTCAGGAATATTTGGAGTAGCTCGAACATAACCGATATCTTTGTTTAACAGTTTTTCTCCCCCTAAGTAAAATTTTCCACTATCAATGTCAATATCGTCATTTAAAGCGTTAAAAAATGTGGTTTTTCCGCTTCCATTTCTTCCTATGAGCCCATAAATTTTTCCTTCTTCAAAAGTAAAATCAACCGAATCCAACACTTCTTTGGATCCATAATTTTTAGTTAAGTTTTCAACCACTAATTTCATCATTGTTCCCCCTTAATTTAAAACTTCTCTCAAATGTTGAATTTTTTCTTTGAGTACTTTACAAAACTCTAAAATTTCTTCCTCACTCGTCCGATGAGAAATACTAATACGCAAGCTCGTTTTTGCTTTTTCTTTATCTTTGGTAAGTGCATAGACAGCTTCGGAAAAATCTTCTCCACTACTGCATGCTGTTTTAGTAGAAATATAAATTTCTTCTTCCTCCAAGGCATGTAGTAAAGTTTCAGGTTTGATACTTGCTACACTGATATTCACAATATGAGGAAGACAATAGGAATTACTATTAAAAGAAAGGCCCTCAATTTTATTTAATTCCTGTAAAAGAAGGCGTTGATTTTTCTTCACTTTCTCTAATTTGAAATCAAAGTCCTCATAGCATAGTCGAAGCGCTTTTGCAAGGGAGACAATCAATGCCGTTGCTGGAGTCCCACTCCGAAATTTAGTTGTCGATTTTCCACCATGAATCAGCGGAGTCAGTTGAATGTTTTCCTTTTTATATAAAAGGCCACTTCCTTTTAGACCATAGAATTTTTGAGCCGAAAGACTCGCTAGATCGACATGATCCAAAAGAACTCTTTCTTTGCCAATACTTTGAGTCATATCACTATGAAAAAAGAGCTTCGGATATTTTTTTAATCTCTTTCCGATTTGGTCAATTTCTTGTCTTACTCCAGTTTCACTATTCACACTGGCAATAGATACTAAGATTGTATCTTCTCGAATCATCTGTTCCAATTGATCTATATCAATCAAACCTTCCTCAGTAAGTGGTGCAATACTAACTTCAAATCCATCTTGCTCTAAAAATCGAACTGTCTCCATAATAGAAGCATGCTCTAAAGGAGAGACAATTAAATGTCGTCCTCGATTTTTATAAGCATAGGCAATTCCTTTTAAAGCCATATTATTGGCTTCACTCGCTCCACTTGTATAAATAATTTCTTTGCTCTGAACATTCAGTATTTTGGCTATAGAATCGGTTGCAGCATCAATCAATTTTTTAGCATCGAGACCTAATTTATGTAAAGAATTAGGATTCCCTATATATTTTCTCGAAGTCTGTAAAAAACTTTCCAAAACTTCTTCCTCTGGAGGAGTCGTTGCCGAATAATCTAAATATATCACTTCAATCACCTGTCCATATTATAGCATAGAAAGAAAAAAATAGATATTGCTATCTACTTTGAAATTGATTTAAAGTGTTATTTAATTTTAACATCTCATGATCTAGTTTTTGTATATCTAAAGAGCACCGATACATTTCATCTTGAATTTCTAACGGAATTCGACTGCGAAATTTGTAGGCAATCTTATGATCTAAACTAGCCCAAAAGTCCATCGCCACCGTCCGAATTTGAATTTCTGCTTCGATTTTTTCCAATCCATCTTGCAAGAATATAGGAACTTTTACTAAGATGTGATAACTCTGATATCCACTTTTTTTAGGATTTTTGATATAGTCCTGCTCTTCCATAATTTCAAATTGTCCAGAATTCTTTAAAATATTTACAATTTCGTAGACATCGGATAAGAAAGAACAAACAATTCGAATTCCTACAATATCATGAATATGATGAATCATATTTTCAATGGTAAGATCATAATTTTTTTCTTTTAATTTTTCAACAATACTCTCTTCTTTTTTAATTCTCGATTTAATATGTTCAATCGGATTATAGGAATTTTTAAGTTCATATTCTCTCATTAAACCATGAATACTAGTCAACAACTTGGATTCTGCTAATTGATATTTTAGCATCTGCATTTCCAATACTTTTTTATCGATCGTAATCCTCCCCTTTCCTATTTATATCTATGCTTATATTTAAAATTCTTAAGAAGAAAAAATAAAGTTTACTACAACTTTATTTTAACTAATGGCCTTAATTTCTACATTATAACTTCCATTGGGACTTTCGACTGTCACAATATCTCCTACTTTGTGATTCATGAGCGCCTGAGCAATAGGAGATTCATTCGAAATTTTACTATCAAACGGATCTGCCTCTTGACTTCCAACAATCTTATATTCATCCTCATCTTCTGGATCATCTTCATATTGAATTAAAACAGTACTACCCAAAGAAACAATATCTTTCGATACATTTTTAATAATAGAAGCATTCTCTAACATTTTTTCAATTGTCTTAATTCTACCTTCAATTTGTGCTTGTTCATTTTTGGCAGCATCATAATCCGCATTTTCAGACAAATCACCGAGACTTCTCGCTTCCTTGATTGATTGTATATTTTCAGGACGTCTTACATTAATTAAAACATCTAACTCTTTTTTTAATTCGTCATAACCTTCTTGAGTCAAATAAACTACATTTTTATTTTTCACATTTCCACCTCAAATCATAACGCTTTAAATAATACTACATTTTACTAATATTGTCAATGATTTATGACGCATTTTTAAAATCTTTTGTTTTGGATATTTCTCTTAAAAACATTTCATCGGTCATTCCACTAATAAAATCAATTACCATTCTTTTTGGGTTGGTATTCTTTATATAATCCTCGCTTTGATAATTCAAATAAATCTGATAGATTATATTTTCATCATCGTGATGGATAATAGCTTCTAAGTAACTTTGATACAACTTCCAAATTCCTTGTTTATAGTATTGATATTCTATATCCGTTGTTGCACATTGATAAATATTTTTTGAATTAAATTCTTTTAAGGCAAATAGAGCCTGATATACTTTTTTGCTTAGTTGAATATAAGGACGATGAATACTATTTTTTATAATATCCAAAATAATCGTATTGACAATTTCACTATTGTTATTTCCTAAGACATCTGTAATTTTTTTAGGTAAATTTTCTCTTTTAAAAAGTCCTAATTCAATGGCATCTTCAATATCTCTTCCAATATAACCAATAATATCAGAAATTCTAACTACACAGCCCTCTAAAGTCATCGCAGAATATTTTTTTGTTTTCTCTAGACTTTGATAACTTTCCTCATATTCTTTTAAAAATTCTTCTTTACTTTTTTTCATTGGCTGGTAACAACATTCCAACATTTCCCCATTGTGACACATAATGCCATCTAAAACTTGAATCGTCAGATTTAATCCTTTTCCTCTTTTTTCTAAGATCATTAAATCGCGAACACTTTGAATATTATGAGCGAATTCTTCGCCCAATTCTTGTTTGGTAATCTCATTGATCAAGGCCTCTCCTACGTGTCCCAAAGGCGTATGTCCAATATCATGACCCAAGGCAATTGCCTCTATTAAATCTTCATTTAGACACAAAGCCCTACCAATCGTCCGAGCGATTTTACTTACCAATTGAACATGAACCATACGTTTTGAAATATGATCGTTTTCTTTAAATGAATAAACTTGTGTCTTATCTACATATCTCGTATAAGATAGGCTATGAATAATTCGATCAATATCATGAAAAAAAGGAGGCCTCATATCCTCTTCTTGGGGATATAGACGTATCGCCTGAGTACTTTTCGTAGCATAAGGAGATAAGTTTTCTTCATTTAATAAAAAGTTTTTCTTTGCTTCTTCAATATAATCCATACTATCCTCTACTTTCTTGATTTTTTCTATGAACAATTCGAATCATCGAATATTCTTCTAATGGATGATCAAATTTAATTTTAAGCACTTCTTCTGGATGTCTCGCAACTTCTAATTCTTCCATATCCTCATTATAGATATGATCGACAATTTGACGATATTTTTCACCCGTTGGCGTAAATATTTCGATCTCATCCCCTACTTCAAAGTAGTTTCTTTCCACCAATACTAAACATTGATTCTTCTTATCATATCCAGTAATCAGTCCTAGATAATCTTGATTTGAAAGCTCTTGTCTTCCCGTATAATACTGATCGCTTTGATCTGCTTCCTTCAAAAAATAATGAGTGGAAGTTTCTCGGTTAGCCACACGATTTAATATATTTTGATACTCTTCTTTTTTCTCTTCCGTTAAAGTTTTTTCATAATAAGAGTCAATCATATGACGATAAGTACCAACAACCGTTGCTAAATAATATAAAGAGCGCATTCTTCCCTCAATTTTTAAAGAAGCCACTCCCATTTGAATTAAATCGGGAATATACAAAGACATATTTAAATCTTTGGTCGCCATAGTAAATGGGGTCTCATCGTCCGTTTGAAAAGCAAAACGACAGACCTGAGCACATCCACCTCGATTGGCATCTCTTCCTGTGACATAATTCGATAAAGTACATCGTCCACTAAAACAAGTACACATCGCCCCATGAATAAATACTTCAATATCCATATGGGTTCTATCTATAATTTCTTTTATTTCCTCTTTAGAAAGTTCCCTAGCAAGCACAATTCGATCGACGCCTTGATTTTTAAAAAAAGTAGCAGCCAAAGTATTGGTAGTAGACATCTGAGTCGAAAGATGAACTTCTACCGATGGATAATTTTTTTTGATATAGGATATTAAAAATGGATCACTGACGATAAAAGCATCAATTCCCGTATCCACTGCTTTTTGAATATAAGTTTCTACTTGTTTCATATCTTCTTCATGAAAAACGATATTCAAAGTTAAAAACACTTTTTTGGAAAGTGCATGTGCAAAACGACAACCCGCTTTCATTTCGGAAAAAGAAAAATTCGTTGCATTCGCTCTCAGTCCAAAAGATTCTCCCCCGATATAAACGGCATCAGCACCATAGAGAAGATTGACTTTTAACCGTTCTAAATCCCCCGCTGGAGCTAGTAATTCTATTTTTTTCATTCTTTTTCCCCCTTTTTTACTCGATAAATTGTCTCATGTTCTAAAAAAGGCCCATCGAATTTTAATAAAAATTTACTTTCCTTCCTTATTTCTTGATAAGAAAGTTCTCCTTTTATATATTGATTTGTCAATTGTAATAATTTTAAAAAAACGTCGTGAGGAATCAAACTTTCATTCAGTAATACATATTCGACTTCTAAATCTTCTAACATCGAAAAATGATTGGGAATTTGATTGTAGAAAAAACTTGTTCCTTCTTTTTCCTCTCTTACTAAATAGTCCTGCCTCGTCACTGGTTCTGTTATTTTTAACTGGTTTTTAACAGAAGAATTTTTACTTTTTTCATAATTGGTAATTAATTTTCTTTTCGAATGAGCAACAACAGGCTTACAAACGAGTGAATAAATCAATTTTATTTTTGTATTTTGGATGAGTTCTCTCATTTCTTTTTTGGAAAGTTCTCCACTAATAGAAGCATAATCTACTCCATTTTCTAAATAGTAGTTACAAGTTTTAGAATTGGTAACCATATGGGTAGCATTCCAAACGAGTGGAGTTTGAAATTTTTCCTCTTTTTTCAATTCTAAAAGAGCTAAATCATAGAAAAAAATTCCCTCTAAAGAAAGTTTTTCCAACTCGCGAAGGACTTTTCTTATTTTTGGTATATCTCGATTAAAAATCATCCGGTTCATGACAACAAAAAAAGAAGCTTCTGAATATTTTGTCTTGATTTCTTTTATCTCTTTTAAATTATATGTTTTTTCATAAGAAACAGAAAAATCTTTCAAAGGTAATAAAAAAGTTGTCGTTCCAACTTGAATATATTCAGAAAAATTTTCATTTGTTATTGCAGCAATACTTTTCATTTACTACACCCCTTTTATTTTTTTCCTGGTGTTAAACTACGCGTCAATCGTTTACTTACTTCTTCAATATTATCTCCTTTAACTGTAGTAGCAGCACTATATAGATTTCCTCCACCTTCTC